>JAHDCI010000040.1:29059-30327 GCA_020629955.1 Myxococcota bacterium | reverse complement strand
CAGCCTGTCGTTACGCAGCCTGTCGTTACGCAGCCTGTCGTTACGCAGCCTGTCGTTACGCAGCCGGTTGCCACACCAGCGGTCGCGAAGCCTGCACCGGCTCCAGCGGCTCTGAAGCCCGCGCCTGCTGCGAAGCCGGCACCCGTCACAGCGCCGAGCGGGCCAAGCCTCGCCTCGCTGCAGACCTTGATGCTCGAAGTGGTCGCCGAGAAGACCGGCTATCCGACCGAAATGCTCGACCTCTCGATGGACCTTGAGGCCGATCTTGGTGTCGACTCGATCAAGCGCGTGGAGATTCTCTCCGCGATGACGGAGCGCGCCCCCGAGCTTCCGCAGGTCGACCCGGCGGAGCTTGGCAAGATGCGCACGCTCCAGGAGATCGTGGACCGCATGGGAGCCACGCTTCCGGCCGTAGCGGCACCCACCACCTCGACACAGAGCCCCTCGCCGGCTCCTGTCGCGAGCGGACCTAGCGCTAGCGAGCTTCAGTCGCTGATGCTTGAGATTGTCGCGGACAAGACCGGTTACCCGACCGAGATGCTCGACCTCTCGATGGACCTCGAAGCGGACCTGGGTGTCGACTCGATCAAGCGCGTCGAAATCCTCTCAGCGATGACCGAGCGGGCGCCGGAACTTCCGCAAATCGACCCCGCGGAGCTCGGCAAGCTTCGAACGCTTCAGGAAATCGTCGACCGAATGGGCGCGGAACTTCCAACGGGCGCGTCAACGACCGCTGTCGCGCCCGTCGCAGAGAGTGTGACGAGTGGCGGCAGCGCCGAAGCCCTTCAGAGCTTGATGCTTGAAGTGGTCGCCGAGAAGACCGGCTACCCCGTCGATATGCTCGAGCTCTCGATGGACCTCGAAGCGGACCTTGGCGTCGACTCGATCAAGCGCGTCGAGATCCTCTCGTCCATGCGTGAGCAAGCTGCCGAAGCTTCGATGAATCTGCCCGAGGTGGATCCCGCGGAACTTGGCAAGCTGCGCACGCTGCAGGAGATTGTCGACCGGATGGGCCGCGACCTTCCTCAAGGCGGGGCCGTGGCGAATGCCGCCGCTCCAGTTTCGAACGCGACCGGCAGCGCAGCGCAGCTTCAGGCGTTGATGCTTGAAGTGGTCGCTGAGAAGACGGGCTACCCCGTCGATATGCTCGAGCTCTCGATGGATCTCGAATCCGACCTTGGCGTCGACTCGATCAAGCGCGTGGAGATCCTCTCGTCGATGCGCGAGCAAGCGGCGGAGCAGGGCATGAACCTCCCTGAGGTGGACCC
>JAHDCI010000040.1:11449-28959 GCA_020629955.1 Myxococcota bacterium | reverse complement strand
GCCAAGACAACGACGGCCAACGGCACGCCCATCGCGGCGCGCTACGTATTGCAGACCGTCGAGGCGCCCGCGACGGGCTTCGCCTTGCGCGGTCTCCTCAGCGTCTCGAAGCTCGCCATCGTCGGCGGCGGAACGCTTGGTGGTGAACTTCAGAAGGCTCTCGCTCCGCATGGCGTGGCGAGCTCGGTCGTGAAGACAGCGTCAGAGCTAAGCGCCGACGCGGACGGCGTCATCTTCCTGGGCGGAGTCGCCGAGTTCGACACGAACGATGTGAGCGCTGCCCGCGAGATTCAGCGCGAAGCCTTCCGCTCCGCAAACGCGATTGCAAACGTACTTGCCGAACATGGCGGCGTCTTCGTGACGGTGCAGGATACCGGTGGCTGCTTTGGTCTCTCGGGGAACGCGCGAGCATGGATCGGTGGTCTCCCGGGTCTCGTCAAGACGGCCGCGCAGGAATGGCCAAAGGCCGGTCTCCGAGCGATTGATATCGAACGTGGACAACGCTCCGAGGCGGATCTCGCACAGCTCATCGCCGGAGAACTCCTCTTCGGTGGTGACGCGCCCGGCGCGGGTCGTTCGGGCGCCGGTCTCGAAATCGCGCTTCGTGCGGATGGGAAGCGACTTTCGCTCGAGAGCATCGCGGCAGCCGTCTCTGCGGATAGCGGCGCGACTCGCGTCGATTCGAAGTCGGTGATCGTCGCTTCCGGCGGTGCGCGCGGCGTAACGGCGACGACGCTGATTCGTCTCGCCGAGGAGACGAAGGCTTCCTTTGTGCTCCTTGGCCGTTCGGGTCTCGTTGATGAGACGAGCGAAACCCAGAACGCCAAGACGGACGCCGAGCTGAAGAAGGCGCTCCTGCTGGCCGCGAAGAACACGGGTGAGAAGATCTCGCCGAAGGACCTTGGAAAGCGCGCGGGAGCCATCCTGAAATCGCGTGAGGTTCGCGCCACGCTTGCGGCGATCGAAGCGACCGGTGGCCGCGCCAAGTACGTGCCGGTCAGCGTTACGGATTCGGTCGCGCTTAATGCAGCGCTCGAGACCGTCCGCTCGGAATGGGGCCCCATCACGGGCATCGTGCACGGCGCGGGACTGATCGAAGATCGCTTTATTGCGGATAAGACGCTCGACCAGTTCGACCGCGTTTTCGATACCAAGGTGCTCGGTCTCAAGGCGCTCCTCGACGCGACGGCGAGTGACCCGCTTCGCATCTTGGTGGCGTTCTCCTCTGTGGCTGGACGCTGCGGCAATAAGGGCCAGTGCGATTACGCGATGGCGAACGAGACCTTGAACAAGGTGGTTTCGGCAGAAGTGCTTCGACGCGGCGGCTCGCTTCTTGGTCGTTCCCTCGGCTGGGGTCCGTGGGAAGGCGGGATGGTCACGCCGGCACTCAAGGCACACTTCGAGAGCCTCGGCGTTCCGCTCATCGGGCTCGAGACCGGCGCACAGATGCTGGTCGATGAGCTCAAAGATATCTCGGCGCCCTGCGGCGGAGAAATTGTCCTCGGTGGCGAACCCATCCCGGCAGCGCTGAATCCGGGACAGCGTCAGAAGGAGTGGACCTTCGATGTGGTGATCGATGCCGCGCGCGAACCGCAGCTCGATGCGCATCGCGTCCAGGGCAAGGCGGTGCTTCCGGCGGCGTTTGTGGTCGAGCTCTTCGCTCGCGCAAGTGAGGCCGCACGCCCCGATCTCCGATTCATCCGCTGCGAGAAGCTTCGCGTACTTCGGGGGGTTCTCCTCGATGATTTCGGCAGCGCGGATACGCGCCTTCAGGTCCAGGTGAAGCAGATCTCGAACGGCAACGGCGCGCGACTTGAAACGCTTCTGCTCGATTCGAGCGGCGCCCGTCGCTACTCGGCGATCGTCAGCGTGAACGTCGAGGCGCCGATCGTGGAACTCGACGCGGAGACACCGGACGGGCTCACCCGCTACGAAGGCGTTGTCTATGACGGACATGCGCTCTTTCACGGCGATGCCTTCCGCGTGATCGTCGGCTCCCCCGAACTTGGCGACGCCGGCCTCAGTGCAGAACTAGAGGGTGGCGAAGATCGCGCATGGCCGGCCGAGCGAACCTGGGCGACGGACCCTGCACTTGTCGATGGTGCGCTTCAACTCGCGCTTCTGTGGACAACGCGCGGCAATGGCGACGCAGCCCTTCCGACATCGATTGGACAGTTCACGCGTCACGCCACTGGTCTCGTTCGAGGACCGCTTCGCGCGGTGCTCAAGGGCGAGTCACGAAGCGAAAGTAAGAGCGTCTCGGACGTGCTCCTTCTCGATTCGAAAGGCGCCGCGGTGGCGGAGCTTCAAGGTGTCGAGATGCACGTCTTGCCGCGCTCCTGATCGACGCAGAGCGACCAGCCCATGAAGTTTGAACCGATCGCGATCGTCGGGCGCGCCTGCCACGTGCCCGGCGCGTCCTCTCCTGAGGAGCTCTTTGAGCTCGTTGACGAACGCCGCGTTGTCACGAGCGCGGCGCCGGAGGGTCGCTGGCGTTTGCCGAAATCGGACGTGCTGACCACGCAGACGGATCCCGCCAGCGCGCGCGATAAGGCTTGGACAGATGTTGGCGCGTACGTCGAGATCCCGGCGCTTCAGTCTCGAGGGCTTCACCTCAATGCCGCCGAAGCACAGACGCTGACACCGATTGAGACCTTGCTTCTCGAAACCGGACGTGCGGCCTTTGAAGACGCCGGTTTCCCGGAGGGAACGGCGGGCGCGGTGGTTGGAAATCTCTCGCTGCCGACGGAATCGCAGAGCCGGTACGCGGAGCGCGTCTGGTTAGGAGAGAGCGCAGCTGCGCTAGATGTCGCGGACGCACATCCTCGTGGGCGATTCTCGAGCGGCGGCCCCGCACGAACTTTGGCGCGCGGGCTTGGGCTTTCGCTCGGCGGCTACGCGCTCGACGCCGCATGCGCTTCGTCGCTTTATGCCATCGAGCTCGCGTGCCGTCAGCTTCATCGCCGCGAGGCCCACGTGATGCTCGCCGGCGCGATTAGCCGCTGCGATGACCTCTTCATTCACGTCGGCTTCTGCGCGCTTGGCGCCATGAGCAAGACCGGACAGAGCCGGCCTTTTCATCGCGAGGCCGACGGGCTGATCCCCGGCGAAGGCTGCGGCATGGTCGCGTTGATGCGCCTCTCGGATGCGCGCGCCGAAGGCCGAAAGATCCATGGCGTGATTCGCGGCGTGGGGCTCTCGAATGACGGCCGAGGCGCGAACCTGCTCGCGCCAAGCCCCGCGGGTCAGGCGCTCTCGATGAAGCGTGCGCTCGAGCAATCGGGGCTCGCCCCCGAGAGCGTTCCCTATATCGAGTGTCATGCGACCGGCACGCCGGTGGGTGATGGCGTTGAGCTCAAATCAATGCGAGCTGCCTATGGCGATGCGCCGAAGACGATCGGTTCGCTCAAGGGCAATATCGGGCATCTGATCACCGCCGCGGGCGTCGCCGGATTGATCAAGCTGCTCGAGTGCTTCGAACGGCGCACGATGCCTGCGACGCCGAGCGTCGATGGGGCGACGCACGATGCGTTTGCAGATTCGCCGATGCAGCTCCTGCATGCATCGAAGCCTTGGGAGGGCCCGCGTCGCGCGGGACTGAGCGCGTTCGGCTTTGGTGGCAATAACGGGCATTTGATCGTCGAAGCGGCGGATGAGACGCCCGCAAGTGCCCAGGCGGCCGCCGAGCCGGCTCCGAAGCCTGTGGTTGTGGTAGGCCTCGGCGCGATCGCGGGCAGCGCCGCAGGCATCTCGAAGGTTCATGCGGCTCTCTCGGGCGCGGACCATTCGCCACGTATCGAAGAAGTCGCGCTCCCGTTCAAGGGGCTCAAATTTCCTCCCGCGACGCTGAAGCTTGCGAGCGGACAGCAGACCGCGCTCCTTGCGGCATGCCTTGAAGCGGAAGCCTCGCTTGGCGTCGCGCTGACGGAATCGGAACGGGAATCCCTGAGCGTCTTTGCGGGCTATGGTTGCGATCCGGAGATCGCCCGATGGGGCGCTCGCTGGCGCGCGCCGAGCTGGGCAAAGAAGCTTGGGCATTCTGAGGACTGGGCAAGAAAGACCGCCGACGCGCTCGCGCCTTCGTTGCTCTCCGAACATGTGGTCGGCGTATTGCCGAATATCCCGGCAAACCGGCTCAGCTCGCAGCTCGATGCACGCGGCCCGAGCCACACCGTGAGCGAGGAAGCCGGCAGCGGCCTTCGCGCACTTCAGCTGGCGGTCGAACGTCTCGCGCTTGGTGAAGGCACGTTTAGTCTCGCCTGTGCAGTCGATCGCTCGACGGAAGCCGTGCACGAATCGATTGTCGGCGGGCCTAGTGGAGACGCCGCGATCGCAATGCTCGTCATGCGCGAAGAAGACGCGCTCGCTCGCGGCCTTCGCGTGATTGCGCGCATCATGCCGGCTCCGGCGACGGGGCAAAACTCAGCGCACGCCACATCGCTTGGCGTCGCTCATAACGCGCATGGGCTCCTAGAGATTTGCGCATCGTCGATCGCAAAGGCCCCGCAGCATGTCGAGTGGGCGGGGCGCGCATTCCACGTGGAGCCGGTCTCGGCCGAAGCGCTTTTGGCGGAAGCCATCGCGAAGCCGAACGAAAAATCACTGACGCTTCCTGCCCGCTGGGCGCCTGTTTCGATTGGCAGCTCGCCCGCTTCAAATCCCTCCATCTCTGACTCGCCGAACGCGGTGAGCATCTCCTCATCGAATGGTGCTGCTTTGGCGGCCCGTAACCAGACGCCCATGACGCACTCTAAGAATCCTCAGGCTCCCTCCGCTTCGATGTCGCGCGCTCCCGCGCTTCCGCCGACGACTTTCGCTCCTGAGGTTGCACCGGCAGCGCCGACCTTCGCACCGTCCGCGCCTGCACCAGTCGCCCCTGCCGTCGCCGCTTCACCGAGTAGCGTCGCTGCTTCGCTGAGCGGTGCTGCTACCACCGGCGCATCGCATCCGAACGCGATGGTCCGCCATCACGCAAAGCTGGTCGCTGCACATCAAGCGTTTATCGCGCAGCAATCGGAGCTCCACGCGGAGTTTATGAATCTTATTGCGACGGCTCCGAACGCCAGCGCGCCGACCATCGCCGCTGCCCCCGCTGCCGTCCGCGTAACGCAGGGCGCGAAGGCGACGCCGCTTCCCGCACATCTTCCGGCGGGTATGCCGATCGCACCTTCCAAGGCGAAGGCGGCCCCCGCGCCCGTCGCCCCATCGCTCAAGAAGCCGATGCCCAGGCTCGCGCCGGAAACGCCTGCGGCCTCGAAGCCGGCACCGTCGAAGCCGGTCGCGTCGAAGCCAGCACCGAAAGCAAACGTTCTGGCGGCGAAGCCCGCGAAGCAGGATGAAAACGAGCTTCCCTTAGCGTTCCGGCCCGAGGGACCGAGCTTCTCGCGCGAAGATCTGCTTACGCACGCCTCCGGCGTCATCAGCAATATCTTCGGTGAACTCTTCGAGCAGCAGGATGGTCACGCCGTTCAGGTTCGAATGCCGGAGCCGCCGCTTCTTCTCGCGGACCGCTGCACGGGCATGAAGGCCGAGCCGGGCGGGATGCTCAAGAGCGGCGCCAGCACGCGCGGCACCTGCTGGACCGAGACCGACGTGAAGGCGGATTCTTGGTACCTGAACAATGGTCATATGCCGACCGGCATCATGGTCGAGTCGGGGCAGGCCGACCTTTTCCTCATCAGCTACCTTGGCGCCGATTTCCTGAACCAAGGCGAGCGCGCGTATCGCTTGCTCGGCTGCGAGATGACGTGGCTCGGTGACCTTCCGAAGGTTGGCGAAACGCTCGCTTACGATATTCACGTCGATGGGCACGCGAAGCAGGGCGACGTGCGGCTCTTCTTCTTCCACTACGACTGCTACGTCCGCCGCGCCGATGGTTCGATTCGCCCGGCGCTCCGCGTGCGTCACGGACAGGCGGGCTTCTTCACTCGCGCTGAGCTCGACGAATCGGCGGGCATTCTCTGGAAGGCGGAAGAGCAGGAGATTCTCGAAAACGCGCGCCTCGACGCTCCCGCGAAGGAGACGAAGACGAGCTTCACCAAAGAGGAAGTCATCGCGTTCTCGGAAGGGCGTCCATGGGATTGTTTCGGCGAGAGCTTCGAGCGAACGAAGACGCACACGCGCACGCCGCAGATCCAAGACGGCCGCATGCGCTTCTTCGATGAGGTCGACGTCTTCGATCCCAAGGGCGGTCCATGGGGCCGGGGCTACCTGCGCGCGACGCAGACGATCGATCCGAACCATTGGTTCTTCGACGGTCATTTCAAGAACGACCCCTGCATGCCCGGCACGTTGATGCTCGAGGGCTGCGTACAGGCGATGACCTTCTACCTCTGCGGTCTGGGTTACTCGCTCGACCGCGACGGCTGGCGCTTCCAGCCCGTGCAGGACGAGACCTATAAGCTTATCTGCCGCGGACAGGTGACGCCGGAATCGAAGAAGCTTACTTACGAGCTCTTTGTAGAAGAGGTCCATGACGGCCCGATTCCGACCCTCTACGCCGACCTGCTCTGCACGGTCGATGGCCTCGGCGCATTCCACGCCCGGCGTTTTGCGCTGCAGATGGTCCCGAGCTGGCCCAATAGCTCTTTCCTTCCAGAGAAGGTCGAGACCGACCAGGACGATCGCTGCGCGGTGGAGAGCTGCAAGCTCGATTTCTGCGAAGGAGAGGAACCCTTCCGCTTCGATCAGAACTCGCTCATCGCATGCGCCTGGGGACAGCCCTCGACGGCGTTTGGACCGATGTACGAGCGCTTCGATGGCACCCGCAGAACGCCGCGCCTACCTGGGCCGCCCTATCATTTCATCAGCCGCGTGACGAAGACGCCCGGCGTCATGGGACAGCTCGCGGAGGGCAAGTCCATGAACGGGATCGAGCTCGAGTTTGAGTACGATATTCCGGCCGATGCCTGGTACTTCGATGAGAACGGCTGCCGGGTGATGCCCTTTGCAGTGTTGCTCGAAGCGGCGCTTCAGCCCTGCGGCTGGACGGCGAGCTACGTCGGTTCGACGCTCACGAACGATGACGATTTCCTCTTCCGTAACCTCGATGGCACGGGGACGATCAAGGCCGAGATCTTTGAAGTTGACGCGGGACAGGCCCAGACGCTCCGAACCGAAGTCCGGGTAAAGAACGTCTCGCAATCGGCTGGTATGATCATCGAATCCTTCGAGGTGCATTGCTTTATTGGCGAGACGGAAGTCTACGAGCTCGACACCGTCTTTGGATTCTTCCCGCCCTCGGCCTTCGAGAATCAAGCTGGCCTTCCCGCGAGCGATGAACAGAAGGCGTTCTATTCCCAAACTGGCAATATCGAGATCGATGTCGCCAAGACTGCGCGCGCCGCAGCTCCGGAGATGGCGCCGGGCAAGCTCCTGATGATCGACCGCGTCACCTACTTCGAGGCGGATGGTGGCCGGGAAGGCCTGGGCTGCGTTCGGGCGGAAAAGGATATCGACGCCGGCGAATGGTTCTTTAAAGCGCACTTCTACCAGGACCCGGTTCAGCCCGGCTCACTCGGTATCGAAGCCATGCTGCAGGCGATGCAGTGGGGCATGCGAAAGAAAGGGCTGCACTCGGGAATGAAGGCGCCGCGCTTTGAAGCCATCGCGAGCGCCGCAAAGCATGTCTGGAAATACCGCGGTCAGGTAGTCCCGGAGAACAAGCTCGTTTCTACGACCCTCGAGTTTATCGAGATCCGGACCGACGAACGCGGCGTGCTGGCGCTTGCGGACTGTTCGCTCTGGGTAGATGGCAAGCGCATCTACGAGGCGAAGGGCCTTGGCATGCGCATCGTCGATGGCCCTGACCGAGGACCGGAAGGAAAGCGCTTTCGAAAGAGCAGCGCATTTCGTGGCGACGCCGATGGTCTTGCGCTGATCCGGGAAGGCACCTCGGCGCTCGAGGCCCCGAAGGGGAGCGCCCGCTCCGAAGCGCCGACGTCGGTCGCGCGCCGGCCCATGGGCATCGAGGGTTCACGCGAGGTGATCCTCGATTCAACGCTTTCGCCCTGGCTCGCCGACCATTGCCCGACGTACTCCGTTCCGGCGCTCCCCATGATGAGCATTGTCGACCGGATGATGGCGCATGTTCGGGCCGAGCTCGGCGCGCTCGCGCCCTCGGGGCTCTCGGAGTTTGAGGTGCTTCGCTGGGTGACGATCGGCGCCGGTGGCACGCGTACGAAGACCGAGCTTTCGCCGGTCGAGGGCGGCGCGCAGGAGGTTCGCTTTTTGGTTTGGCGAGACGCGAAGAACCCCAAGCTCTCGCGCTTTGAGGTCGCGGCCCGCGCCCTGGTCAAGGAGCCAGAGCTTTCGATCGAGACGGCGCCGGGAACGCTTGGTGCGGCAGCTCCTCCTTATGCCGAGGACCGGCTCTTTCACGGACCCGCGTTCTTTTTTGGAACGGAGCTGAGGCGCGGAGCCAAGGAAAGCCTCCTCACGCTTGATGCGTCGAAGGGATTTGTTCCGCATGGGGAGCTTCATCAGGGCCTTCTCGATGCAGCGACGCATGGCATTCCGCATGACTCTCTTTCGGAATGGACCGATGGGAAACTCGGTGAAGATGTGGTCGCGTATCCGCGGCAGCTCGATATTCGCCTTCTTCGAGCACTCCCCACCGAAGGAAAGCTCTTCTGCCACTCCCGTTTCGCGGGCTTTGCGGATGAACGAAATCGGATGCCGGTCTTTGAGGTTCGGCTCTTTGATGAGGGAGGCGATATTGCCTACCTTCGTCTTGTCGAGATCGCGATGCCGAAGGGGCCACTTGGCCAAGGCGCGAGCACCTCGCGACGGGCGTTTTTGCGCGATGGCGAGCCGAATGGGCTCTCCCTCTCTCGTGTTGAAGGCGAAGAAACCCTCCTCGATGCGGCGGATGTTGCCGCGAGCGATTGGCTGCCGGGAACCCTGCGTCATGTCTATCGCGCGAAGTCTGAAGACCTCACGCGCGAACTTGCGATCCGCGAACATGCCGGGCGTTTGCTCAGCGTTCACCCACGAGAGCTCGTGCTTTCGGAGCTGGACGACGCGACGTTGGTTCAGCGCGTGGACGCGCCGCTGACAGGAATTCGCGTTCAGGCGCGGCGCGAGACTTCCACCGTTCGGGTTCGCTCATTAAACGGGCCCTCACTGGAACTGAAGCCGGTCGAAGATTATTGGCGCAGCTACTTTGGCCTTTCGGGCTGGCCCGTCGAAGACATCTACTATGGGCTGTCGGACGCGTTCGTGGACGCCGTACATCTTGATGACCCTGCGGCGCATCACGCGCTCTACGGAAAGAGCGTGCTCTATCTCGCGAACCATCAGACGGGCATCGAATCGCTGACGTTTTCGATCTTGGCCTCGGGGCTTCATGGCGTTCCGACGTTGACGCTTGCGAAGAAGGAGCATCGAGAGAGCTGGCTCGGTAAGCTCATCGCGCACTGCTTCTCGTGGCCCGGGGTCCAGGACCCGGGGGTGATCACCTACTTCGATCGCGAAGATCCGGCGTCGCTTCCGCGCATTGTGCAGAAGCTGAAAGACACTAGCGCGGCGAAGAGCTTGATGGTGCATGTCGAAGGCACTCGCGCGCAAAGCGCTCGGAAACCGGTGGAGACGATGAGCGGCGTCTTTTGCGATCTCGCGATTGGCGCCGGCGTTCACATTGTTCCCGTCCGTTTTAGCGGCGGACTTCCGATCGATGAGAGTGATACCAAGCTTGAGTTTCCCGTAGGATTCGGAAAGCAGACTATTCATCTCGGTGCGCCGATTTCGCCGGAGATGCTTTCGGCGCTCCCCTACAAAGACCGCACGAAGCGTGTCATCGAAGCCATCAACGGTCTTGGAACGCCCGCTGCCCAAGAGGTTCCCGCGCGTGGGAACGAAGGGCTTGCATCGAACGTATCGGACTGGCGCTCAACGCTTGGCGACCATCCGCTGGCTGTGATTCCTGCCGTCCTCGAAGCGCGTGAAAAGAAGCAGCCCCTGAGCCAGAAAGCCCAGGAGCTATTGAGAGCACTTCGACAGGATGCACCGAGCGAAGATACGTGGGTGAGCGGGCTTCTCAGCCTACTTCGAGAAGAATGAGACCCTACTCCGGGCAGGCGACCTGAACGGGGTAGGATTCCATTTGCTGGCAAACATCAAGCGCGCAGCCTGCGGCCTCGCACGCCTGCTCTGCGGCTTCATAGCATTGCCCGTCGTAGGTAGCGCCGCATTCCTCGGCGGCTTGAACGGCGTCGTCTTCGGCCTGATCAGTTGTCGCATCGAGGATGGCGGCATTGCCGGAGCTGCACTGGACCTGCGCGGGGTAGGTTTCGAGAGCGAGGCAATCTTCAAGGGAGCACCCGGCTGCTTCGCAAGCGGCGCTCATGGTGTCGTAACAGGATTCGCCTTCTCGGTAGTCGCAGTCGTCGGTCGAAAGCTGAGTTCCGCCGCAGGCGAGAGTGAGCGCGAGAAGGGCGAAGGGGGACTTAAAGCGGGCCATTTCAGAATCTCCTAGAAGGGTGGCAAAGAGCGGCCGATTATCGATTTCCGGGTTTCGTGACACCTCTGAATCGACCGAACACTGCGCGTGAGCGGAGGATAGATCGAACGTGCGCTGTGGATACAAGCCGAAACGAAAAAGCCGCCCCTGGCAGGGACGGCTTTGGGTCCATTGATGGATTTGACTAGCGATACGTGAAGCGGATCTCGTATTCGCAGATCTGCACGCAGTCGCCCTCGTCGATGCGCTTGCTGTCGATGCGTCCACCTTGGAACTCGATGCCGTTCGTGCTTCCGAGATCCTTGATGTAGTACGACCCGCCCTGGAAGACGACGGCGGCGTGACGACGGCTGATATTGCCATCCTTGATCGGTAGGTCTGCAGTCTTCGATCCGCGGCCAATGACGAACTCGTCTTTGGCCACGGGGATCTTCTGTCCGTTAAAGATGACGTAGAGCGGGGGACGTGCGCCGCCACCGTATGCGGCGCCAGCGCCAGGAAGAGGCGGGGGTGCCGCACTCCCGCCGGGTGGCGGGGGGAAACCGGGGGGACCTGCTGGAGGACGAAGGGGTGGGGGGCCGCCGGCCGGTGCGCCACCGCCGCCGAAGCCGCCGGCAGGGTAGCCCCCGCCTGCGGGCGGGGCAGGGGGATATCCAGTGGGTGCACCGCCACCGCCGTAGCCGCCATACCCGCCGCCTCCCGACGGGGGAGCGGGAATCGGTGGACGCGGTGGGCGACCGGTGGGTGCGCCGCCTCCTCCGAAAGAAGGCAGGCCGCCACCAGCGGGAGGAGCCGGAGGGCGTGGAGGAGCTCCGCCTCCTGCGGGAGGATAGCCGGGGGGCCCACTTCCAAAAGCGGGAAGACCGGCGCCGCTCGGAGCCCGTCCAGGGTCCGCATCATAGTCGCGTGACTTCGCGTATTGCCGCATGGCTTCGTTGATGAGGTAGTCGACGGAGCACTCTAGCTCGCCGCTCATCCGGGCGAAGAGATCCCACAGGTAGTCGCGGCACTGAAAGCTGCGATGCGTCTTTCGATTCGGGTCGTTCACGTTTGACTCTTTTGGCCTTGGCCAAGTTGGATGGTGACGCGTGAGAACACGCGCTGCCCGGCGCCGAAACACCGACCGCACCTATAGAGGTTAAGAATGCGTCAAAAAGGTCCCTCGGATCAAGGGTTGAGTCGGTCGAATTTCCCGATTTTTGTCCTTTTCGCACTCCTGCGAAGGGTGAACGTCCGTCAGTGCATTCGCCTGTGCTCGGTTCCGATCCTCCGAGAGCATTTCGCCCAAGAAAAAACGCCGACCCGAAGGCCGGCGCGGTTCATCGCCTGGGACGATGGATGGGACGACTACTCCATCGCTGACGGAGATTCTCCGCCACCGTTGTTTGAGCCCTGCTGAAGTCGGCTCTCAAGAACACCGATCGCGTTCTCCGCGACTTTGCCGACGGTCTGCAGTTCACGACCGGCCCACGAAGGGCCAACGCATGCCGCGTTGTCTCGGACAAGACGCCGAAGGCGCGCAACGTCTTCTTGGGTACCCCGGCGCTCGAAGAAGCGGAGCGCAATGACCCGCTGGTACCAATTGGATGCGCGTAGCTGACGCGACATCGCTTCGGTGGGCGTGGGCGTCATCTGACTCATTCGAGTCGCATACCCAGCTAGCTCTTCCGGTTCGTACTGGACGTTCCCATCGGAGGGAAGTCGCCCAAGGAACTCGCCGACAATGCCCGAGCCCCCCAGCGCGAGCACCAATTCGCCTGCGCGCCAGCGGAGTCGCTTTCCGAGCGTTTCGTTCTCCGCAAACTCGACGAGTGGCCAGAGGCGTGGGATGGCGGCCTGGTCTCCGATATCACCCACGCGGTCGAATGCGTAGTCCCGAACGTTCACAGGGTTATTGGCGTCGAGCGCCAAGCCGAGGAGCACGTTCAGATGGCTCGACGCGACGTTGCCCTCGAGCGCTTGGAGCGCCTTCTGCCGGCGAAGCTGGAACGACTCCGCGAGCGAGGCGACCAAGCCCTCGGCGGGGCGCGACTGGGCAATCTCAAGAAGCCGGTTTCGAACGACATCGGCGCTCGCGAGATGCTTCATGGCCGGCAGGGCTCCGTCGTTGATGAAGTTCTCACGGTTAAAGGTCGCGACGGCGCGAAGGTAGTCGTCACTCTGTTCACGTCCCTGCGCTGCGAGCTGCTCACGAATGCGTCCGGTGAGCCAATCGAGGAATTCGCTCGACTCCATTTCGCGCTCGATCTCGACGAGTCGCTCCGCAGCTCGCTGCTTCGTTTCATCGTTCCCCAACTGAGAGATGAGCTCTGCTAGTTTCACCAGGGCCGCTTGCGGCTGCTGCGCGTTCATCGCCTGAACAAGCTGCTCGGCGGCCGGAGCTCCTAGCGCGCGGACGATCTCGGCCGCAGAGTAATCTCCAGCGAGGCTGCGATTTGCGAAGTCTACGGAGTACCAGCTCACGATCGCTTCGGTCAGTTGCTGGCGTGTCTCTGGGCTTGCGTGCTCGACGAGTGAGTAGGCGGCGTCTTTCGCGCGAAGTTGTGACGGGGGCGGCCCCATCTCTTCGTCATAACCAGACGGCGTTGTGGTCATCATCTCAATCAGACGTGGCGCCATCGATTGCACGATTGTCTGCGCGTCGTTTGCGTCCGCGGCCCGAAGCCGAGCGAACGCTTCGCGGAGCATTTCAGTTCCCTCGACGTCGCGGCGCTCCATCTCGACCAACGCGAGTGCAGCCTGCGTACGAAGCTCTTGGGGGTAACGTGGCGCGAGGAGAACCGCGGCGATTTTGCCGGGCCCCTTCACGGTTCGCTTCCAGTATTCGATATCCTCTCCGGTGACTTTGCAGCCGCTGAGAGAGAACGCGGTCAGAACCAACAGACACGCTGCGGTTAGACGTCGAAGTGCAGATGTGGGTGCGACTCGTCGCATGCTTAAACTTTCCTGTGCGTTAAGCGCTGAGATTTCGTGCTCAGCATATGCCCCTCTGTGTACCGAAGGGGGCGCGCAATCGTAAACCGTTTCGTGGTTTTCGTGAAGGGTTCGGAAGAGAAATCGCTCGCTTCTCTGATGACGCCAAGAAGTCTGCGCCTCGAACGTCTCGTTTTGAACATTCCTCAAGCCGGGTCGCTCCGTTTTCGAATGGGCCCGGCAGCTCTTCGTTTTCGGGAGAACATCGTTCGTTCTGCCTTTTCGTGAAAAGCGTTCCCTAAAAATCATGAACTATTGGCGATTGTCGCGCAGCGTATTCCGTGAAGGAACGATTCGTGTTCTGGAAAGGAAGTTGAAGATGAAGATTTCAGCGATGTGTGTATGTGGTTTCTCCCTGGTGATGTTCTCTGCGTGTCTTTCGCAAGAGTCGCCAAACCCTGCGGTCGATAGTGCGGAAAATGAGCTCTCCGCACATTCGCCCGAGATGAGCGGCGTGATGCACGGGCTCTCCGCGGACGATTGCGTAAGCTTTCGAATCACGTCGCAGAGCTATCGGGGAAGCGAAGAAGCGGCTTCGGGGGGAACCGGAATCGAGCTTGAATGCGATACTCCGGAGGGGGTGATTCACCACCAGATCTTTGTCCCTCTTTTGGCGGACGAGCTTTCCGAGGGAGACACGTTTGAGGAGAGCTTCGCGGAGATCGATTCACCGAGCGTCGTCGTGAGCACGCTTTCCGCCGAATCTGAGGATTGGGAAGGGACCCAGCTGAGCGAGGTCTTGGTCGTAGTGGAAAGCGTGACTGAGAGCGATGTCGTTCTCCGCTGGACCGCAACGCGCGACACGGAAATCTCAGACACGATTGAATCACCAGACGATCCCGGCGTTTGGATTGTGGATCCCGAGATTACGCTCGATGTCGGCGGAGCGATTTCGATCCCGCGAAGCGAATAGCAAAAACGTCGCCTGCCGGATCATCGGCAGGCGACGTTTCATTTCCACCGCGCCGTCGCGCTTCGGGCATCATGCATCGGATGGCTTTTCGATCTCCATGCTCTCTTCTGATGTGCCTTGTCCTCATGAGCGTTTCGTTTGCCCCCCGAACCCGTGCGGGCGCCCAACCCTGCGAAACCGGGCAAGTCACGGAAGGGGCATCAGATGCTGCTGCACTCTCTTCGGAAGCGTTTCGTCGACGTGAGGTTTTGAACCTTCGATTGCAGCATCTGCGGGAACGTCGTCGCGGAGGGGTGACGTTGTTGACCGGGGGGCTGGTCAGTCTCGCCTTGGGAGGCATTGTCGCTTTGGCGTTCCGAGAGGACGAGGCCTTGCTCGCCGGTGGCGTTACAAGCGCGAGTTTTGGCGCCATCAATGCGGGCCTCGCGTTTGGCCTTCTCGACCTCGGAGGCCGCAGGGCGATCGCGACCTGCACGCGTTACCAGGGTTCTCTGGATCTCGATCGCGAGCTCTTTGAGGAATCGACGGGGCAGCTTCGCTCGGCGACTGGGTTCGCCCTCAACACCGGCCTCGATGTCGCCTACATCGTCGCTGGCGCGTTGATGTTCTTCGTTGGGCAAGCAGGCGATGATCCAAGCGTCGATCCCGGAACGCCTTGGATGCGCGGGGCCGGCGTTGCGTCGATCACCCAAGGGCTCTTTCTCCTCGCGTTCGATATCGCGCTCTGGCGCCGGTCCAATCGGAGAGCGCAGGCCGCCGGCGCGCTTCTCTTCTGAAACAAAAAAAGGGCAGCCCGAGAGCTGCCCTTTCGACGTTGGCTGGCTTATTCCGCTTTGAAGTTCGCCGGTCGCTTCTCAAGGAACGCGGCCATGCCTTCTCGCTGATCGGCGGTCGCGAAACACTCACCAAAGACCTTCGCCTCCAGCGCGTTTGCTTCCGGAAGCGGCAGGTCCGCTCCTTCGAGAACGAGGCGCTTACACGCTTGCACCGAAAGCGGACCATTCGCGCAGATCATCTCCGCGGTCTTTCGTGCTTCCGCGAGGAGTTCATCCGGCTCAAAGACAGCGTTGACGAGTCCGATGCGGAGGGCTTCCTGCGCGTTGATCATCTTGCCGGTGTAGACAAGTTCACGCGCCATCGCCGAGCCAACGCGCCGAAGAAGACGCTGGGTTCCGCCGAAGCCCGGCACAACGGAGAGCTTTGTTTCCGGCTGTCCAAGCTTGGCTTTGGTCGAGGCGTAGGCGAAGTCGCAGGCCATCGCGAGCTCGCAACCGCCGCCAAGCGCGAAGCCGTTGATCGCGGCGATGCTCGGGAAAGGCGCGGTCTCCATCGCGTGACCCGCGCGGTGACCGAGCTCGGAGAACTCCTGGGCTTCCGCCGGGCTCAGTGTTGCCATTGCCGCGATATCCGCGCCGGCCACAAACGCTTTACCGGCACCGGTGACAATGAGGCAGCGCGTGCCGTGTGCGATGCAGGCTTCGACCGCGGCGGCGACGCCTTCGAGAACGTCGCGATTGAGTGCGTTCAGCTTGTCCGGCCGGTTGATGGTCAGCGTGCTGATCACGCCATCGTGTTCGAGGATCGTGACGCTCATGCCGACACCTTCTTTCCGCGCTCGTCGTAGTGGTAGAAACCGCGGCCGCTCTTGCGACCAAGCCAACCAGCGGCAACGTAGTTACGCAGCGTCGCGGGCGGGCGGTACTTATCGTCCCCGAACTCTCGGTGAAGGACCTCACCGATGTAGAGCACGGTATCGAGGCCGATGAGATCGCTGAGCTCGAACGGACCCATCGGGTGATTCAAACCAAGCTTCGTCGCCGCATCGATATCCTCGATCGTGCCGAGGCCTTCCTGAAGTGCGAAACACGCTTCGTTCAAGAAGGGAATGAGCATCCGGTTCACGATGAAGCCGGGCATATCCTTCGTGGTGACGAGCACTTTGCCCATCTCCTCGCCGATGCCGAAGGTCTTCGAGAAACACGCGTCGCTCGTCTGAAGCGCGCGCACGATCTCGACCAGCTTCATACGCGGCACGGGGTTCATAAAGTGCATGCCGATAACCTGCTCGGGGCGCTTGGTCGCGGCGGCGAGCTTCGTGAGCGAGATGCTCGAGGTATTGCTCGCGAGAATCGCTTCCGGCTTCATCGCTTCGTCGCACGCGCGGAAGATCTGCTCTTTGATCGAGAGCGTCTCGGTGGCGGCCTCGACCACAATATCGGCGTTGCCGAAGTCCGCGTACGAAGCGGTGGCGGTAATGCGGGCAACCACGGCGTCGGCTTCCGCCTGCGTCATGCGCTCTTTGTCGACGGAGCGTTGAAGCCCCTTCGCGATGCGCACCTTGCCGGCTTCCGCGCGCTCGGTATCCGCGTCGAGAAGCGTTACCGCGTATCCCGCCTGCGCGGCGACCTGCGCGATGCCGCGGCCCATTTGTCCTGCGCCAACGACGCCAAAAACTTCGATTTCTGCCATTCGAGCGACTTAGCAGGACAACCCTGTCTCGCAAAGCTTGCGATGTGTGGATTGTCAGGAAAGTTCGCGAAGGGTGTTCACTGCCCACTCGGTGCCAGCGGCGCTCACCGAACGCGCATCCGGGCTGTGATCGATATGACCGAGGCGAAGGAGGAGATCAGGCTTGCCGATCGCGTCTTCGAAACGCTCTGCCCACTCGAGGACAACAAGCCAAGACTCAAGGCGCTCTTCAAGACCCAGCTCTTCGAGCTCGTCTTCGGACCCGAGACGATAGAGATCACCATGAAGAAGGGAGGGCTGGCTCTCTGGATATTCGCGAAAGATCGAAAACGTGGGGCTCTGAATCGGAATCTCTTCCGGAATGCCAAGGCCGCGAGCGAGCGCGCGCACAAACGCTGTCTTCCCGGCTCCGAGCTCCCCTTCCAGAAAGATCAGAAAGGGCTCGTTACGTTGCGCGAGCGCCTCGCCAAGCGCACGTGCGGCGTTGGCGGTGTCCGCTTCGGTTTTCCAAACCCATTCCATGGTTCGGAAGTGTGATCAGGCTGCGGTGCGCACGCAATCACGTCCGGCATGCTTCGCGGCGTAGAGCGCCTTGTCGGTGATCTCAAAGAGCCCCGCCGCGTCATCGGCGTGGTCGGGATAACACGCGACGCCAAGCGAACAGGTCACCGAGAGCTTGCCCTGCTCGGAGTTAAA
>JAHDCI010000040.1:2531-11349 GCA_020629955.1 Myxococcota bacterium | reverse complement strand
ACCAAGGGAAGAATCAGAAGCGAGCGCATCCCGCGAAGGTTGTGCGTCTTGGTGAAGACGATCTGCTGACGCGCGTCGAAGTGACCGCGATAGGGCAGATAGTGCCGGTTCTGTACGACCATCGCCGTAAGCGAGTTGTTGTGACGGAAGCTGAGGCCCTCGAAGGTATCGGCGGCGTGCCCCACGGCGCGGCGCACCGAGTGTGTTTCCTTTTCTTCGTCGTAGAGGGTCACCGCGGCGGTATCGAAATCGACGATCGCGCGCGCCGCGTCGAGCGCTGCGTCGAGGACGTCGTTTTCGTTGAGGGCGGCGCCAAGCGCTTGCGATGCTCGATGAAGAACCGTCTGCTCTCGCTTCGCGCGTTCGAGCTGCACAAAGACGCGCTCGTTCTGCAACGCCCGAAGAACGTGCGCGACGGAGTCCATCAGGATCGATTCCTCTTCGCTCGTGAATGCGCGCTCATCGCTGCGGTCGGCGCAGAGGACGCCCCGGAGTCGATCGTCTTCCATGACGGGCACGCCGAGGAAGTTCTGCGCGGGGCATTCGCCCTGATAGTAGCAGAGCCCGCCATAGGAAGGCTTGAGGTTCTGCAGGTTCATCGGCATCTGCCGCTTTAAGACCGCGCCAATTGCGCCGTGGCCGGAAGCGAACGGGCCTTCCGCGATTTGATCCGCACGGGAGACCATCTCCGCGATCCGGAGCTTTTCTGGGTTCTCCTCATCGAGCATCAAAAGCACGCAGCTATTGAGATCGAGCGTGCGCGAGAGGAGCTGGAGCACGTGAAAGAGCTGTTGATGAAGCTCCTGAACACTGCCCTCGACGAGACGCGCTTCATCACCTTCGCCGCTGGTGATCGCTGCGTTGACGAGTCGGTACATCCGGGCGTCATCTGCGACCTTGGCACGCTCCTTATCGCGTTCGCGCTTGGAGCGTTCGCGAATGCGGGCGATCTCAACGCGGGTCATCGCGAGCGAGAGCAGCGCAAAGACCAACGCGAACGAAATGCGGGCGAGTGTCGCGGTCCAGTCTGGCACGTCTGCGAGACAGGCAAGGGCCAGCTCCATGACGACGGCGTAAAGCGCCGCACAGACTCCGGCCTTGACGCTCGCGAAGGCTGCGACGATGGCGACCGCCAAAAAGACCGTCGGGTACGCGATGGGACCGACGACCTGCACCAGGCAAAGCACCATCGCGATCGCGAGCATCCCGCCTTCGGCGCCAAGACGTGCTCGTTCGCTGTCTTTCTTGGCGATCGCAGCGCCGTGAACCCGGCTTCCGAAGATCGCAGCCCACCCGAGGAAGACGAGTCCGTGCTCAAGCGATAGCTCGCTCGTCGACCTGCGAAAGAGCCCAAGAAGGACACAAAGGGAGAAACCCAGCAGCGCCACAACCCCGTAGGCTTGGCGTGAAGAGCGGCGGACAAAAAGGGCAGCGCGGACGAGCGACATAGCGACTCTTCGGTGGTACGGAGACTGCGCAGTTTGGGCAACAAAGCGACAAGAATTGAGTTCGGTTTGTTTGCCGATCTCATTCCGCGGAGGGCGTAAGTGTCCCGCCATGTTCGAAATTGTTGGAAAAGTCCAAGGATGCCGATCGTGGTTGGGTATCTTCCGCAATGAACCGATATCCTTCTCAATCCCGTAATCCGACGACTCCCTCAGGTCTTCTCGTCCTTCTTTTCGGAATGCTCGCGAGTCTCGGATGCGATGACGAGCCGAGCGGTCCCATCGAGAACGTGAACGAGATTGTTCAGGTCGCGCCGACCGAGGGAATGCAAGCCTGCGAATCCGACGAGGAGTGCGTCGTTGTCCGCGATACCTGCTGCTCGACTTGTGGACCGGGCGATACGTTTATTGCCGTGAACACCTCGTCACGGGAGGCTTATCTGGCGATGCGATGTGGCGCACGCCAAGCGTGCCTCGACTGCGGTCCGGTCGAGCCCACTGGAACGGCTGGATGCGTCTCCAACCTTTGCACGTATCGTCCCTAGCCCACGCTTCTTAGCGGCCTCGCCGAACGATTAGGAGCGTCGGCGCCAGGGGAAGAAAAGCAAGGCCTCACTGCGCACTTGGCGCATTAGTTTTGGGTCGTCGAGCAGAAGCACGTCGAGGGTCGCTCCCTGCTCGTCCCCGCTCGTGCGGAGGGCTTGCGTCAGTTCTCCAACGCGGGCGCGGTACGAAGCGTCGACTCGCAGCGCGACCGTTGGCTTTGCTTGCGTTGGACCGCGGGCGGCCATGGCGATCGCTGCCCACTCAATCTCTGGATACTGCCGCGCAACGTTCGAGAGGGCGTCGAGCAACGCGTCACTGGGCATCTCGTTCATGGGGTGGAGGGTTACCGAGCCGGAGGAGCTACCAAACGTCGCGTCCGGCGGACGCGAGGCCTGCTCCTTTACCTCAACCGCGCTCTCCCGCTCTGCCTCCGCACGAAGGGCAGCGATGTCCATCCCGGCATCGGGCGAAGTCTGACGCGGAGCGGTTTGCACCAGGCGGGGCGTCGTTCCGGGAAAGTTGTCCGTCGAAGACGTCTTTCGCTGACGCTCAGGACGCGATGCGTCGGCGGCGGCTCTCGTAGGTGAGAGCTCTGCGGTCGAGGCCGGCGAGTTCCAAAACGCGTCGAGATCTTGGGCCGCGACTTCAACGGAGTGTTCCTCCCCAAGATCGAAGATCAAAAAGAGAAGACCATTCTGGGAGATGAACTCGGCTGCGCTTGCGAGATCGGTGGTGATCGATGGGGCGCTTCCATCGGGCGCCAGCCATCCGAGCCGTTCCGAGGCGGCGTGTAGCGCTTGCTCATGCGTAAAGACGGGAAGGGCGCTCTGGCCGTTTGAGTTCATCAGCGTTCGCCACTCTTGGCTCGGAAGCCAAGGGCTGATTAGGAGCGGCTCATCCCGAAGGCGTCGCAGTGCATCAAAGAGAGACCCGCCATCCAGATGTGTACGGAGCGCTTTGATCAACGCCTTGTCGCTTTCCCCTACGTTCATTCCCTTTAGGATCGTGATTTTGCACCGAATTCGCAACCCCTCTGGCCTTTTTCGGAGCAGTTTTGTGACGAAGGTTTCGCGTCCGAAAAACGGACCACGTCGTTTGGTCCAAGAGGAGAGTATCCTTGTTCCAGTTCGTTAGGCCTCCATGTTTTCCACCCTCGCGACGACGCGTAAGACTCGTTCGCGCGCGTCCCCTCTTGTTCACCCTCTTTCTCGAAGGGGTTTCCTTTGCAAAGAATCTCCGAACTCCAGTTGGGGCTCATTGGTGACCCTCACGCCGAGGTGGGGCTACTTCGCACGGTTTTCACATCGTTCGAGCGAGAGAGGGTTCGAACGATGCTTTGCACCGGCGATCTGCTCGACGGGCCAACCGGAAACGAAGTGGCGCTGATCGACGAACTCGCCAGCCAGGATGTGCTTTGCATTGCCGGCAACCATGAGCGTTGGCACCTTGAGGCGGCTCGTCGCGCCGAACGTGAGCCGCGGTTTTCGGCGAAGTACGAAGCCTACCTCGCGCGTTTGCCGACCCACTTTCGCTTTGCTCTCGCGGACGGACGATTTCTCCTTCTGCACCACGCCGTGCCTGGGGACGATATGAGAATGCTCTTGCCTCGAACGCCCGACGAAGAAGTGTGCGCTCTTCTGAGGGAAGAGCTTCGGGGGCTCCCAAGTGAGGCCCCGGCGATCTTTGTTCTTGGGCATACGCATGTTCCGATGGTGCGAGAGCTCCAAATCGAAGGAAGGGCCGTTGCGATCGTAAACGCTGGGGCACTTGATTCTCGTGGGACTCCCGTCTGCTCCGTCCTCGACCTGCAGCAAAACGAGGTACGCTTTCAAAACCTCCACACGGCGCGAAGGAGGCGAGAGAAGCTTCACCTCGTCACTTAGCAGGGGGGGAAATAGCGGGGTGGTGAAAAACGTCCGAAACCGCTTCGCGGCATTTTCATGCACTCAAACGCCATCCAATTCTCGCCACGTATGTGCAATACGAGTCGAACAATCAGACGCATCTGCGCGCGCCAAAATCCAACGAATCACAATCGGCCCTTTTTCACCACCCTGTTAGGCGGCTTCGGATCGGGTCCAATGGGGAGTCCGTCGGGCACTTCTCAACTACGAGAGCCCCCATCAAAGGGACCTCGCGCGCAATCGCAGAGTCTGTGATGGTTGGTTCGCTACATTCCGCGGATCGCGCGGACCACAACATAGCTGAGGACGGCGCTCGCAATCACGAGCGCCGAAAGCCCGAGCCGCTCGACCCACTTTCGTCTCGTTGTCTTCCGGGACGCGATCTTAGGGACAAAGATATCGACCTGACTCGGTACCAAAAAGCGCGGCGGAGCCGAGAGGCGAACCCCCGCTGCCACGCCGAACTCAATCGCAAGCTTTGTTGGGTCCGCGAAGCGCTTCTCGGGGTCCGGATGCAGCGCTTTCTTCACCACGTCGCAAAGGTCTTGCGGGAGGTCGGGGCGCTCCTCTGCCAAATCACGCGTGTTGCCGTTCATGATCGCGCCGAGGAGCTGTCCCTGGTCCGAAGCGGCAAAGGGACTCGTTCCGGCGAGGGCTTCAAACAAGATCACCCCGAGGGCGTAAATATCGGAGGCCGGACTGGTGTTTTGAACCGATCGAATGATCTCGGGCGCCATGTACCGAGGCGTTCCAATCAGAGTTCCCGTTCGAGTCAGTCGCTTTAACGAAGCGGCTTGGGAGAGACCAAAGTCGATCAAGCGCACTGGAGCTTTCGACTTCCGATCTTTGACGATCAGAATGTGGTCCGGCTTCAGATCGCGGTGAATCACGCCCTGGCCGTGTGCGGTTTGCAGGGCGTCGGCTACCGCGCTCAAGAGCATTGCGACTTCTTCGAGTTCGATTTTTCCCTTGCGCCGAATTCGTCCGCCGAGGGTCTCCCCTTGCACGAGTTCCATTGAAAACCACGGAACGCCTTCTGTGTGACCGGCGTCACGAAGCGTCACGATTCCAGGGTGTTCAAGCTCCCTGAGGATCTCTGCCTCGCGTACGAAGCGACTTCGCGCCTCAGCGTCGTGGCGTTCCTTTGCAAGGATCTTGAGCGCGACCATCTCGTCATTGGTGGTGTCTGTCGCCGCGAAGACCATGCCCATCGCGCCTCGGCCGAGCGACGCTTCAAGATGAAAGCGATCTGCGAAAAAAGACCCCGGTTCGTAGGGGCTCTGCAGAACGGTCTCTTCATCGAAGGAGATCTCCGTAATCGGCGCGTGGACAGCGTCCGAATCCCCTTCTTCGAGAGGTTCAGTCGCTTCGTCAATTGCGTTTGATGGCGGGACCGGTTTCGGCACTTCCTGAATCTTAACACGTCCCGCCGCTGAGGGGTGACCTTGTCGAAGTGCGACCGGATCCCCAATTCCCCGTGCCTCGACGCCGGCTCGGAGCAGGCGGTCGCGCTTACTGCCACTCCAAAAGGACGCCACTCATTCGAGATGTGCTCGTCTCACTTGTGGTGGTTTCCATCGCGCTTGGTGTCGCCTCCATAGCTGGGGCCGCCATTCGAGGCGCGTGCATCCGCGGAGCGATCATCGGTGTGGTCTCCATGGGAGCGACTGCGGCGGTCTCCGAGGGCGTCGATTGCTCGAGTTCCCGGGGCACGCGGAGCATCGTCGCCGGTCGGCTACCGCGATTCGGCCTTCGTCGCATTGGCGAGGCCGCCACCGAGGCCGGTTCCACCTCACCCGAGTCTTCGGGTTCTGGAGTTGCTTCGGGCGTTGCTTCGACAGCCGGTGTCGGTGCGACGGTGGTTTCCGGACGATTTCCCTGACTGGGAACCGGGATAACCGGCGCGGGAGCGGAGTTCGGTTCGGCAGCAGTCGTCGGAGTCGCCTCCGGAGCGTCCCCGTTTTGCATCGCAAGGACGGCCCCGCCGGCTGCGGCGACCACGGTCAGTAAGAGAACAAAGAACCCTACCTTCCACCATTTCGAATCGCCCGCTGGCGCCGCGACCGCCCCGGCGGTGCTCTGCGTCAGAATCACTTGCGAGGTCGAAAGGGGCGTGCGCTCCACAGCGGTCGGTGGGGCATCCGCCTCCGAGAGGATCGGGCCACTACCAACAATGCCATCGGATTCGGCATCGCCGGTAAAGGCGAGTTGTAGACCACGTTCGATCTTTTGGAGAGCTTCCCCGCCATAGGTCGAGACGTACGCCCCAAGCTCTGGTCCCGGTACGCGTCGGGTCGCGACTCCCCGAAGCGCATGCGCAAACTCCGCGGCAGTGGCGTAGCGTTCATTCGGATCTCGCCTTAGCGCTTTCGCAATCACCGCGGAGATCTCTTCCCCAATCGTCGGTCGATGCTCTCGGACGGTCGGGATGGGCAGCTGCGTAATCTTCTGCAGCGTCTGCAATGGGTTTTCGCTCTTAAACAGCCGTCGGCCGCAGAGGGCTTCCCACGCGACAACACCGAGCGCGAAGATGTCGAGCCGGCGGTCCAAGTCTCCGCCCACTGCCTGTTCCGGCGCGAAGTAGGCCATCTTGCCCTTCACCTCGCCGGTTTGCGTATGACTTGAACGCTGGAGTGCGCGGGCGACGCCGAAATCGGTGATCCGAACGCGCCCTGCCTTGTCGACGAGGATGTTCTGAGGAGACACGTCGCGGTGAATGATTCCGAGTGGTTCCCCCAGCGGCGTCGTCGCCTCGTGAGCGTCGTGAAGCCCAAGCGCGGCTTGCGCGATAAGCTCCAGCGCCATGTCGGGCTCCATATGACGCCCGGCCTTCAGCACCTCACGGATCAATCGCGAAAGGGGAACTCCGACCACCATCTCCATCACGAGGTAGAGCGAGTCGTCCTCCGCGCGGCCCATATCGGTTGTCTGCACGACATGCGGGCTCTGGATATTGGCGGCCACGCGCCCTTCATCCAGAAACATCGTCACGAAACGGTCGTCTTCCGCGAGGGTCGGTAACATTCGCTTGAGCGCGACCACCCGTTCGAACCCGCCTTCGCCGATGATTCGCGCCGCATACACTTCGGCCATCCCTCCACCGGCGATTCGGAAGAGAGTCTCGTAGCGTCCAAATCGCTGCCGCTGTTGCATGCCAGATTGCAATCGCGATCGTTTGGAGTCGGTGACGGGAGAACTCATACGTTTGGGGTAGATTCAGAATAAGACAGTTTTGGTCGTAGATCTACACCGTTGCCGGAAAGCGAAGGTTTTGATTGTGAAGCGTGACGTTCGTTCACTTTGTCTTCGTACCCCATCGCGC
The DNA here is from genome assembly GCA_020629955.1 of Myxococcota bacterium. Lineage (GTDB taxonomy): Bacteria > Myxococcota_A > Polyangia > Polyangiales > Houyiibacteriaceae > JAHDCI01. The sequence goes on along the minus strand of JAHDCI010000040.1, from coordinate 4,132 downwards.
TCGGCGCTCGCGCTTGGATCGCTGCGCGTCCGAGTATTCAAAAGCCTGACAAGGGATCTGATACGCTCCCCGTATGAACAGATTCGTCGCTCTCAGCTCGCTTCTTCCGCTTCTCGGCTGTGGTTCCGCGCCGCCCCCAGAGCTGCCGGACCGAGTGGAAGTGAACCTTCCTTTTGACGAACTGGATCACGACCAACAGATGGCGTTCATGGCGACTCGCGTTACTCCCCAAATGAGGGAGTCTTTCCAAGGTTACGATGCCGAGCGTTACGCGAACTTTGGCTGTGCAACTTGCCACGGAGAAGGAGCCGAAGAGCGAGATTTCGTGATGCCCAGCCCGGACCTTCTCCCGCTTCATCCTTCGGGAACGCCCGAGCAACGGGCAATGGTGGAAGAACATCCGGAGATGGTGCGATACATGTTTAATCATGTGATTCCGGAGATGCGTGAGCTTCTCGGTGAAGCAGAATATGACGCCGAAACGGGGGAAGGGTTCAGCTGCTACGCTTGCCATCCGCATGCGGGCGAAGGCGAATCAGTCACTGCGGCGGATACGTTCCCAGCGCGAATGTAGAAAGCCTGACACTTCGCAGAACCCCCATTTCCGCCATCAATGCGCGCAAGCAACAAGCGTTCACTCTGCTACAATGGGCCTCCATGACCCGACGCGTGCTGATTCTTCTTCTTCTCGCCTACGCGATTCCGGCGAGCGCCCAGCTTCTTCAAACCGGGGGGCAAGAAGCCCGCTTTGGACAGCATTCGCTTCGCGGGCCGCTGGATCAGGAACCTCATACGGTGGATGTCGTCTCGGGTGGCGGCGCGCATGCGGGTATCGTTTCGAACGAATGCCGCGGCTATATTTCACGTGTCCCCCACGTGATTCTCCGGCTTGAGTCGCCTGGAGCGCTCCTCCGTCTTTTCGCCGAATCCGAAGGGGATACGACTCTCGTGGTTCACACGCCGAGCGACCAATGGTTCTGCAACGATGACGCGGTCGACCTTCACCCGATGGTGGATATCGCAAGCCCGCCGCCTGGTCAGTATGAGGTGTGGATTGGAAACTACGATCGGCGCGCAAATCAGAGCGCGCGACTTACGGTCACTGGCAATGCGTCGCTTCGCCCGGGGTCAAATGCGCCCCCTCCTTCACCGGCGCCGCCGGCGACCCAAGAGGGACCGGCCGCTCCCTATACGTTTTCGGGCGAGTTTGAACAGCTCAGCGTGAGCTTTGCGGGGGAGACCCTCGACGAGCTTTACCAAGCATGCGTCAGCTTCGTTCAAGGCGCCGGCCTCGAGCGAGCGGACGATATTCGCGTCGCGAATGGTCAGCGCTACCACAACCGTCCTTCCTATTGGGACATTCCCTCGATGTGCTCGATCGCCGTTCTTAACGCGAATGCGAGCGGGCATTTTCCCGCGCGTGTTACCGGGAACGTGGAGGGCTCGATGTTCTTTTATGTCTCGGGGCCGAGCGAAGCAGCGGTTGCAGAGATCATTGCGACCCATCTGCCGGCAGCCATCACCCACGAGTCACGAATCGACAATATCGTGATCAACGAAGAGAGACACGAAGGCGGGCGCACCGTTTGGAGCCCTGCCGA
>JAHDCI010000040.1:0-2431 GCA_020629955.1 Myxococcota bacterium | reverse complement strand
CCTCGTGAAGTGCACTCTGGGCTGATCGTCCCACTTCCGCTCAGCGTTCCGCTATACGTTCCATCGCGGGTGATCGCGGAATACTCACCGTTTCCGACATCCAGAATCTGCCACCGGATCTGCACCGGGCCGGTAACGGTCGTGCTGCTACCAAAGGTGTGCACGGCGATGAAGTAGTTCCCTGGGTTCACGACACGCATGAGCTTCTCTTGGCGCTCCCCGCAGTCGTCATCTTCGCACTGAACCACCGTGCCGCCGCATGAATTCCAGAGGCTGATCCGTGAGTCGAAGGTCGTACCGAAGTTGTCGACGTAGAGCAGCGCACGGCGCGGCACGTTGATGCGGAACCAGATATCGCGGCCGCTACCACAGCCTTCCACGGAGCTCGTCGCGTCTTCCATGATCGCGGACTGCGTGCCTCGTAGGCCCGAGAGCGTCACCGCTCCAGTGCAGAGATCGTTCGCCGGGGCGGAGACACATCCTTCGTCGACCGCGTCATCGCCATCGTCGTCGCATCCATTGTCGCAAGTCTCTTCGGCGGCGACGCACTCGGAGAGAACGCAGTCCCCGTCGCAGGTCCGGCTGCCGCGGGTTCCGCACGCCGTATCGCAAGGCGTCGCCTGGCCCTGCACGCAGCTGAAGGTCTCGTCGCTTTCGCCGTCGCCATCGTCGTCGCATCCGTTGCATGCTTCCATCGCGGTGCACGCGCTAAAGCCGGAGCAATCATCGGCACACGTTCGCATCCCCGTGGTGCCGCACGTCGTCGAGCAGGATTCGCTCATCGATTGAACACACGCAAACGTATCGTCTTCAGTGCCAGAGCAGTCGTTGTCGGCGCCATCGCAGAGTTCGGTCGCACCGGTGAAAACCGCCGGGTTCGTATCGTCGCAGTCGTCGCCACCACATGTCGAGGAGGTGCGCCCATCCCCGTCGGCGTCGCTCCCAAGATGCATGCATGCGCCGCTTACCGGGTCACAGACATCCGTGGTGCAGCCGTTGCCATCGTCGCAATCGAGAGGCGTCCCTTCCACGCAGCCAACTTCCGGTTCGCAACGCTCTTCGCCGTTGCAGGGGTTGCCGTCATCGCATGACTCATCGCCGCTGCACTGCGGGAGGTTCACGCAGCCGCGGTCGGTGCACATCTGTTCGGTCGAGCAGAGCGAGTTCTCTTGGCGGTTCGAACAAACGCCCGTCGCAAGATTGCATGTATCCACGGTGCAGCGGATGGCGTCGTCGCACTCGAGGTCGTCTTTGCAGCCACCGTCGTCCCCGGTCGAGGTATCGGAACTCGCGTCTGCGCTGGCGTCCACGCTCGCGTCGGTCCGGAAGGGATTACCGCCGCGGGCACAGGAAGAAAGGCTACTGGCGAGGAGAGAAATTAAGAGAAAGGGCGCGGCGCGCATAGTTCAAGTTCAGGGATCTAAGCTGCTTCGTCAACAATCAAGCAGGCGAGGTTTTCTTGTGAATTGGGCTCACCCAGTACACGGTTCATCGGCTGGGTGGAAAATCAATTGTCGGCGAGGCGAAGGTCGAGATGCGCGGCCCGGCGTAGTGCCGACCAGAGCTGTTCGCGTCCGTCGCGGCTCTCGGCACTGAACCCGAGCGGACGTCGGCCCGCTTCTCGTTCGATCTTTTGAAGCGCGAGCTTCTGTTTTGAGCGTGGGAGCTTGTCGAGCTTCGTCGCCGCCAAGATGATCGGGACTCGCAATGCCTCGAGGTACTCGATGAGCTGCATATCGTCCGGTTCGGGGCCGCGCCGCACATCCACGATTACGACGACCGCCCGCAGGCCTGGTCGCCCGGAAAGAAAGCTCTCAATAAGCGGACCCCAGCTTTTCCGTTCCGACTTTGAACGCCTCGCGAACCCATATCCCGGAAGGTCCACCAGGTCGAGCTCCGCAGGGCTGCTTTTCTCTTGGTCGCGCCGGATCCGTAGCTTGATCCGGAAAACGTTGATGCCCCGCGTGCAGCCAGGCGTGGACGAGGTACGCACGAGCTTTTTCCGTGCCACGAGCGTATTGATCAGGCTCGATTTCCCGACATTCGATCGCCCGGCAAACGCGACCTCGGCGATGATGGGTGGCGGGAGCTGTTCGAGCGCACTTGCAGAAGCAAGAAAGTCTGCCTCGAGAATATCGGTTGCTAGTTTCGCCACGGCCTTGTCTATGCCACGTCGGATTTTTGGCGCCACTCACGCGCGGATATCGCCTAACCCGGGAGCATGCGGAGGGGTGTCGTGGGAGCGAAACCCAAAGCGGAAAAAAGATGCATTTTCGCGCTTGACCGACCCCCAATCTGGGGTTAGCTATGGCTGGGTTGACCATCGGGGTCGTTAGCTCAATCGGTAGAGCAGTGGACTTTTAATCCGACGGTCGCAGGTTCGATTCCTGCACGACCCACCGAGATGAAAATCTCAACCAACAACGAAGCT
>JAHDCI010000251.1 GCA_020629955.1 Myxococcota bacterium | reverse complement strand
TGCGCGGATGGCGCTCGAATCCGAACTATCAAGCCGCGGGGCTTTCCGATTATCTTGGACGAATGCCGATCGAAAAAGCGACCTGGCCAGGCGATGCCGCTTCGCCCTATCGGGGAACGGAGAGCGTGGAGGCGGTCTCGCGCGCTCGCTGGGCGAATGGGGGCGCCGCACGCATTGGCGAAGCGGGCGACTTCCTCTATGTTTCGCGGGGCGAAACCACCTGGAGACTTCCGCGAGCCGAAGTGCAGCGGCTCTCTCTTGAGACCGAGACACTGCTCGTTTTTCCTGGCGCCGAAGAAGTTCTGCAAGTCCCAAACGACGCACCGATCGTGCCGCGACTTCCAGCCTCCAAAGCCTTTTGGGATTCGACGTGGCGACCGCTCGCTCCGGTTCATATGACCGCGAAAGAAGCCAAGCGGAGAACGCTATTGGTGCTCGGAATACTCGCCATACTCTCGGGAGCGCTGCTCATCTTGGCGCTGGTTAGCGGCGCCGGATACCAGATCGCGCTGCTCCCCGTGATCGCGCTTCCCATCGCCCTCTTGCCGGGCATGATTGGAGTGATCCACTACTACCAATCCTATCGCGTCCTCGCGGGTGAATTCGGCTGCTTGGTCTTGCGGCGCAAAAAGCCGCCTGTGCGAGTCCCGCGTGAGAACATTCTCGCCATTCGACCAGAGCTCGTCGTCAGCAAAGGTTTTCGCCTACGTATCGCGACCGTGCACTTTCGTGGAGGCAGCGAAAACGAACTCTACATCGTCACCAAAGGATCCATCGGTGAAATGACGCGCGCCCTCGGCATTCCGCTTGGCGCGCAAAGCGCGAAGAACCGGCTGCTCCACAAGATGAAGGCCCCCTTTGGCGTAGCGCAGTAAGAAGCGGTGCCTTCAGACAGGGACGTCACCGAAACCGTGCGGGCTACTCCACAATCGGGCTGAGCTGCACGGCAAGCTCGGCCTGTTGCCCCGCGCGGATCATCGTCACGTTCACGGTGTCGGTCATCTTCCATCGCGAATCAAAATCCTTCGAAGGACGAATTTGGCAAGGAGGCACACTTTGGCGCCACGCGAGAGTATCTCACATCAAAGAACATGCAGATCCTCAATCGTCCACAGCCCATCGTTCTCTGTGAAGGAGAGGATGAGGGTCAAATCGCTCTGACCTTCTTCCACCGTGTGTAGCGGAACGTCTACGCTCATGGAGCCTGGGTCATCATCGTATCGATAGAAATCAACGAAACCCAAATGCTCTTCACTAAAGGCAACAAACGTTCGACCGTACTCTAGCATCGCCCGTCGAATCTCATCCTCGACGAAGCGAACATGCATCTCATGAAGTGTTCCGAAATCTCCAGATGAGACGGCCCGGGCAATTCGTAGAACCGACGCGCGAGTATGAGATTCCATCCTACTCCACAATCGGGCTGAGCTGCACGGCAAGCTCGGCCTGTTGCCCCGCGCGGATCATCGTCACGTTCACGGTGTCGGTCACTTGGTGACGGTCGAGCACGCGGTAGAGATCGAGGTTGTTCCGGACAGGCTCGCCGTCGATCGCGACGATGATATCGCCGACGATCAATCGCCCGGTGCGCGGGTCGCGAAGCGTAGGACGAATGCCCGCTACTTCTGCGCCGCTGCCTTGCACGACGCCGAGAACGAGCGCGCCCCGAACGCCGAGACGACGTGCGAGCTCGCCTTCGTCGATGCGAATCCCAAGCCCCGGTCGCTGCACGCGCCCGCTGCTGATGAGCTGCGGGACAATATTGTTCACCGTGTCGACAGGGACCGCGAAGCCGACGCCCGCGGAAGCCCCGCTCGGGCTATAGATCGCGGTGTTTACGCCAATAAGATGCCCGCTCGAATCGAGCAGCGGACCGCCGGAGTTCCCCGGGTTAATCGCGGCGTCGGTCTGAATCACGCCCTGAATCGGCCGGCGGCCCACGGACATGATCTCCCGACCGAGGCCGCTGATCACGCCGGTGGAAAGCGTGTGGTCGAGACCGAAGGGATTGCCGATGGCGAAGACGTGCTGACCGACGACAAGGTCGTTGGAGGTGCCGACAGGCAGCGCACGGAGGAGCTCGGCGGGCGCTTCGATACGAAGCACGGCGAGGTCCTTCGGGGGATGCGCACCCACGAGGCGAGCGGGCCAAACGCTCTGATCGGAGAGCGTGACGCGAGCCGCATCCGCACCCGCGATCACATGATAGTTCGTGACGATATGTCCATGATCGTCCCAAACGAAACCGGAACCGGTGCCTTCGGGAAGCGCCATCGCATTTCGGCGAAAGGGGTCATGACGGATGTTCAGCTTGGTGATGAAGACAACCGAGGGGCTCGACTCACGAAAGATGCGAACGGTGGTTTCTTCGGCATCGCTGAGGCTCGCGCGCGGCGCGACGGGAGCAGGTGTAGGCTCTGCAGCGACCGGCTCCTGCGGCACCACCACGACCTGCTCGGCGGGGGCGGTCTCCGCGGTGAAGCGATAGGCGATCAACACGAGGCCGGCCCCGAAAAGCATCGAGAGCGGAACGACCAAAAAGGACCACCAAGAAGGTGCTGCGCGCGTCATCAAAGTTCTCCTATCGTGCTCATGGGGGAGACACGGGTTTTACCCGCATCCAGCTCTTACTGCGCCGGTTCCGGCTTCTTCTTCGCGGCCTTCTTCGGCTTCGTTCGCTTCCAAGACCATAGGCCGCCGAGCAGCATGACGGCCGCGCCGAGCACACTGAGCCAAAGGCCGGCGAAGGTCTGCTGATAAAGAAAACGCGCCACCTCGACGACGCCCCAAAGAATGAGCAAGCCGCCGACAGCGATGCTGAGCGCGCTGGAAAGGCGCGGCTTCTTAAAGCTGAGGGCCGCGAGAGCGATCGCGAGCACAGGGAGCGCGTAGGCGGCGTAGTAGAACCCGCCCTGCGTGGCCGCGAGCGTGGCCATGCCGAGACCGCCGATTGGCCCTTCTTCGGGATCGAGCTCAACCCAGTTGAGGAAGAAGCCAACCAGGAGCAGCACGGATCCCACGAGCGCGAAGATATTGAAGGTCATCCGAGGCTCGGGAGCCTCCACAGTCACTTCGATCTCGCTCGCAGCGCTCGCTGCGGAAGAAGCTGGCGCCGCCTCCGCACCGCTCTCTGCCGGCGCGCTCTCCACTTCTGGCGTCGTCTCTGAACTATTCTCTGAACTCATGGCGTTTCGATCTTCGCGTAGGCGTTCGCGAAGGCGTTTTCTTCCGGTCGCTCCTTGGTTGAGGCGTTAACGATGAGGCGCTCCTCTTCATTCCAGCCCTTCACGACAATTGTATCGCCCGGCCAGACGGGACGACGGAACTGGCCGTAGAGCTCCTTGACGCGGGAAGGCTCACCCGCCGCAGCGCGTTGAACGAGTGCGCGCCCGACGATTCCGTAGGTGCAGAGGCCGTGAAGGATCGGGCGGTCAAACCCCACTTCGGTCGCAAGCTCCGGGTCGATATGCAGCGGGTTCAGATCTCCACTGAGGCGATAGAGCGCGGCCTGCTCGGGGGCCGTCGGTTGCACAAACTCGAAATCGGGATCGACCGCGGGTGCCTTTACACGTTCGCGCTTGGGCGGACGCGGTCCATCAAAGCCACCGTCGAAACGATAGAGGATCGACCACTCCGTTTCGCAGACCAGATCCCCTTCTTCATCAAAGGTCTGGGTCGAGAAGATCGTCTCGGCCATTCGTTTCAGATCGTAGACCGCGGTCACTTCGCCGACCGTTTTGAGCGTGCCTTCTGGCTTAAAGTTCTTGTGAAGTTTGATGCGCTGCGCGCCATGCACGACCCCCTTGAGATCGCCCCCCACCGCTTCGAAGAGCTTTCCGCACACCGGGAAGGTCGGAACGACCGCGTACGTCGGCAGCACTTTCGGTCCATGCTTCTCGTAGAGAAACTCGAGCTCATCGAGTGTCGCGCCAAGCCCGAGCGCGTACAGCGCGACGTCTTGCCACTTGTAGGTGTGAAGAAGTTCAGGGGTCTTGTGCCCCACCGCAGAAAGGTTCAACGCCATCCCCGGGTCGTACAAGAGCGGACCCGTTTTGGCAACGTCTGCACAACCGCGGGACGATGGGTCCCAAGAGCGCTCTTCCAACTCTAGCGCAATCCGCTCTTACTAAAACCTGTGATAAAGTGCTTCGGTGAAGACCTGGATCCATCTCACCCTTCTGCTCACTCTCCTTTCGGCCTGCGGGGATGATCCCGACCCAGCGCTCGACGCCGGCGATGACGCGACGGTCGACGCCGCAGAGGACGCGGAGGCAGACGCGAACGATTTGGACGGTGGCGAGCCCGATGGCGGCGACACCGATGGCGGGGAACCAGACGGAGGCGAACCTGGCCCGCTGCCTTTACTGAGCGAACTCGACCCCAACGCGTGGAACGAGCTACGTCCTGGTGGAGAGACCAGCTGCTCGCGAGGGAGTGAGTACGCCTTCTTTGTTCGCCCGGGAACAACCAACAAGATCGTGGTCGACTTCATCGGCGGCGGTGCGTGCTGGAACGAAACAACCTGTTCGATTGCCGGCGCGATCTTCAGCGATTCGGTCGCCCCGGTCCGGCGCGCGGTCGAAGAGAATATGCCTCAGGGAATTTACGACCGCGAGAATGAAGAGAATCCCGTTGGAGACTGGACCCACGTGATCTTGCCCTACTGTACCGGCGATATTCACTGGGGAAACTCCAGCACGGAATACTCTGACACACTGACCATCGAACATCGCGGCGCAGTGAATACGCGCGCCGTTCTCGATTGGATCTACGCCAACGTGGACGCGCCCGAGCAGATCTTCGTCACCGGATGCAGCGCGGGTTCCTACGGTTCGCTCGCTTGGTCGGCCTATCTCGCGGAACACTACGAAGGTGTGCCGACGGTTCAGTTCGGGGACTCCGGCGCAGGAGTGATCACGGAGAGTTTCTTCCGCGATAGCTTTCCCAGCTGGAACGCAGAAATGATTTTGCCAGCGTGGATCGAAGAGCTCGACCCCTCGATGGTCGACATCTTTGAACTCGATTTGGCCGATCTCTACGAACGCGTCGGGACTTACTATCCGGACAACCGATTCTCTCAATACAACACCAGCTTCGATGACAATCAGGCGTTCTACTACGAAGCGATGGGCGGCGAAGGTGGCGCAATGGGCTGGAACGAGCGCATGGAGGCATCGACTTCACGCATCATCGAATCAACGCCCAACTATCGGAACTTTCAGGCGCCCGGCGAACAGCACTGCATCATCCTTCAGCCGAACTTCTACGAAGTGGAATCCAACGGCGTGCGTCTGGTCGAATGGCTCGACCAGCTCATCAACGGAGAAGCCCCTGAGAACGTAAGCTGTACCGACTGCACTCGAGCCACGCCGGGTACGGAGTAGGGCTCCATTCTGCACGGCTCGTCTCAATCCGCAGACAGCTCTTCGAGCCGGTCGCGGCACCACCGGTTCGCCTCGACGAGGCTACTCGTATGAAACTGTTCGTTATTGGGCGGGACGACCCACATCAGCGCACGCACGAGAAGCTCAGCGGGCTTGGAGCCCCAGACGATCGCGGTGGCGGGGTTATATTGATCGATGGCTTCCCGGCGAGAGAGCAACCATTCGCTAAGCTTTCGGCGCTCGATCGCCGAGGGAACGACCTCTAGCTCGCGTGCGTCGATCAGAACAACAAAGGGTGCCCGCATATCGAGGCAGCGATCGATCTCGGACTGGAACAGCGAAATCGATACGGAGTTTGCTTCACGGCTGGTCGTGACACGGACAATCGGAAAACCCTCGACGCGAAGACCGCCCGCAGCCTTCGGCATGATGGTGTTCATGATCGGTGCCCGAATGCTGTTGCGCGGGACCTCCTCAAGATCCGAACGTGTGGTTGTTCCAGAATGGGAAGGCGTTTCTTTTCGGAACAGTGGTTTTTCGGTTTTCGGAGCGTTCGTTCTTTCGGCAGTCATGTGCAATCGGAAATGCAAAAGACGATCCCGGCTGCTCGCCCTCAGTCAAGCGTGATTTAGGCCTTACATTTTAATAAAGCCCTTTTCAAAAAAGGGCCTCGTTGCTCAGGCGAAGCCTTCGCGAACTTCACCCAAAAACGACTTGGCTACGCCAAGGCGAGCCCTGAATTGTGGGTGTGTTTCGCGCGCAGACACGTCCGATTTGTAGGCAGATATCTGGCAAGAATCGGATGGTGTTTGAGTGCGTGAAAATGCCGCGAAGCGGGATTCGGAGTAAATCAACGGACTGC
>JAHDCI010000250.1 GCA_020629955.1 Myxococcota bacterium | reverse complement strand
CCCGCGCTCTATGCTCCCGCGCATGTATCCGCACGTTCGAATGCGTCGTAACCGGCGCTATGCTTGGTCCCGCAACCTAGTTCGCGAAAGCCATCTCAGCGCACACGACCTCATTTGGCCCGTCTTCGTCATGGAGGGTCAGGGTGAACGAGAGGCGATCCCCAGCATGCCGGGCGTCGAGCGGCTTTCGGTGGACCTCCTGGTCGAAGCCGCGGCAGAAGCGCACTCCCTCGAAATCCCCGCGCTGGCCGTATTCCCCGTCGTCGACCCCTCCAAAAAGACCGAGGGTGCCGAAGAATCTTACAACGCAGACAACCTGATCTGCCGAGCGGTCCGCGAACTCCGCGCGAAGGTCCCGAATATCGGCATCATCTGCGATGTCGCCCTCGACCCATTCACGAGCCATGGCCAAGACGGCCTCATGGTCGATGGTCATATCGTGAACGACCCGTCGGTCGAAGTGCTCGTGAAGCAAGCGCTGAACCAGGCGCGTGCCGGCTGTCAGGTCATCGCGCCAAGCGATATGATGGATGGACGCATCGGCGCGATTCGCGACGCACTGGACGAAGAAGGCTTCGAGGATGTGCTCCTCCTCAGCTACGCCGCCAAATATGCAAGCGCGTATTACGGCCCTTTCCGCGACGCGGTTGGCTCCGCCCCGAACCTCGGCAAGGGAGGGAAGAGCACCTATCAAATGGACCCCGCCAATAGCGACGAAGCCCTTCGTGAGGTCGAGCTCGATCTCGAAGAGGGAGCGGACATGGTCATGGTCAAACCCGGCATGCCCTACCTCGATATTGTCCGCCGGGTGAAGGATGAATTCGGCGTGCCGACCTATGCGTATCAAGTGAGCGGAGAGTACGCGATGCATCGAGGTGCCGCGGACCGCGGATGGCTGGATTGGGAGAAGGTCCTGCTCGAGAGCCTTATGGCGTTCAAACGCGCCGGCGCCGACGGGATCCTGACCTACGGCGCGGTCGAGGCCGCCAAGCTCCTGAAACGCGGATGACGCTTCGGGAGCGTCAGGGTCCGCACGAAGACCAAGTCAGTTTCTTAACTGACGAGACGACATCGACATAGCGACAGAGCCATCAAGAGAGAACGACGCGGCCCCCAATCGAGCTTCAAAAAGGATTCGCGAGAGGACGTTTCGAACGTGAATCGCGACAGAATGGGACACGCGAAGATCGAGTAGAGACGGGCGGCCCCACAATTGCAGAGTTTGCGGATGCATGATTCGAAGCTCCCAACTCGTTCTCTCCCTTCTTCCCGTCCTTCTTCTAGGTGCCATCGCCTGCGGCGACGACGACACCGGCATCGACGCATCGGTTCCGGATAGCGCCACGGCGGATAGTGCAGCGGACGCAGAAATCGACGCGGCGGAAGAAGACGCAAGCCCCGGGGAAGATGCGCCCCCAGACGTTCCGATGCCCCTCGCTCCGTGGGAAGCGCTGGCCTTCGAAGAACCGGTTGTCAGCCGGTGGGGCGCACTTGTTGCCGAGATCGGGCCGGGCGATGCGATCGTCTTCGGCGGAACCAACGCAAACGATGGCGCCGTTGTCTTCGCGGATACGCATCGCATCACCATCGACGAAGAGGGCAATCTTGAAGCCGTGGAAATCGAATCCGAGAACGGCCCGGTTTCTCGATACTGCGGCTGTGCGACCTATATCCCGGAGCGCCACAGCGTGCTCCTCGCCGGTGGTCGCGACCTCTTTGGTCCGTTTACCGTCGCACCGGAAACATGGGAGCTCGATCTCGAAACGTCCGAATGGACGGAGCTCGAAGTCGATACCCCAGCACATACCCTTGGCTGTCACCTCGTGGAGCTCAACGGCGAAATCTACTGGTTCGGTGGCGCAGGAAGTGGCGGCACGGTGAACGATCTCTACCGCCTCGATCGCGCCGGCAACGCGTGGGTGCGCGTCGACGCCAGCAACCCGCCGCGAGATCGCTATGACGCTGGCATCTTCACTCGGGATGGAAGAATCTGGCTCTTTGGCGGTCAGTCAGGTTCCCGTTTCTCGCTCGCAGATCTCTGGACCTTCGATCCCGTGACCCGTGCGTGGACCGAGATCGAGACCAGCACCTCTCCTCCAGGACGACGCGTCCCCTTCGTTCACCACGACGCCACCGGCATCGACGTCGGGTTTGGTTTCGACGCCGGCATGAACCCGCTTGAGGACCTATGGCGATTCGACTTTGAAACTCGCGAGTGGACCGAAACGGAACTCGAAGACCGGCCCTATCCGCGTGCCTTCACGGCGAACCTCAGCGACTCCGAGGGTCGGGGGGTCGCGTTCGGTGGCTACGACGGGAGTGGGCCAATCGATGAGGTATTGCGACTGCGATAACCCCCGTTCGCTTGTCTTCGAACCCGCTAAGAATATGGTGGCGCCATGAGTGTCGATCGTCGCGAGAAACGTCTGCTGCCCATCGCGCATTGGCCGAGCGCCGAAGAAGCGAGCGCGATGCGATGGTTTTCACCGCTCGACGAAGGAAGGCTCTCGCTCAAGACGCGCACGTGGATACCCGCGATGGTTCCATGGCGCGCGACCCCAGAGGGCGAAGTCAGCGATGCGGTCATCGAGTGGTACGCGCGTTTTGCGGAAGGGCGACCCGGGGCAATCGTGATCGAAGCGACCGGCATTCGGGACATTCCCTCCGGTCCCCTCCTTCGCATTGGTCACGACCGCTACATCCCTGGCCTTCGGCGGCTGGCCGATGCCGTCCGCGCCGCGAGCGGTGGAGAGACCAAGCTCTTCATTCAGCTGATCGATTTCCTCTCGATCAAGAGGCGGCCCCATCGCGATAAATTCATCCTTCGATTCTTGAAGCTCGACGAGCGGATTCGCGAAGCGGCTCCCTCGGCAGACGACGCCGAGATCCGAGAGTGGCTCTGCGATCAGGAGGACGAGAGGCTCCAGGAGCTATTTCCAGCGCGCGAATTCGAATCGATGACGATGGGCTATAGAGAGCGCGTCACCGACGTCGACATCCCGGAGATCGCATCGCTCCCCGAATCCCTTCCCGCTCTTTTCGCAGAAGCTGCCGCGCGCGCCGAGGCAGCGGGTATCGACGGCGTGGAACTTCACTACGCGCACGCGTATACGATGGCCTCGTTCCTCAGTCGTCGAAACACGCGAAACGACGGCTACGGCACCACGCGTGAGGGTCGCGTCCGGCTCCCCCTTGAAGTGCTTCGCGCGGTCCGAGCGCGCGTCAAAAAAGAGTACCCGGTTGGGCTGCGCTTTCTCGGCGATGAAGTCATTCAGGGCGGGAGCGATCTCGAAGATGCAACGTTCTTCGCGCTTCGCTTCGCCGAGGCGGGCGCTGATTTTCTTTCCATCAGCAAAGGCGGAAAGTTCGAGGACGCGAAGCAGCCGAAGGTCGGCGAAGCAGCATACCCCTACACCGGTCCTTCCGGTCACGAGTGTATGCCAACCGTGAAAATCGACGCGCAGGGGCCATTCTCGCGAAACGTACCGCTCGCGGCAGCCATTCGAGCCACGCTACGGAAGGCTGGGAAAAATACGCCTATCATCACCGCTGGCGGAATCTGCAGTCCTTGGCAAGCCGAAGAAATTCTATCTTCGGGCGAAGCCGATATCGTGGCTGCGGCGCGACAATCGCTCGCGGATCCGGACTGGTTTCAGAAGATCCGTGACGGTCTCGGCAGTCAGGTGCGGCGCTGCTTCTTCACGAACTATTGCGAGGGCCTTGATCAAAAACACAAAGCCGTGACCTGCCAGCGCTGGGACCGAGATTTTGATCGAGAAGACCCGTCCATTCTGCGAAGCGCAGACGGTAAGCGCCGACTTACCGCGCCCCATTTCGTAAAGAACTGAAACGAAACCGCAACTCGCGACTATCACGAGGGCGACGAAGTTCGCTTGCCTCGGATGAGAACATTCGCCCTCACCTTTTCTGCGCTGGTCGCCTTTGCTGCAAACTCGGTCTTGTGCCGGCACGCGCTTCGAGAAGAAGCGATTGGCCCGGCGGGTTTCACCATTGTGCGGCTCGTCTCTGGCGCGCTCGTTCTCGCGATCCTCTATCGCTTTCGAGGCGATCACTCGGCCATGGAGAGGGAGGCCGAGACGGGCGCACAGCGATTCCTACCTCCGCTTTACCTCGCGACCTACGCGATCGCGTTCTCATTCGCCTACGTCTCGCTCGATGCCGGCGTCGGCGCGCTGGTTCTCTTTCTGAGCGTTCAGGCGGCAATTCTCGTGGCCAACCGGATTCAAGGAAACCGGCTGACTCCCGCCGAGTTCGGTGGCGCCTTGCTCGCGCTCGCAGGCTTTGTCTATCTGGTCTACCCGAGCCTCACGACGCCATCGATCGCCGGGTTCGCACTCATGGTCCTTTCCGGCGTTGGCTGGGGCATGTACACGCTCGCAGGAAAGCACTCGAGCGACCCTCTGTACACGACCAGCCTCAACTTTCGCGGTTCGGTGCCCCTCGTTCTCCTGATCCTTCCGTTTTGGTTTCTCGAGCGCGAGAGCACCGCAGCCGGGATTGGCCTCGCCGCCCTCTCAGGAGGATTTGCATCCGGACTCGGTTACACCCTCTGGTACGCGGCGCTACCCGCGCTCGGAAATGTACAGGCGGCGTCGGTCCAGCTGCTCGTGCCGGTGCTCGCCGCAGGCGGCGGTACGCTCCTCCTCGGAGAAGCGTTTACTCCGCGATTTGTCCTTTCGGCCGTGACCATTCTTCTCGGGATCTTCGTCGTTGTTCGAAGCCGTGGTGCAAATGCAGCGCTCTCAGAGGTCGGGCGGTGAATCCGACTTTCTTTGCAAGCGCGCGTAACGAGTCTTCAGAAGAGCAAACGGCTCGGGGATTTCGATCTCACCACGAGCCACGCGCGCGAGCGTCTCAATCAGCGAGCTAGCGTCGTTTCGCTCCTCGCACTCCGTCGGAATTCGAAGAATGAGGCGAACGATTGCCGGGTCTTGTTCGCTCGGTTCGACGGAGAGCGAGATCGCAGGCTCAGCGGCACGAAGCATGCCGATCACCGCCTTGTTTTCTTCGAGCGTCTCCGCCACGAAGGAGTGAATCCCTCGCTCTTTGGCCGCAGCAGCCAGGCGTTCAATCAGCGCCCGACCGACCCCTTTGCTTTGTGCCTCATCCGCGACCGTCACCGCTGCTTCCGCAATCTCCGGCTCGTCTTCAAGACGCACATAGCGGGCGATGCCAATACCGGTTTCTCGGCCCAGTTCGTCGACGCGCATCGCGACGATCGCGAGGTGCTGATCTTGATCGAGCTCCGTCAAGTAACGAAGCTCCTCTTCCGTTAGAGAAGACTTGGCTCGAAAAAATCGAAGGCGCCGGCTCGTATCCGAGAGGCGATCGAATGCCATCTGCAGCTGAAGTCGATCGCTCGGGCGAAGCAGACGAAACTCAACCTCCGCCCCACCACGAAGGGTCGCTCTTTCTCGATAGTCCTCATTAAACGCGAAGGGCACCGGTTAAGTATGGTTCGACAGTTGGAAGATGCCACTTCGGCGAATCCCCGGCCCCTCGCGGCAGGGCCCGCCACCAGGCTTTCCGTACGACGTACGATTTGCGACATTGAAGCGATTTCGAAAACTAGGAACGCCCTTGAGGACTGAGCGATTTCGAACGCTGGTCGCACAAAGCATATGAGCCCACGAAAAAAAGACGCCGATTCCGCTGCCACGATTTCCCGCATTCGGGAAGCGGTCATGGAAGTTCTCAAGATTTCGCAGCCCCGAGATGCGTTCTCGATTCGGGACGTCGCCCAGCGCGCGAACCTTAGCCCTGGCACCGTGACCTACTACTTCGCGACCAAAGAAGACATCCTCCGCGATGTGCTCGTGGAACATACGGCGCGACTCAACGCCTCGATCGCGGGGTTAATGCAGCGGAACCGCGAGTTCGAAAACGATGTCGTCTTTCTTGAAGCCGTGATCGGGGAGATGTACGCGTTTGCGATGCGCGAGCGACTCTATATGGAGCTGGTTGCCTTGCTCGACGCACAACAGAACACGCTCTCGAAAGAGATCCGAAGCGGCGCAAGACTCCATATCAAGGCCGCCGCCATGGCTCTCGGCCCTCGGGTGAATCTGGAACCGAAAGCACTCGAGGTCGCGCTTTGGGCCTGTCAGTCGTGGATCGTCAAGATGGCGACAATGTCCGAGGAAGATCTTGAGGAGTATTTCGGCGACGGGGAAGAGGCCGAGGCGAGTCGCCTACGGCTGGTTATCGATACGGCCCTGCGATGTCTGCATCCGATCCAGACAAGCGACGCCTAG
>JAHDCI010000249.1 GCA_020629955.1 Myxococcota bacterium | reverse complement strand
GTATGGCTGCCGCAGAGGCCCATCTTGTCTTCAAGTGTTTCTACCGACACACCCTCGGCGTCGCCGTCGACTAAAAAGCAGCTCAGGCCGCGTGGCCCATCACCATCGGTGCGTGCCCACACCACCATGACGGCGGATTGATCGCCGTGGCTAATCCACTGCTTGGTGCCGTTGATGATCCAATCGTCGTCGTCTTGGACGGCGGTGGTGCGCATTCCTCCGGGGTCGCTGCCTGCGCCCACTTCACTGAGCGCGAACGCCCCAAGTCCGCCCTTTGCGAGCTTCGAGCAATACTCAGACTTCTGCGCATCGGTACCAAACTCCGCGATGACTTCGCCGACCATATTGGTCACGGCCATCGTGACGGCGGTCGCCGCGCAAGCCCGCGAGACTTCCATCATGGCCAGGCTGTAGGCGATGGTTCCCGCGTCGCTCCCGCCGAACGCTTCCGGCGTCGCGACCTGCATAAGGCCCTTGCCTCCGAGCGAGCTGTAGGTGTCTAGCGGGATCTCCTCGTTTTGTTCAAATCCAGCGGCCTTGTCCCAGAGAAGGTTTTCAGCGAGCTCGCGCGCGCTTTGCTGAATGGAGAGTTCGAGTTCTTCGAGTTGCATAGGATTCCCGGCGAGTTTGCGACGTTTGCCCAGAATAACAAGGGATGGGGTCGAACACTGTGAGGCCTATCGCAAGAGCCCGCGCCCGGTGATACTGTCACGCCGCTCTCCCCATGCGAATCAATCGAATGAAATGGCCCCTCGGCCGAAGCGACGCGGCGGATGCCGAGTCCTTTGCCGCGGAGGTTAACGCATACTTTGCGGAGCGCCCTGAGCATTGGTGGTACGGATGGGAGATCATTGGCGTCGGTGAGGTCACGCTACGCTTTGAAGGTCCTGAGGGGCCGCAGGAGCTCGTGGTCGGCGAACCAGAACGCATGCAGACCATGGAGGTGCTGCTTTTTGAGCTTGAGAACGCGTGCCGCGACTATTGGCGATCGCAGGAGCTCTACTGCTGCGGTCTCCTCCGCACGGACGCCTCGAACGAGTTCGAGGTTCGCTTGCTTCGAGATGAGGAGGACAACCTCGCCGCGCTTCTGAGTGCGGAGTTCCGAGAGGCGGCGGCCCGATTTGGAAGTGTCAGCAGTGATGCTGGAGCGATCGACCTTCATCCAATCGAAAAGTCGCTCCGCTCTCCGCTCCCGCTCGAGTGGTATGCATTTTTGCGCTCGGCCGGCCGAAGTATTTCGGATTGGCATTTCGCGTGGCCAGAGCGAGAAGGGTGGATCACGTTTGATCCTGTGCTCGCAGCCGAGCATCAGACGGAGACCAAGGACGGCCGCTCGCTCTATCTCAACGGCGGGCATGTGCTTGGTTACGTCGAGGGAATCGGGGATAGCGTTGTTCTTGATATCTACGGTGCCATCTGCTGGCGCGACCATTCGACCGGCAAACATACGAAGATTGCGGAGAGCCTCTCGGCGCTGATTGGGCTTCTCGCGGAGCAGATCGAATCGGGCCGCGCGACTCGGCGATGAGGCGCTCGAGGTGAACGATTCGGACTGGGCATTGGCGGTCGAAGCGCTGCGAACGGAGCCCGGAGAGCTCCCAGAGCTCGGGCTTGACCTGACGGCCGACGAGCTCGCGAGACTTTTTGCGCACATCAAAGAGACTGCCACGCTGCGAGAGCACACGGCGTGGGACCTGGTCGAGGAGCGAGACCGACCAATTTCCGAGTATGAGAATCTAGCGCTGAGTGTTGCTCGGGGAAAAGTATCCTGCGTATGTCTGTCTGCCGAGATCGCGGAAGACATTGAGGTTGGCGTTTTCATATTCCCGGACGGCGTCGTGTTTCACTATCTCAGCGGGCATCAATGGAACGTCGCGAATGCGAAGGTTCTCTTTGAATGGCTATACTCGTGTGTTTCCTTGGTCGAAAAGCCATTGCGCTTCGACACTCCTTTGCGGCCTCCTCGAAACCTCGAGCGCGCGTGGACCGCGTATCTCAAAACAAAAGGCGCCCCCGAGTAACGAGAGCGCCTTGTCGAAAAAACAACGTTCTCAGAGCGAGAACGTTGCCTTCGCCGGATATGAACCCGGGTCTGGCATATCCCAGCCCTCCACGGCGCGGGAGACGCAATCGAGGTCGTCCGCGCGTTCAAGCTCGGTGGTCGAGGCGCCAGCGGCCATCACTCGGCCTCCGCGGTTGATATACGCGGTGATCTGGTAGGGGCCGCGGCCGCACTCGCGAACGCTATCGCGCTGCGCGTCGACGGCTTCCGCAACTTCGTTGCTGCCCCATGGAATCGGCGGGCGCACGTCTTCGGGGGGATCGAGCATGAGCGGGTAGGTGAACTCCGCCTCACCGCCCTGGGGACGGCTGAAGCGGATACCGGCGGCCTGTTCGAGGATGCAGGTCTCGGTTTCGCGGTCACCGATAGTGCTCTCCTTCGGGAAGACCCAGAGCACGCTTCCATCGACGCGAACACGGAACGAGAGCAGGATTTCGCCGCCGAGGAGCGGGATATCGTCGTAACGGTTGGCGAAGCAGCTGAGGAAGCGACCCATCCGTGGCTCCATGCCGCGTTGAACCGCGAGCGTGGAGATGGTGCCCATGAGGCCTTCGACGGCCACACCATCGTCGGGTTCGCGGCGGCGCTCAGCGCCCGAGGTTCGCTCCGGCTCCGCAATCTCCACGGCTTCCTCGTCGCTCGAGCCACCGCAGGCAAGGAGCGAGCTGCCCATGGCGAGCGCGAGCAAAATGTTGAACTGTCGCATTTTAGGCTCCCTTTAACGCGTTGGCGCCGATGACGATGCGCATGATTTCGCTCGTGCCCTCGTAGATCTCGGTGATACGCGCGTCGCGGTAGTGGCGCTCCATATCGTATTCCTTCGAATAGCCGTAGCCTCCGAAGACTTGAAGCGCTTGGTGCGTCACGCGGGTCGCCATCTCCGAGGCGTAGAGCTTCGCCATCGCGGATTCCGAGGTGTGGCGAACCTTCTCGGTTCGGGCCTTTTCCTTGAGGACCGCAGCCTTGAGAATCAGCGCACGTGCGGCCGCGAGGTCGATCGCCATATCCGCGATTTTAAACTGAATCGCTTGCTTCTTCGCGAGCGGCTGACCAAAGGCTTTGCGCTCTTTCGAGTACTGGACAGCCTTTTCGTAAGCCGCTTCCGCGATACCAAGAGCCTGCGCCGCGATCCCGATTCGGCCACCGTCGAGGGTGTTCATGGCGATCTTAAAGCCGCCGCCAACTTCGCCAAGGCGGTTCGCATCCGGGATGCGGCACCCCTCGAAGAAAAGCGTGCAGCTATGTGCAGCGTGA
This sequence comes from Myxococcota bacterium, assembly GCA_020629955.1. Classification (GTDB taxonomy): domain Bacteria; phylum Myxococcota_A; class Polyangia; order Polyangiales; family Houyiibacteriaceae; genus JAHDCI01. Next base: position 3,102 of record JAHDCI010000249.1, on the reverse strand, counting down.
ATCCCGAGCTTGTGGTCCGCGGGCTGCGGCTCGTATCCCGGCGTGCCTTTTTCGATGATGAAGGCGGTCGTGCCGCGCGCGCCCTGAGAGCGGTCGGTGCAGCAGAAGACGACGCAGGTGTCGGCGTGTGGACCATTCGTGATCCAATTCTTCGCGCCGTTGATCACCCACTCATCGCCTTCTTGAACGGCGACGGTCTGCATATCGGAGGCATCGGAACCGGAGCTCGGCTCGGTGAGGCCGAAGCAGCCGAGCTTCTCGCCCGACGCGAGCGGCTTCAGAAACTTCTCGTGCTGCTCTGCACTGCCGAATTTGTAGATCGGGTCGCAGACGAGCGAGTTGTTCACGCTCATGATGACGCCGGTGCTCGCGCAGGCCTTGCTGATCTCGATCATCGCGAGGGCGTAACTCACGTAGTCGGCGCCGCCGCCGCCAAGCTCGTCCGGGATGGCAATGCCGAGGAAACCGAGATCCGCCATTTGCTGAACGAGATCGGTCGGCCATTCGCTCTTTTCATCGAGCTCTCTGGCGCGGGGGGCGACGGCTTTGGCCGCAAAATCGCGCGCGGCCTTTTGAATCATCTCTTGTTCTTCGCTCAGGCCAAAATCCATGAGTTCCTCTTTGTTTGGTGGCGGTGTCTGGTGGCGGTGTCTGGTGGTGGGCCGAGTTCGCTCGCCTGCGTCCGCTCGACGCGTGTGCCGATCGGGCATGCGAGAGTGTCCCGCCGAACGCGTCAGGTCAACACCGGCTCAGACAGAGCGTGAGATTTCTTCATTCTTTCCAAACTCACTGGAACACTCAACGAATCAGATCCTCGATCCGCTCTCGCCATTCCTGGACCGCGCCCGTCACGTCGGGAGCGATTCTGCACGAGATTTGTTCGCCTTCACCACGCTCGCACTGAATGAGGTCGGGGGAAGAGCGCCCCCGGAGAACAGCCGCTTGTTCCGAACTTGTGAGGCCCACCAAAGAGAACTCATCCATCGGAAAAAGCGTGCCGGACGCGGCTCGTGCGAAGGGAATAGCGAGGCGAGCCAGCGCCCCGGCGTCGTACCCAGAAAGCCCCCGTGTGATCCGATATTCACCGGTCGGGTCGTAATCGGCTTCAAGGGCGGTGGTGCTCGTCTGTCTCCGCGATGGAGATAGGGTCTCGAGTCGAAACGCGATGGTCGTCGATTCTTCTCCGCCAAGTGCAAGGAGAAGGTTTCCGATCTGCGAGGCAGCGTTTTCTACGGCGGGGACCATCAGCGCGCAGCGTCTCTCCGGTTCCGCCTGCCAGCATGGAACGCGCGGCGCGGACTCCGCAGAACGGCTCTCGGTCGAAGCTGCGAGCACCATGACCTCCGGCGCACGCGGTGCTTCGATCAGGAGTAGGAAAACAGAAAGGGCCTCAAGGTTCATTGTCGGGAGCTCAAGGCGGGCCATGCCTCGCGCGCTGCGGCCGAGCATCGACGAGGCGCGGAGAACCAACTCTTCAAGCGCGTCATAGGGCATGGATTGCTCACCTGACGTCAGCCCGACAAGGATGCGCGCTAGATTTGGAGCGACTCGGCGGCTCGCAAGGTTGGCTTCGATGAGAGCCGCGCTTAGCGCTTCGAACTCTTGCGAGACAGCATGAATCTCACGAAGGGCGCGTCGCCATATTGCGGCGCTGTCCGCATCTTCTGCGTTGAGGATAAGCTCTTCCGCGAGCTCTCGAGCCCCGCGAGGGTTTTGGAGCACCCGCAGTCTCACGTTCAGGAGGGCGCGGGTGTAGCGGTGATGGTCGGGGAGCCGCTCATGAGCGGTCGTGAAGAGACGCTCAAGCGTCGCGCCGGCGCGAGCAAGCGAGCGATCGCGCGCAGGGCTCGGCGGCGCCGCAGCAATCTCCTCATATCGAGCCCGCAGCGTCCGCCCGACGGCCAGGACGCGCTCCGTGTTCTGAAAGTCGAGCTGGGTAACGTCTGAGGGAACCTCGTCGCGCGTGGCGCTCGCTAACGCCGCGCGCATTCGGCGACGGTCGTCGAGTTCGAAATCGAGGTCTTCCCAGTCGAATCGTTGGTGGGTAAAGCGCCGTTCGTTTCCCTCGTGATCCCGACGCCGAAAGACTCGCGTTCCACTCGCGGGGGGATTGGGGCTGAGATATCGCGACACCTCGTCCGTTGTGCGCGCGATGCGAAGCAGACCCTCCGACGAACGAAGCGTGCGAATCGCTGCGTGCTGAATATCGGCAACCCGGCCGAGTTGAAGCGCGAGTAACGCGCTGCGCTCTGGAACCAGTGCGACCTGAACCGAATCGGGGTGCTCCCTTAACAATTGTGAGCACGCGTTGCGCGTTCGAGTTTGCTGCGAATGCCACGTGCCCGAGCTCAGCATGACCGTGCGATCGTCAAGGGCGTAGGCGCGTAGAATCGAACATTCTCGACCACGGCAAGCGCTGGCAGAGCGAAGCCATTCCGCGCGATATTCTTCTTCGAGCTCTTGCCGAAGTGCCGGCACATCACGGGTATAGAGGAGTGCCCGGAAGGCGCTTTCGCCTTGCAGGGTGATCGCTTCCGCCTCGACCGACTCGAGGTTGAGCGAGAATGCGTCGAGCAAAACAAGCTTCGCGAGCCGCCGTTCATCCTCGGTAAGCGAGGCGGTTTGAGTGACCGCGCAGCGAGTGCCTCCTTCGGGCAAGCGCTCCACCAGCCGTTCGGCAGGGTTTGGCAAACGCAGCACGCTCTCTGCTCGTCGCGGATCCGTCGCGGAACACGCGAAGGCGAGCAGTAGCAACAAGGGGAGGGCGCGCATGCATTCGTTATAGGTCTCTCGCGTACCCGCGCCCAAGTAGAAAGCCGGAATTGACAAACGCCGCCCCGGATGGAGCGGCGTCGATTCCCATTGGGTGAGCGCTTTAGAGCTCGGGGAAGAAGAACTTGATCTCGTTCGTCGCGTTCTCGAGGGAGTCGGAGCCGTGCACCGAGTTCTCGCCGATGCTCTTGGCGAAGAGCTTCCGGATGGTGCCTTCGTCGGCATCGGCCGGGTTGGTGGCGCCCATCACGCCGCGGTACGTCGCGACCGCGTTCTCGCCTTCGAGCACGCTGACGACCACGGGGGAGCGGCGCATGAACTCGACGAGCT
>JAHDCI010000248.1 GCA_020629955.1 Myxococcota bacterium | reverse complement strand
GTTTGATGTTTCATCTCGGTGATCGGGGTCGAGGCTTCGAGAAATGCCGGGTTCCACGTCTTCCCACGAGACCTCGTCCAGGAGGACGCCGTCAATCTCGAGAGCCAACGTTCCCGTCTCAGGAAGTGGAGTAGAAAAGATGTAGTCGACTCGCGGCAACCTCGCGGCTGCAGCGTCTCCGGTCGCAAATACGATTCGGGTTTCTTCTGCGCTTTCAAAACATCGCTCGCCCTGAAGAGTCTCTCGGGCGCCATCCACGATGAGCGTGATATCGTTCAGGTCGAGCGATTCGAGCGTATAGAGTTCGAACCACTGTTCACTGGTTCCCGCGGACAGGGGCATGACTTCGGTAATGACGAGCTCACCTACCTGAGGTCGGTCTTTCGAGCGAAGATTCTCGAGTTCGTCGATGCAGAGCCGTTCGGATTCGAAACACGGAGTGTTGATGCTTCCTGGTGTTCCGTAACGGCCCTCGCTGAACTCACGAGTGCCATCGCAGAGGACGCTCGTGTCGTCATTGGTATGCGGCAGAGGAAGCAGGTTTGGATCGAGCTGGACAGAGTGTCCCGGTTTTGCGTCATTCCAAGTGAAGGTATCCAGTTCGATGTCGTCGCAGCGAAGCGTGAGTGTTCCGGAGGCGGGAAGCGGTCCAAGTCGATTTCCGTAGCCGAATCCTGAGTAGTTCGGCCGGAGCTCGTGTGGGGCTCCGGAGAGCACCCAATACTCCCCAGCAGGAATTTCGATCTCGTCATCTTCCCACGCAATCTCGGTCAATCGATGTGGACCGAGAAAGATTTCGATCCCGGTCATCTCCACATCGAAGGGGCTCGGATTAAAGACCTCAATGAAGTCCGCTCCCGGATCCCCCTGCTGCGCGGCGAGCACTTCCGAAAACGCAAGGCCCGCTTCCGCGGCAGCCATGCAGTCCTTTCGATCCGCGGAGAACGCGTCGTCGATACGAGCGAGACACCCCTGGGATAGCGCTAGGAGCAAGAGAACGAATGCGTGGGCTGTCCATCGACTTGCGTAGCTCCCGAATCGTCCGGGACGCGTCGGCATTTCCGTCGTCGGGCGCAGAGCGGGAACGTCAGACGGCATCTGAGAAGACGTGAATGCCGAGAAGGTGGGTTGGAGGTCAATCGGGGGCCGGGTTCTGTTTCCCATGCCCGCGAAGATGAAACTCAGAGTGCCTGCGGGCCGTCGAAAAAAAATGCACGCGCCGTTTCACCGCGGTGGAGTGCAACAATTTTCGCCGCCGGAGTGGGCTCGTCGTGAGTTCTGTTCGCTCGGAAAATAAAAGTCGATCGACTTGTGGGATGCGCCTCTACTTCTGGTTTCGCTCCCACAGAAGGCGCAGCCCGCGAAGCGTCAGATAGTCGTCGATTTCTTCGATCGTCTCCGAATCTTTTTCCATCAGTCGCGCGAGACCGCCCGTCGCGAGGACTCGAACTTCGCCGCCCATTTCGTCTTTCAGTCTGCGGACGAGTCCGTCCACCAGCGCCACGTATCCGAAGACGATCCCGGCTTGCATCGACTGAGCCGTATTCTTTCCGATTGCCGCTGGAGGTCGAACAAGTTCCGCTCGAAAGAGACGCGCGGCTCGGGAAAAAAGCGCGTTCGCGCTGATCTGCATGCCTGGAGAGATCGCGCCACCGAGGTATTCGCCGTTTTCCGAGATACAATCGAAGGTCGTGGCGGTGCCGAAATCCACGACAATCACGGCGCCCTTGATTTGCTCATACGCCGCGACCGCGTTCACGATACGGTCCGCGCCGACCTCCTTCGGGTTTTCGTAGAGCAGGCGCATCCCAGTTTTGATGCCCGGGGCAACGACCAATGCCTCATGATCAAATGCTCGATCGATTGCCTCAACGCACATTTCGGTCATCGAAGGGACCACGGATGCGACGATGCTCGCTGTCACATCGCGGCGCGGGACGTCCGCGAGCTGAATCAAGTTTGCGAGCAAAACATGCAGCTCGTCGATCGTCCTTCGATGGGAGGTCTCGATACGAAAGTCATGCGCGAGGTGTTCCCCGTCATAGAGTCCCAGAACCGTATTTGTGTTGCCTACATCGACGACCAGAAGCATTCGAGCGTTCTAAAGCGTGGGTCGCTCGAAAGGCAAGAAGGATCGCGCGAGGAGTTCGCTTCGAACGATTCATTTCGCCTTTTTTCCAAGTTGCACGCAACTGAGAGGCGCCAGGGCCGATAAGTCCTCCATGCGAGACACGATTCAGCTCTACCAACAAGGCGCTCCGGTTCGAACCTTCGAATTCGGCATTCATCCTCTCACCGTGGGCCGAGCAGGTTACTGCGATATTGCGCTCCATCACCCGTCAGTGCCGGATGTGGCGTGCCGGATTGTACGTTACGGCGGGGCGCCTTCGATCCTCGTGCAGGGGAAGAAACCAAAGCCGCTGCCGTACGAGCAGCCTCTACGCATTGGTCAGAACTACGAGCTGCTCCGCGTGTGCGAGACCGTGGCGCCCAACACGACGGAGCCTCTGGAGTATAGTGTTCCATGGAACGCGCCTCGGCAGAGCATTGTCGTTGGCTCGGGACCAAGCGCGAAGCGGGTGGCTTTGACGGGTCGCGCGCTTAGCGTTGGCCGAGACCCGGCGGCGGACATTCGGATCCGCGACGCATCCGTGAGCGCAATGCACTGTCGCTTCGAGAGTTGGGGAGGGCGCGTTTGGCTCTGTGACCTCAACAGCAAGAACGGCACGTGGGTGGATGGCCGCCGGATTCAAAGAGTCGAACTCAACATTGGGGCGCGCGTCCGTGTCGGAAGAAGGGACCTTCGGCTGGTCGCGAGCAGCGGCCGACAATCCTCTGGGAGCCCATCGAACGACGCGAGTCTACCTGTGGATGGTGGGCTGAGGCTTATCGCCGCCTCGGAGAAGATGCTCTCGGTGTTGAGTGAGGTCGATCGCTTCGCGGCGCTCGATTGGCCGGCCCTGATTACGGGAGAAAGCGGCGCCGGCAAAGAAGGGATTGCCAGAGCGCTGCATGAACGGGGGCCTCGTTGTCACGGCCCATTCATCGCGTTGAACGCCGGCGGCATTCCGGCAAATCTGGTCGAAAGTGAGCTCTTTGGGTACGAGAAAGGCGCTTTCACCGGCGCGGATGAGACGCGCCGCGGGGTTTTCGAGCTTGCCGATGGAGGCACGCTCTTCCTGGACGAGATCGGCGAACTACCGATGCCACTCCAGAGTCGCTTGCTGCGTGTTCTCGACGGTTACAACGTTCGCCGCGTCGGGAGCGAAAAAGAGAGGCAGGTTGATGTACGCGTCGTCTGCGCAACGCACCGCGATCTGCGCGAGATGGTGGCCGAGGGAGGCTTTCGCGAAGATCTATTCTTTCGACTCCATCGCGCGCCGATCCAAGTGCCTCCGCTTCGGGAAAGGCTGGAAGATGTGGGAGCCCTCGCCGAACATTTTCTTTGTCTGGAGGTCGAGCCACGACGGGTATTGAGCAAGGAAGCCCATGAACGGCTGGTCGCGTATCCCTGGCCTGGAAACGTTCGGGAGCTTCGCGCAGTCGTCAGTATGGCATCTCTTCTCTCACCCTCGCTCGAGATCGCTGCAGGAGATGTGAAGGAAGCGCTTCGGAGAGTTAGCCGATACGGCGAATCCGCGAAGAAAGATATCGACGATGGTCATCTTCGCGAGCTGCTGCGCTTTTTCGATCACAACCTATCGGCGACCGCGAGATGCCTTGAGATCGCTCGTTCCACCCTTCGCGATCGCGTCCGGAAGCTCAATGACGACCTCGCGCAGTAGACGTGTTACGCCTCGGCAGCGCGTCGCTGTTCCCGGTAATGGAGGTAGCAGCAGGGCACGTACTTTTCATCGGCGCCGAGCTGGATCTGCGGACCTTCGAAAACTCCCTTTCCGTCGACCAAGCGAAGATTCATGATCGCCTTTTTGCCGCAGTAGAAACAGGTCACCTTGACTTCTTCAATACTGTCGGCGAGCTCAAGGAGCCGTCGCGAACCCGGGAAGAGCCTGCCGAGAAAGTCTGTTCGGAGCCCGTAGCAAATCACCGGAACGCGCGCATCGAGGGTTAAGTCGCGCAAGGCCTCGATCGCCTCTTCGCTTAGGAACTGACACTCGTCCACCAGCACGCAGTCGAGGTTTTGAAGCCGATCGGCCGGGATCGGGTCGCCTGGACCGATGAGAAAATCCGCTTCGGCTTCGAGGCCGGAACGAGAGCGAATCGCCTTTTCACCGAATCGGTCGTCGAGGCTCGGCTTCAGCAGCGCGCACTTCTTCCCCTGCTTGCGGTAGTTGTGCGCGACCGCGAGCATGTTGAGCGTCTTTGCGCTGTCCATGGTTCCGTATCGGAAATAGAGCTTGGCCATGGCCGCGGCATAGCGCCGATCCCAAGGGACGATCAAGCGAAGGGGCGAGCGATTGCGCGCGTAGACGTGTCCCGGTTGCGAGCAGCCTGGTGAAAATAGGCCGATTTTGATTTATTGGATTTTGGCGTGCGCAGATCCGTCCGATGATTGGACTCGTATTGTCCATACGTGGCGAGAGTTGGATGGATTGTGAGTGCGTGAAAATGCCCCGAAGCGGTTTCGGACGTTTTTCACCAGTCTGCTGATGCGGGGATCCGATCGATGGAAGGGATGCTCTTTCGTCAGGGGTGTCGAGGCGAGCTTCGACGGGCGAACGACATGCCGAGTCGTTCGAAGGAAGAGCGAGGCTCGGATCGGCGTTCCTGGCGGAAAAGGACCCTTCTCACGGTTTGAACCACGCTTTAGCCAGGCGGCCGCACGCTGCGAGCGAAGCGGCGGAAATCTTGCCTGCGACCCTGAAGACGAAGGGTACCTCGCTCCAGAGCATCTTCGAGCGGGAGCGCGCCAAAGAGCGGCAAGAAGAGCATCGGCGCGATATCGGCTTCAAGCGTTAGGTCCGGTGTGTCGTGCTCGCCATCGCGAACTTCGATCTCTTCCGGCTGCAAAGTGAGCGCGAAGGCGTCATCGCCGACGCGGACTTGAACGCGGAGAGACAGCCCGCCGCGGTACCGTCTTTTCATCGAAACCATACCCCACCGTGCTGAGATCTTCTCTCCCGCTGGTCCTCCATGCATATAGCGTTCGCCAAATGTGCCGAGCGCGAGGACCACGGGTTCAAGGGTGCGACCCGCCTCGGTCAATTCGTATACGGTTGCACCCGAGGGTGCAGGGAGTCGCCGCCTTGCGACAAGCCCCTCGGCCGTGAGGTGCGCCAGACGCTTGGCCAGGAGATTGGTCGTTAGCCCCGTCAACGAATCCAATAGATCGGAGTAGCGCCGTCCGCCTAGGAGAAGATCGCGAACGATGAGCAGGGTCCATCGTTCGCCGATCACATCGAGCGCTTTCGCGACTCCGCAAAACTGAGCGTAGGTCTTCACAGGCTATTCTTTTGCATAAAGGACTTGCGTGTTCAACTTTACTTTTTAATAGTGAAGGAAATCAACTCTGCATAAAGAAGTCATCATGTTGCTATTCGTTTCACCGTCACCTGCAAGCTCCGCCGTTTTCGTCGCGCTCGTCGTATTGACGATCGTTCTCTTCGTTGGTCTCGTTGCGCGGGCGTACCCGGCCAACCGGAAACAAGTCGCGCTCAAAGCTCTCGCGGGTGTTTTCGCCTGGTGCGGTTTCAGCCTCGCATACGTTGGAAGCGGGGTGATCGACGACAAACCGTTTCTTCTTATGCCCCTCTTCTTGATGCTGAATCTGGGTGCGATTGTTTTCGGATTTTCCAAGGTCGGAACCCAGGTCGCGACTCAGAGTTCGCTCGCGCTTTTGATTGGCTATCATTGCTTCCGGTTTCCGCTCGAGCTTCTGCTGCATTCCTTCGCAGATCAGGGAACCGTTCCTCCCCAAATGACCTGGACCGGTCACAACCTGGACATTGCGAGCGGAGTCTTGGCATTGGTGATCGGAGGGGGCTTTTTGCTCGCCAAACGGCCGGTGCCTACGCTTCTTGCTTGGCTCTTTAACGTGGTCGGTAGCGTGCTCCTGCTTGGCGTCATCGTGATCGTGATTTTCTCTTCGCCGCTACCCCTTAATGCGTACGACGGGCCGCCGATGGAACTCGCCGCTCACAATCCTTACGTCCTCATCGGAAGCGTTCACGTCGCGAGCGCTTTTGCGATTCACGTCGTGTTGTGGCGGCGTCTATGGATGGACTTTTCTGCGCGCAAGAGTTCAAAAATATAGGAGAAGTTCAATCTGAGATGGACGCCGCGTCGTGGATGAGAGCCGGCTCACTTGAGGAATCGGAAACCTCGCCCCATAGCTTTTCGGATATGTTTTCGCGAAGTCCACGTCTTCTCTCTCTTCTTCTCGCGCTCTCGGTTCCTCAGTGGGTCGGCGCCCAGGACGGTCCGGTCAACGGAACCGTCACAAATGGCACCGTAACGAACGGCACCGTA
>JAHDCI010000247.1 GCA_020629955.1 Myxococcota bacterium | reverse complement strand
CATCGAAGACAATATCGTCGAGGCGCGAGAACTCGCATCCGCGATGAATCGAGCAAGGGCGAAGTAAAACTATCGCCGCATGCGGCTTCCACCGGGATGCCGCCCGGCGGAACGAGGGCGACAGCGGATGGTCTCAGGGCGGGGATCGGAGCCATCCCAAGTCGACGGTTCCGTCCCGACAATACGACCGTTGCGAAAACGCGAGAGCGGTCGCAGGAGCGGAAGTGGATCGCAATGCATCCCGCCCTCCGCCATCATCATGAAGTGAAGGTGCGGACCGCGGCTAATGCCAGTGTTGCCGACGTGACCGATAAGCTGGCCGGCGGCAACGAGCTGGCCTGCCCGTACGCGTAGCTCTCGATGGTGCGCGTATGCGGTCACCAAGCCATCCGGGTGAACGATGAGGACAAAGCGCCCATATCCGCGGATTTGGCTGCCGGCATACGCGACGATGCCGCGGCGCACCGCGAAGACCGGACTACCGGGAGGGCGATAGAGATCGAGCGCGAGGTGATACCCGCCCGCGCCGCTGCCCCAGCCTCGAAGGAAATGACCTCCGCCAAGGGGATGCACAAAGGTGCCTTCCGCTTCGGAGCCCAGAGCATCCGCGTCGTCCGCCTCGACGTCGTTTTCTCGAGGCGGCGGAAGCTCACCGCGTTCGGAGAGGAGCTGAGCGTGGATCTGCGCTGCGGTGATCTCTTGCGCATAGTCAGGGATCTCTATCGGCGCTTCCTGCGCCGCTTCCACCCACGCCGGGTCAGGCGCTCGCGTGATCAGGTTCTGAGCCGTTCGCGCTCGCCCGATATTGAGCGCGCTCGCGCGTTCCTCCGCTTCTGCGAAGATGGCCTCTTCCGCCTCGCTCGTTTCCCGCTCTTCGACACGCGGGAGATGGTTTTCGCGCCGGCGCCCCGGAATCCGGAGCCGCTGACCTTCTCGAATGCGGTCGCCGCGGATTCGGTTCATGCGCCGGAGCCGCTCCACCGGGACCCGGTAGCGACGGGCGATGCTCCGCAGGTTGTCCCCACGGCGAACGATATACGCTCCGGCGCGACGCGCCTCTTGCTCGCGGGTGCGGCCGCTTGGAATGCGTAGCCGCTGACCCACCCGAAGACGCGCAGACCGCAGCGAGTTCGCTCGGCGAATCTCATCCACGCTAACGTTGTAGCGGCGCGCAATACGAAGCAGGGTCTGCCCTTGGCGAACGACGTGCGTTCGGTCAGCGCGAGCAAACTGGGGGAGCGCCAGCCCAGTGCCTGCCACGAGCAGCACAAGTGCGAGCAGCCAGAGTCTTCCCGGACATTTCATCGCCGCCTCCGAACGCGCCCTAGCGGAGGAGAGTGAGGTGAAACTGAGAACGACAAAGACATCGGCAGAAAGACGGTAAAGCGTACCAGTCTGTTCACATATTTCGAAAACCTCTGCAGACCGAAATGCCCACGATTTTCGAAATACAACCTCATCAAAAAGATGGCGCCCCTTCTCTACATTTCTCGAACCGTTCGGCATTCCGACGCACAAAATGCAAAAGGGCGAAGCTCCGAAGAACTTCGCCCTGTCGACTGAGTGATTGGCTTAGATCGCGTCGATGATCCCGTTCAGGGTTGCGCTCGGACGCATCGCGACCGCCGCTTTTTCGGGCTCGGGGAAGTAGTATCCGCCGATATCCATCTTCACGCCCTGCGCGCCATTCAGCTCGGAGACGATCGCCTCTTCGTTGTCCGCAAGGGACTTCGCAATGCCGCCAAAGCGATCCGCGAGCGCCGAATCCGAAGACTTGGCGAGCGCTTCGGCCCAGTAGCGCGCGAGGAAGTAGTGGCTGCCGCGGTTGTCGAGCTCGTTCACCTTACGCGAAGGCGACTTGTTCGTGAGCAGGTACTGCGTGGTCGCATCGTCCAAGGTCTCACCAAGAACCTTTGCCTGCGCGTGATCGTACTTCTCCGCGACGTGCAGGAAGCTGACCGCGAGCGCGAGGAACTCACCGAGCGAGTCCCAGCGGAGGTGGTTCTCCTTTTCGAACTGCTGAACGTGCTTCGGCGCCGATCCACCAGCGCCTGTTTCGAAGAGACCGCCACCGTTCATCAGCGGAACGATCGAGAGCATCTTGGCACTCGTGCCGACTTCGAGGATCGGGAAGAGGTCGGTGAGGTAGTCGCGAAGGACGTTGCCGGTGACCGAAATCGTGTCCTTGCCTTCACGGATACGCGCGACGGACAGCTCACAAGCCTTGACCGGCGAGAGCACGTGCGTCTCGATGCCGCTCGTGTCGTGGTCGCCGAGGTACTTCTCGACCTTCTTGATGAGCTGCGAATCGTGCGGACGATCGGCATCGAGCCAGAAGACCGCGGGCGCACCCGTCGCCTTCGCACGCGTCACCGCGAGCTTAACCCAGTCCTGAACCGGAAGGTCCTTGACCTGGCACATCCGCCAGATATCGCCGGCCTCGACCTCGTGACGCATCAGCTCGTTGCCGTCCGCGTCGACGACGCGCATGACGCCATCGGCTTCAATCTCGAAGGTCTTATCATGCGAGCCGTATTCCTCGGCCTTTTGCGCCATCAGACCAACGTTCGAAACGCTGCCCATGGTCGTCGGATCGTACGCGCCGTTTTTGATGCAGTCTTCGATCACGACCTGGTAGAGGCCAGAGTAGCTGCTATCCGGAATCGTCGCCTTGGTGTCCTGCGTATTGCCTTCCTTATTCCACATGCAGCCGGAGGTACGGAGCATGGCGGGCATCGAGGCGTCGATGATGACGTCGCTTGGCACGTGAAGGTTCGTGATGCCGCGGTCGGAATCGACCATTGCAAGGTCCGGACCCTCTTCGAGGGCCTTCGCGAAAGCCGCTTCGATCGGAGCGCGCTCCGCTTCCGGGAGCTGCGCGACCTTGCCGAGCACGTCGCCGAGGCCGTTGTTCGGATCCGCACCGATCTCGTCAAGCTTCGCGCCGAACTGCTCAAACGCGCTCGCGAAGAAAACCTTCACCGCGTGCCCAAAGATGATCGGGTCACTGACCTTCATCATCGTCGCCTTCATGTGAAGCGAGAAGAGAACGCCAGTGCTCTTCGCATCGTCGATCTGCTGCTGGAGGAACGAAAGTAGCGCACGCTTACGCATCATGGAGGAGTCGATGATTTCGCCTTCGAGAACCGCGACTTCCTTCAGCTTCGTCGTCGTTCCGCCGGCGATGTGCTCGATCGTGACCGTCGTATCTTTGGCGATCGTGACGCTCTGCTCGGTGTGGCGGAAGTCGCCATCGCTCATGGTGGAGACGTGCGACTTCGAGCTGCTCTCCCACTTGCCCATGCGGTGGGGGTTCTGACGCGCATATTCCTTCACGGCCTTTGGCGCGCGACGATCGGAGTTTCCTTCGCGAAGCACTGGGTTCACCGCGCTCCCCTTGACCTTCGCGTACTTTGCGAAAGCCGCTTTCTCTTCCGCGCTTTCGGGCTCTTCCGGGAAGTCCGGCACCGCATAGCCGCGGTCCTGGAGCTCCTTGATCGCGGCTTTCAGCTGCGGAACGGAGGCCGAGATATTCGGAAGCTTGATGATATTCGCTTCGGGCGTCTTGGCGAGCTCACCGAGCTCGGCCAGGGCATCACCAATCTTCTGATCGTCCTTCAGGCACTCCGGGAAGTTCGCCAAGATGCGTCCGGCCAACGAAATATCGCGGGTCTCCACTTCGATGCCAGCGTGCTTTGTGAACGCTTTAATGATCGGAAGGAAGGAATAGGTCGCGAGCGCGGGAGCTTCGTCGGTATGCGTGTAGATGATCTTCGGATTCGTCATGTAGCTATTTTCCCAAATCGTGAGTGGTTGGCCGTGAACGCCAACGACATCGTGAGAGGTTGGCGGCGGCGCCAACGACCCGACGTTTTCGCGCGATTTCGCACCTTTCGCAACCGGGAAACGCTCGGTCTGAGCGATCTGCTCTGCCCTACGCGATCACGGCGTGCGTGAACGTTCTTCGAGAGAAGAGCGAGCCTTCAAATCGGCCTCAAATCAGGCTCAAAACATGCGAAACTTCCGCGCATGCGAGAAGTACATGATGTCGAAGGCGCCCGAGCCGCGCTCGAATCCAAGTCTTCACTTTCGGAGGTGCTCTTCCGAAATATCGATCTCCGCGGAAACGCTACAGACCTTCTGGGGCGCGCGAGCGAGGGACCGATGCTTTTGGGGTGCACGCTTGAGCCGAGCGATGAAGCCGAACTCGTCCGCAAAGGCGCGGTCGTCTTCCCCTCGCTCAGTGATATCCCGTACGAAGCGTATCGCGCGGAACTCTACACTCCGGAAGAGCTCTTCGAAGCGTACGACGGGCAAGCATGTAGTTATTGCGATTGCCTTGATGCGCGCGTCTACCAGCATTGGCTAAAGACCGGCCGCGCCGCGCCGAAATCTCCGAAAGAAGCGCTCGCGAGACGACTCCATGACCTGTCGATCACAGAGGCCCTCGAACGATTGCTCGGCGACAGCCGAAAGGTCGTCGCGATCATGGGCGGGCACTCGATGCTGCGCGGCGAAGGCTCGTACGCGACCGTCGCCAAGATGAGCCGGGTGCTCGCGCAAAAGGGCTACTTGATGGCGAGCGGCGGCGGCCCGGGTGCCATGGAAGCGACCCATCTCGGCGTCTGGTTTGCCGACTACGAGGAGTCCGACCTCGACGAAGCCATCTGCATTCTCAGCGAAGCGCCGAAGTACAACCACCGCGACTGGCTCGTGCGCGCATTTGATGTCCGCAAAAAGTTCCCGAACGCGAACCCGAAAGCGAGCCTTGGCGTACCCACGTGGTTCTACGGCCACGAGCCCCCCAACGCGTTCGCCTCGCATATTGCGAAATACTTCGAAAACTCGATCCGAGAGGAAGGCCTCGTCACGCTGGCGACGGGTGGCGTGATTTTCGCGCCGGGTATGGCCGGCACGGTCCAAGAGGTTTTCCAAGACGCCGCGCAGAATCACTACGGCACGGTCGCCTCGCGCGAAGGTGCTGGGCTCATCAGCCCCATGGTGCTCTTCGGGCGCGAGTACTGGACCGAGAAGCTCCCGGTAATCCCCCTTCTCGAGAAGCTGAGCGCCGGGCGCGACTACGAGAAGATGATCAGCGTCGAAGACGACCCAGAAGCAGTGGTCCGCTTCATTGAAGAGCACCCGCCCATCGACGTGACAAGTGGGTGGTCCTTCTGCGGCGCACACTGCAGCGAGTAGCCCGACGTCGTCTCCGATACCTCTCGATGTTGGGAGCCGATCAACCGGCTGCTAGCTCAAGCGCCGCCTCGTACTTCGAGATCAGCGCCTCAAAGGCAAACTCACGCTCATAGAGGGCTCGGACATTGGAAGAGAGCTTCGTCCGGAGCTCCTTATCTCGTACATAGTCGCGAATCTTCTGCGCGAGCGAATCCGCATCCGGCGAGAAGAGGCAATCTTCCCCGTCCGTGTATTCCGGAGCGCAGGCGAATGACTTTGCGTACCCGGCGGAAGGGACGCGGTAGGCAGCGAGCACGGCGAACTTGGCTCGAGTGCCCGTGTCGTAGGGATAAGGCACGAGGCAAAGATCGCCCGGGCGAAAAATATCGCGAAGGTCATCCACGAAGCCGTGCATCGCGTCGAAGTTCTCCGAGGCCCAGGTCCAATCGGAGTCGATCTCCCCGGGCCGGACGCGGCCGACCTGATGCCACTCGACCTCGTCGCGAATGTCCGCGAGTCGGTCCCATAGCTGCGCGCGCACTTCAGAGAGAACGGCTCGGTTGGCGGTGTTGTGGTTACCGAAGAGAAGCAGGCGGCATTTTTCGGCGACTTCGAGATCCGAATCTTCGATCGTCGCGCCAGCGAGCGGAATATAGATCGGGTTCCCGCCGAACTCTCGAATCGTATCCGTCGCCGAGCTCGAGACCGAGACCACAACCGACGACTCTGAGCAGCTCCGCTCTTCCAGTTCGCGAAGCTGGTCTCCGGGAAAGGGCGAGGGGCGGTGAAGATGCTCACGGAGCTTTCGAGGGTTCGCTGCAATCGCGGGGAGCGAGTCAAGACCGATGGAGGGACGGGTGCTCTTCCGAACTTCCTGCAGCTTGTGCTGAAAATCGTGATGCACATACACAAAAGGAATTTCGCCGCGAGGCACCATCTCCACACTGAGCGAGGCTTCGGCCCAAATCAGATCGGCACCGACAGATCTCGCCAGCTGCGCCACCGAAGGACGCCAGAGCTTCGCCGTTCGAAGCGAAAAGAGCGAAGGCGGAAAGATACGCTGCGCAGCCTTTTCGAGACCGGAAGGTTCCCGAACGAGAAAGCTGACGCTCGCGCAAAGCTCTCGCACCTCATCCTCGATCTCACTCGGTTTTGCAGGAACCGCGAGGTGCACCTGATGGCCAAGCTTGCTCAGCGCCGCCAGCGATTGAAACATCGCAAGGTCTCCCCCGGCTTGTGCACGAAAGCGAGGCGGGCGCCCCGCGGCGAGGAAGAGAATATTCATGACGCGAA
>JAHDCI010000039.1:16525-36078 GCA_020629955.1 Myxococcota bacterium | reverse complement strand
GCGTCGCGGGTGATCCGAAGGGAGGGAAAAGTCGTCATGGCGCAGACTATAAGGCCCTCTTGGCCCGGGGTCACGACCCTTCATCCCCGTTGGGGAGAGAAAGTGAGAGCTCGCGAACGTTAGGGACGGGCGCCTTCGCAGAGAGCCTGGGAATCGATCATCGAGAGAGTGCGCTGCGGACCCGGCCCAAGCGGGTTGAGCACCAACCCATCGATGTCCTGACGCTCCAGCTCATGTCGAAGCTCAGCCGCACTGAGGGTCGTCAGCCGAAGGGTCTCGCGGAAATCGTCTTCCAGCGTCTCGAGCAAAATGTCCGCGCTATCTTGACTGGTACAGACAACGCCTGGCTGCGCGAGCCCATCGTGCCCGGCCTTCACAAGCATTCGCTCGTCCGGAAGCATGAAGGCGAGGTATTGTTCGTACGATTTGGAGCGCGCAAGAACGGCATCGGAGAGCTCGGTGCTGCTGCCAAGAAGCCGCTCGAAACCGATCGCGAGCGCCCATTGCTCAAGGGTTTCAAAAGCGTCGGGGGCAAAGGTCAGAAGATCCTCGGGATACCCCCCGGCGTTCACCTGAACCGCGCGAATCCCAGGTCTTCGGCGCAGCGTCGCGAAAAGCTGATGCCCCGGAATGCTCTGCACAAAACTCCCCACAGGAGCGCCACGCTGGTGGGCCTCGCAGGCTGTCCCTGCCTCGGTAAAGACCCAAAGCTCCGACGGAGGAACATGATGCAGTCGTCCGAACGAGGTCTTGCGCATTCGGGCCGTATCGCTCGCTGGAAAAAAGCCGAGCGGCACCCACCACTCTCGGTGCTCCATTAAGGAACGCAACACCTGATGTGCGCTCGCCTCCCCGCGCCGCTGCGCGAGGATTGCCCAACGGGCAACGGTCATGGGCGGAGCGTTCATCAAACGAGAATAACCCGAAATCCAGGTCGGGAATCAAGGAAGTGGAAGCTCAAACTTCCGCAGAGTCGCCAGGTTCTGGGACCTGAACCGAATCGAAGCCGCGTTCGTTCAGTTTTTGCGCCAAGACATCCTGCGGCTTCGGGTCACCGTGCACCAACGCCACATGCTTCACGTTGCCGCGATCGCGGACTCCCTCTGCAAACTCGAGCAGGTCGTTTTGATCGCCGTGCGCCGAAAATCCGTTCAGCACAACCACCTCGCAGCGCCTCTCGCGATCCACTCCAAAGATCTTCACCCGACTTCGTTGTTCGACGAGGCGTCGACCAAGTGTATGCGGCGCTTGATATCCGACGATCATGACCGTGTTCTTTCGGTCTTCCACGGCCGCATGCAGATGATGCAATACGCGTCCGCTCTCGCACATTCCGCTCGCAGAGAGGACAACGCAAGGGCTCTTCGACGCGGTGATTCCCTTCGAATCTTCCACCGAATTCACGTAGTGAAGCCCGTCGAACTCGAAGGGGCTATCGCCGGTCGCAAGGAGCGCACGCGTCTCTTCATCGTAACATTCGGGATGTACCTTAAAGACATCCGTGATTCGGATGGTGAGCGGCGAGTCGACGTACACCGGCACATTCGGAAGACGCCCAGCCTGCGAGAGCCGCTTCAGCGCGTAGATCACCTCCTGCGCTCGTTCGAGAGCGAAGGTCGGAATGATCACCCGCCCTCCCCGGTCGATGGTTCGCGTGACGATCTCGCAGAGATCATCATCGAGCCGATCGATTGGCGCGTGTTTGCGATCGCCGTAGGTGCTCTCGCTCAGAAGAAAATCAGCTCCATCGGGGATCTCGGGGTTGCGAAGAATGGGCATATTTCGGCGGCCAAGGTCGCCCGTAAACACCAGCCGCTTCGACTTGGCCCCGTCTTCGATATCGAGTACGACAACGGCGCTCCCCAGGACATGACCCGCGTCCAGGAAACGAAGGCGAACACCTGGAGCGATTTCAGTCGCGTTCGAATAGGGTAGCCCGATCATCTTCGAGAGGATCCCAAGAACATCTTTTTCGTTGTAGAGCGGCTCGTAGGACTCGAGGTCGAGATGTCCTTTTTCACGCAGCTTTTTGATCCACTGCGCGTCCTGGGCCTGAATCATCGCGGCATCGCGAAGCATCGCCGAGCAGAGATCTCGCGTCGCCGGGGTGCACCAGACCGATCCTTGAAAGCCGCCCTTTTCGAGCATCGGTAGCGCCCCCGAATGATCGATATGGGCATGCGAGAGCACGCAAACGTCGACATCTCGCGGTCGAAAAGGGAGGTCCTTATTCTTCAGGTAGGACTCGCGCCTGCGCCCCTGAAAGAGGCCGCAGTCGAGCAGCACCTTCGCGTGCGGGGTGTGCAGGAGATGCATCGAACCGGTTACGGTCCGCGCGGCGCCAAGAAACTCGATCTTCACAATCTCAAGCCTACCAGGCTCGGGCGCATCTTCGGGGAATCCTTTCGAGCGCTCGGCGCTACAGCGAAAAACCGAGGAGCTTTTCGGCGCCCTTCGAAAGCTCGATCATCTCATCGAGAGCATCCGAGAAACACTCGGTGCTCATCTCGCCGGCTTCGAGCGCGAACTGCCGGGCCCGATGAACCCATGCGATCAGAAACGCCTGGCTCGCTCCCTCGCTGATCCCGCAGACCTTCGCGAGGTCGATTCGCTCAAGCTCTTCGTCGCGAAGGTGATGGCGAAGGTAGCGCTCTCGTAGAGGAGCCGAGGGAGGCCCAAGGTAAATCGCCTGGCTGATGCGCCCCGGCCGATCGCGAATCGCGCGCTCAATCCGCTCGATCGAGTTGGTGGTCATCAGGACCGAGACGCGGTCGTTTTCCTTTAGACCATCGAGCTCGTCCATCATATTCCCGAGCGTCTGGTTCTGGAAGTTGCGCTCTCGCTCCGAGAAAACCAGATCTGCGTCTTCGAGGATAAGCAGCGTTGGCGCGAGCGAGCGCGCGAGC
Source organism: Myxococcota bacterium (assembly GCA_020629955.1). Taxonomy (GTDB): domain Bacteria; phylum Myxococcota_A; class Polyangia; order Polyangiales; family Houyiibacteriaceae; genus JAHDCI01. The sequence goes on along the minus strand of JAHDCI010000039.1, from coordinate 33,172 downwards.
GAAAAGCATTGCGTGACGTTACGAAGCCCGCTCCCGGAGACTGCGAGAATGGTGGTGTCGGTGAGGCACTCCGCCAGATATCGGCAGGTGAAGGTCTTCCCGGTTCCGGGCGGCCCGTAGAGCAACACGCCTCGCCGCGTCGGAATGCCTTTGGACTGTAGTGCCTCTCGCTTCTGCTGAATGTCGAGCACGTTGCGAACGAGCGCCTCCTCGATTTTCGGCTCAAGAACGATGTCCTCGCGGTGAACCGGATCGGCCTCATGAAAGCGAAGCTGGAGCATTCCAGGCACGGAATATCCAGGCTCCACATGTATCTCTTGCCCCTGATCGATGTGAACGAACTGGCCTCGGAAGATCGAGTTCGTGAAGCTTGCTTTCTCGATCTCTTTTTGAATTCGCGCGGCCTCGTCGAGCGTATCCGCGGCAACCTCGACCGTCACAAATCGGTCAAACTCGTAAACCCTCACTACCAAACGCTTCGCCGGGGCGAGCCAGATCATCGCGGTCCGGTAGGTCACTGTCTCATCGGGGCTGACCGGAAATACCTTCGCGGCACGCGTACGTGCAGGACCATTGGCGTTGTAGCCGGGGTTCAAAACGCTGAGACGAACGTCTTCATGTTCTTCGACCTTTTTGACGTCCTGCTCGCTGCCGATCGCCGCCTCACACGCGCGATAAAGGTCGACGAAGCGAAAGCTTGGATGCGTGTTGGTGACGATCTGAAGATCCTGAAGCGGATAGCCAAGCTCGAAGTCGAGAATCTGCCGGAGGTGTTTGGGGCGTCCCTGGGGGAAGAACGCAAACGCGAGTCCAAGCGCAGCCCCCGCGCCCATTGCGGGCACGGGATCGAGCCAGCCGAGCAACGCCACAAGCGCCCCGGGGAAGAGCCCAAGCAGGAAAAAGACAATTAGCTTCGTTTGCATAACGTTCACGTGGGGCCGGGCGAAGACTCGTCGGGCAGTAGGGAAAAACAGTAATACCTGTGACCATGAAGACGCGTCGCACGCGCTCCGAAATTGATTCTATTCCAGTACGCCGCCCAAAGAGCGGGTGTGGCTCGCCCGCACTCAACCAGTGTCAGGAAACCGAGGAGAAAAGGGATGTCCTCTCGGAGAACAAGTTCCCAGTTGAGGTACGAAAGATGGAGGACAAAATGGAAGATGAGATCCTCGGAACGTCCTTCGTTTAGGAACTGGTCCAGCCAATCTTCTGCTTGCTCTTGGACTCTTCGACAGTCGACCTCATATCGGGTCCAAGCGCGCAGCAATCTCTTTAACTGGCCGATATGTAAGCGCATGGGCACCTCGCGGAACCCTTACGTGTCCCCAAACTATTCTGAGACAAGAAGGTCGAAGAGTAACCACCCCGCAATAGCCATCATCAGGTCGTATGCGAGGAGTATTTGTCCCCAGCCTTGAAGATCCGCGAGGGGCGCGCCGTGGAAGAGCTCTCGACACGCCGCAACGCCCCCAAGGAGCGCCGGTGTAATCAAGGGAAAGATCACGACGCTCAGCGTCAAATCGCGCGCGCTCGAGCGCACCGAGAGAGTGCCAAAGAGCGTGCCGGCAAAAGCGAAGCCGACGACGCCAAGAAGCACAAACACCGCGACCGCCGGGAGTACCGAGATGTCGACGTGAAAGAAGAGCCCCACCAGCGGCACGAGCACGCACTCGATAATGAGAAGGAACACGATGCTTGAAAGGGATTTGCCAAAGAAGATCGAGGCGCGCGAGATCGGCGCCATCAGCAGCGCCCGCATCGCGTTCATTTCGCGTTCGCGCGCCCACGAGCGGGTAACGGTCATCAGCCCCGAAAACGCCGTCGCGACCCAGAGCACGCCCGGGGCAATCTTCGCCGCGCTTGAGGTGTCCATATAGAACGAGAGCGCGGAAATAACGGTCACGAGCCCCGCGAAGTAGCTCGTCGCAACCGTGATGTCCTTGGTCTTCGCTTCGATCGCGAGATCCTTCTTCGCGATCAAAAGCGCCGAACGGGTCGCGGCAGAAAAGCTCACGCTTCGACTCGTTTTCCGCGATGGAGCCGCACGCGCTGGTCCGCAATCTCGCTCGCAAACGAATCGGAATGGGTGACGACCGCGACCACCGCGCCACGCTCTTTCTCCTCCAGAATCACATCGCGCAGCAGCTCAACGCTCGCCTCGTCGAGGCCCGTTGAGGGCTCGTCCAAGAGCAGCAACGCCGGCATGGAGAGGAGCGCCCGGGAGAGTGCAACGCGCTGCTTCTGCCCGCGCGAGAGCGAGCGAACCGGTCGACCGTCGAGCTCTTGAATGCGAAAGCGCTCGTAGAGCGAATCGCGCCGCTCTTTCTTCGCGGCGACAAGCTTGGCGAAGAAATCGATATTCTGGGACGCGTCGAGGTCGGCGTAGAGCATCGGTTCATGACTCAGGACAGAGATTCGGCTTCGATCCGAAGCTCGGACTTTCCGATTGTCGAAACGCAGATGACCCGACGAAGGTTTCGCGATCAACGAAAGCAGAGAGAGAAGTGTCGACTTCCCGGAGCCATTGGTCCCCTCGATGATCGTCACCTCGCCTGCACGAAGTTCCACGTTCACACCGGCAAGCGCGCGGGTTCGCCCGAAGCGCTTCACGAGCTGACGCCCTTCGACCTTATTAAGGCTCATCGCCCTATTCTCCGCGGCTCGTTCATGCTCCAAAAGGGGATAGCGAAACGCTCGGTCTCGCGCCAGCGATCGGCCAACCTTGCGGATCGCGCAGCGCGAGCGATCGGGACGTGTTATGAGGGCTCATCATGCTCCCGCTCGATAAAATCAAGTCCATCGCGCGTCGCTTCGAAGAGGTGGACGAACTGCTCTACCGCCCTGAAGTCGCCGCGGACGTGGAACGCCTCACCAAGCTGACCAAAGAGCGCGGGGAACTCGAACCCTTGGTTTTGGCGTACGAGGAGTACACGAAGACGCAGGATGATCTCGAGCAGGCCAAAGAAAGCCTGCGCGACCCCGAGCTAAAGGAGCTCGCAAAGGAAGAGATCCCGGAGCTTGAGGCGAAGATCGAGGAGCTTGAAGCGACGCTGCAACAGCTCCTTCTCCCCAAAGACCCGAATGATCTTCGCGATACGCTCCTTGAGATCCGCGCGGGAACCGGCGGCGAGGAAGCCGCGCTCTTCGCAGCGGACCTCTTCCGCATGTACAGCCGGTACGCGGAGACCGTCGGATGGAAAATCGAGGTCCTTAGCCAGAGCAGCGCAAGTGCGGGCGGGATCAAAGAGGTTATCGCACTCGTCAAAGGCAAGAAGGTCTACTCGGCGCTTCGCTTCGAGGGAGGCGTGCACCGCGTGCAGCGCGTGCCAAGCACGGAATCGCAGGGGCGCATTCACACCTCAACGGCGACGGTCGCGGTGATGCCCGAAGCGGACGATGTGGAAATCGATGTCGACGAAAAGGACCTGAAGATCACGAAGACGGCCGCTGGCGGCGCGGGCGGTCAGAAGGTCAATACGACCAACTCTGCAATCAACCTCCTTCATATTCCGACGGGCATTCAGATCCGTTCCGAGTCGGAGCGTTCGCAGCATCAAAACCTGGCGCAGGCGATGAAGATCTTGAAGACGCGCCTTTTGGAACTGAAGCAGGCGGAACAAGACGCTGCGATTCGTGATGAGCGACGCGGCATGGTGGGAACGGGCGAGCGCTCAGAGAAAATCCGGACCTACAACTACCCGCAGAATCGGGTGACCGATCATCGCATCGGGCTGACGCTGCACAGTCTCGATAAAATCGTCGAGGGAAGCCTCGGGGATTTGATGTCCGCGCTTCGTGCCGAGCATCAGGCAAAGCTTCTCGAAGCCGAGTCTTCCCGCGGCCACCACTGAAGCGGCGATGGCGTTTGCACTAAGCGCGTACGAGGGTCCGCAAGGCGTTCTCGAAGACACATTTCTGCTCCCGCACGGCGATGCGTATCTTCATGCGCCGCGCCTCGTGGCAGACGGCCTGGAACTCCATCTTCACGCGATTCGCTGGCGCGAAGGGCAAGAAGAAGTTGCCCGATGGCGCGTGGCGAAAAGCGACGATGGACTCATGCTTTCGGAGCTCCCCGCGCATTCGAGCAAAAGCGGGATTCTTGCGCTCGATGCGGCGGGGCTCCCCGCCGGTACGGTTGCTGAACGGGAAGACCGATGCGAGCGTGCGCGCGTCTTTTTGAGCTACGAGGGTCCGTATACGGCCGTGATGCTGCACGCTGACCAAGGGGAGAAGCCGGCGCGAACGACCGAGGTTTGGGGGAAGTTCGGGACGGCCGCGGCGCCTTGTATCGCCCCCGTGCCCGGTGGGCACTGGATCGCCTTTCATCACAACGTCCGTGAGGACAATGAAACCGTCGACATCGCGAAGTGGATCGCGATGCGCTTTGTCACCACGATCGGCGAGGTTCTGGTTCCCGAAGCCCCCATGCTGGGACGCGATCGCGACCTTGACGGCGAAGAGCAATCCTTCGAGTTCCCTTCGCTTGTCGTGGGCGAGGACGGCGCCGTCGCGCTTTTCGGCCGGGGATCGCACAACTTCTGGCGACAAGATCTGAATGCATCGGGATTCTCCGAGCGCATCGCTCTCTCGGACGGCGGCTGGGGCTCGCGGGGTCGGCACATCCACGCGATGCGTTTTGGAGACAGCGTACTCTCGGTCCGGCGCGAGAAACGGGGGCTCGCGCTGCATCTGGGCGCACTGCCAAAGGGCGGCGCGCCGCGGCTTGTTGCGTCGCTGCCGAATCGAACAACGCGTTCCGCGGCGAAGAACATTCGAGAAAGCGATCCGGCAGAGCGTTGGGGCATGCGCACCTATTTCGGCGACCTCCAGCAGCATAGCGCGCATAGCGACGGCGTGGGTTGCGCGGATGAGGTCTACCGGCGAGCGCGCTACCAATACGGTGATGATTTTGTCGCGCTGACCGACCACGAGTCCTTCCTTGGAAAACGAACCTCTCCCGGAGAGTGGGAGTACCTTCAAGAAGTCGCGGACGAGCATGACGCCCCCGGTGATTTCGCGAGCATCTTGGCCTACGAGTGGACAGGAAAGCGCTATCCCGGTCCGGGGCACAAATGTGTCTACCTTCCTCATCGCGGGGTTCCGATTGTCTCTCGCGATGAGAAACCCAGTGGACGAGACGCGGTTCGAGCCATCGCTGCGCAGGGGGCGATCTGCGCGCCGCATCATATTGGCTGGACAGGCTGCGATGAGGATGGCCACGAGCCTCTCGGTCAGCCAGTCTGGGAGATCTGCTCCTGTCATGGCTGTTACGAACACGCCGATCATCCTCTCGGCGCTCGGGGCGAGCTCACAGACCAACTCGTCCTGCCCATGCTGATGAAAGGCCACCGCTTCGGCTTCACCGGCTCGTCGGATAGTCACGGGCTACTCTGGCATCACGGCGAATCGCGCAAGCGCGACCCCTACCGCACCGGGCTGACCGCAGTGCAATGCGAGCGCCTCGATCGAGCATCTGTTTTCGCCGCGATAAAGAAGCGTCGATGTTACGCCACGAGCGGCGCCAAAATTCTCTTGGACGCCTCCGCAAACGGACAACCGATGGGTTCAGAGCTTCCGCTTCAGGCGGCCACGGTTCAGGCGCGCGTCATCGGAGAGAGCGCGATCGCAAAACTTGAGGCGATCAGCGACCGGGGACTCTGCGCGGAGGCCGCAGGTGACGGTAAGCTCGCGCGGCTCCAGTTCGATGTCGTCGGACTACGATTCCTCTACATTCGCGCCACGCAAGAAGATGGGGAAATGGCGTGGAGTAGCCCTTTCTTTTTTGGACCGACGAGCCTCAAGCGGCCCCGGGATCCAGGTTGATTCGCGGAGACAATCGCGCTCCGCACACGCGAACTTCGAGCGGAGTTCGCCGACGATCTTCCCGTCGTGGTGAAGCCTTCGAAAGAAGAGGTCACCACACCGAAGACGATCACGAACTCGCCTGACCCGAAATGGTCAAGGCGAGTTCGGTACGTTGGAAACGCTCAGAACGATACGCAGGATGCGCTCGTTCCGTCGAAGGTGGTCATGGTGCAGACGGCCGTCTCCGAACACCCGCAGCTTCCATTGTCATTGCAGACGTCCTGGTTTGCGCCCGTGCAGGAATCCGCAGTGCAGTTGCAAACGCCAGTGGTCGTGTTGCACACCGGAAGACCCGGCACGTCTTCGCAGTGCGAGTCATCGCCACACCCGCACTTGCCGGTGGAGGTGTTGCAGATGGGCGCGCTCGGTACGGTGCAGTCGGTGTTGCTCGCGCAGGGATTCTCGCAGAAGCCGTCATCGGTGCAGATCGCGTCGTCCGTGCCAGGCTGCGCACAGACCGTCACGGCGACTCCATCGACATTCGTGGCAGCGACGGCGACGCTGGGCGCAAAACAACCCGAGTCGGGCTCTTCCTGCGCGCAGTAACCGGTATCGAGGCAAGTGCTTCCAAAGTTGCAGCACGCTTCGCCATCGGCGCAGGTTTCGCCGATAGCGGGGGTCGCCACGGTGCACGGCGCATCGCCGAGAAAGTCGCCATCGGTATCGGCGAGGAGCCAACCGTTAAAGAGTGCGACGCATTGAGGGTCGGTCGTGCATTGGGGGTCGCCGCCGGGCGTGCAGGTGCCATCGGTGCAGACAAAGCCAAGGTCGCTACCGTCGATCAAGCAGTCCCCATCCACATCGCACGACTCCGAACAGACCATGCCGCCTCCGCTACCGCCCGCATCTTCGCCAGTGGAACCGGAATCCGTGCCGGAATCGTCGCCGGAACCCGAATCCGTGCCGGAGCCCGAGTCGACGAAACCGGAGTCGACGGGACCGGAGTCCGCACCGGGAGTTGTGTCGTCATCCCCGCACGCGCCCAGGCTGAGCATGCAGAAGGAAAGCGATAAAATGATAGATTTTGTTCTCATTGAGATTCCTTGAAAGAGGGCTTTGAAGGGAACCACGCTAGGCGAAGAATCCGGCAGGGGGGAGCCACTAGGTTCTGCTCTGTCGTACGCGGTACGACGACGCCATGAGCGGATTCTTGGTGAGCCTTTGCCACGAATTGGGCCGGCGTTGTCGGGTGACCCGAAGCACGTTTACGGACGGGTCGGTCGACGCGTCGCGAGACGTTCTCGGACCGGATCGAACACTCGAGCCCGGCGGGTATCTCTCAGATGGATGCCGCGACTGCTGCGCGCCCGTGACAAGGTTCGTTCGCCTCGAAACGTTTTCGTCTGGAGCTTTTGGAAGGGCGAGATTCGCCGATGAAGGACGCCCCTCCCGAGCTTGGGCGGCCATCTCCGAATGCGCGGGAGAGTCGGGGACATCGAAAGAACATTGCTTTCCTCCGCCCGCGAAGTGAATGTTGGATAGGGCCGAAACCAACGAGACCGCAGTTCCGACTCGACATAAATCCACGCGCCGTGAATACTCGGCGCCCCCGGAGCGTAATTCTAACGTGACTAAGAAACTGACAAGCGCCGTTCTCCTGAGCGTGCTCCTTTCCACTCTCGCCTTCGCGCAGAGCGAAGAGGAAGAACTTAGCGCCCGCCAAGTCGCGGCGCTGGTTCAGTCGTTCTACGACCAAACCAATAGTTTTCATGCGGAATTCCGCCAGACCCAGTTCACCAAAGTCTACGATCGTACAGAACGTGCGCGGGGCACGGTGGTCTTTGAAAAGCCGGGTCGAATGCGATGGGATTACGCCGATCCGAACGGTCAGGTGTTTGTCAGCAACGGCGAGCGACTCTCGATCTATCAGCCGCCCGATGAAGGCGAAGAGCATGGACAGTTAATCGAACGACCGGTTTCCGAAGATCAGCTTCCGCTCGCCTTCTCTTTCCTCACCGGAACGGGCCGCCTGGATCGTGACTTCCGAATGCGTCTGCTCGACCCCGAGCGCGAAGGTGCCCGAAGCGGCTACGTCCTCGAGCTACGCCCTCGACGAGCGACGCCGCACTACGAGAAGGTGCTCTTCTTTGTTCGCGTGGTGCAGCAAGGAGGGGAACGCGCCGGCGTGATTCATCGCGTGCTCATTATCGACGCCGCGGGCAATCGAAACCGCTTCGACTTCCGAAGGATGCGTTTTAATCGCGAAGTGGAGAGCGATACGTTTAACTTCACCGCACCAACGGGAACGCAGCGCGTACGTCCGTAGACCGAGCGAAGACACACGAAACGCCTCGGCCTTGGCCGGGGCGTTTTTCGTGGAGTGTATCGTCAACACGATTGCGCCCTCGCACCAAAGAGGAACAAGAGCGGCGGTTGTTCGACGATCCTCACGATCGTGATGACCGATTCGGGCTAACGCCGGTCGAGCAAGGAGAGCAGCTTTGTTGCGCGCGGGTTTCTCGGATCGAGCACCATGACTTGCTCGAGTGCTTTGCGCGTGCCGTCGAAGTTCCGCCGCTCAAAGAGCTGCATGGCGAGCCGGAAGAGACAATCCTTCGCCGCCTCGGGGCTTCCCGTCTCGAGGTGAAACTCGACCACGCGACGCAGGAGAAGAAGGTCGCGGGGATATTTGGCGAGCAAGCTGTCGAGGGTCTTCGAGACCTCGTCGGTGTGTTCGTAGCGAAGCAGCGCAGCCATATCCGCAAGGGTTTGGTCGAGCTCTCGCGGAGGCATCAACCCATCCTCCACGCGCTCTTTTACCGACCGGCTACGCGTCTTTTTCTGCGCGGCGCGCACATCCGGGATGAGACGCATCTCGCCTTGGCCATCTGGACGTGAGGAACGCTCCCCCTTCTTGTTCGTCAGCTCCAAAGCGTCCGCGCTCGGAGGCGAATCACTCGGCGCAGGGGAGCCGGTCTTCTTCGGCGGGAGCGAACCCACCTCAACGACCGGCGCGACCACCGTCTGACGCTCTTTGGGAACGCTTTTTCGCTCCAGCGCGATGCCCTCGATATTTTCGAGGAGCTCTCGGCGCGTCTGTTCCGTCTTATCCGCTGGTGGCTGAATATTCCGGGCCTTCGCGTTCGCGTTGCGAACAAATGCCTGAAAAACCGCCTCGATATTCGGTCGCTGGAGAAGTTGCTCGGTCGCCGTCGCCATCGGGGGAGTATGGGGGGATCTCCCCGCGCCGCGCAACGATCGAGCGCGCGACTTGCCCTCGTCCCCGCCCGAGCCCATACGTTTCGACATGACGGACACCCACGATCGCATCCGCTCCCTTGTCACCGACAACACCTTCGTGCTCTTCATGAAGGGCAACCGAAACGCACCGCAGTGTGGTTTCTCTTCGAAGGTGGTGGACGTTCTCGACGAATACCTACCGGAATACGTGACGGTCGATGTGCTCAGCGATCCATCCATCCGCGAGGGCATCAAAGAGTTCTCATCGTGGCCCACGATTCCTCAACTCTACGTCAAAGGCGAGTTCATTGGCGGCTGCGATATTGTCACCGAGATGAATGACTCGGGGGAACTTGAGGAAGTGCTCGGGACGAAACGAGCCGCGCTTCTGACGCCGGATATCACCGTCACCGAAGGTGCCATCAAGGCACTCACGGAGTTTGCGGAAGGCGAGAAGCCGGTCGTGCGTCTGGAAGTGGCTCCCGGGTGGCGTTATGGCATGGACCTCGACGAGGTGCGCCCCAGCGATATCGTGGTTGATCGAGACGACGTAGCCGTCGTCATGAACCGCAAGACCGCGCGCAAGGTCAATGGAATGACGATCGACTTTGTCTCTGGCCCCGAAGGCGGCGGATTCAAGATCGACAACCCGAACGAGCCCCCGAAGGTTCAGCTATTGACGGTTCACGAACTGGATCGTTGGCGCAAGGAAGGAAAGAGCTTCGAGCTCTTTGACGTCCGCTCCCCCGCGGAGATGGAGACCGCATCGATCGAAGGCGCCCACGCGCTCGACGACGCCGGAATCGAACTTCTGGAGAAGCTGGAACCGGATACGCCGGTAGCATTTCTCTGCCACCACGGGGTTCGCAGCCAGCGCGCCGCGGTCGCCGCCCTGAAGCGCGGCTTTAAACACGTCTACAATGTCGAGGGCGGGATCGACGCCTGGTCGCGCGAGATCGATCCGAGCGTTCCGACCTACGGCTGACTCGCAGGTCGAGTGTGTTTGAAACTGCTTCACGGCATTTTCACGCACTCAAACGCGATTGGAGGTTCGCCATCGATGAATGATCGGGCAACCGCACGCATTTGCGCCTCCCGATTCGCGACATGAGCAGCCCCCCCTCTGAGTCACTGGAGAAAATGAGTCGCGCGGAAAGAACCCGCGAGCAAACTCTTGAGAGTTTTTGCTTCGCGGGGTAGACGTGTGTCCATGCGAAATCTTCGTGGAACCGCTTCTATTCTCCTTATCGCTCTCTCGCTCGGCACCGGCTGCAAAAATCTCTCTGCGGCCCCCCGTCATCCCTCCGATGATCCGGCGTTCACCGCGACGCAGACGCAGCGCGCTTCGGGGCTGGACGAAGATCCTGCACAGCCGATGAGCCTTTATCCGGGTGATGTGGTCGCGATGCAGGTCATCAGTTCTGAGACAACCGAGTACGCCGGGCTCGAGATCGACGCGCAGGGGACACTCTACGTGCCGCTTGCCGGTGCGGTTCAGGTCGGCGGTATGACCATCTCCGACGCGGAAGAAGCGGTTCAAACAGCCGTGCGGCGCTTTGACACCGTGGCCCGCGTCGCGCTTCGAATCACGACGGCACGTGGTCATATGGCGACCGTCCTCGGCGCCGTGGCCACCCCAGGCCGAGTGCAACTGACTCCGGGAATGCGAGTCGCCGACCTACTCGCAGAGGCTGGCGGACCGAATACCCTCCGGCGAACGGACGACGCTCCTCCCCCCGCGCGAATGGATGGTGCTCAGCTCACGCGTGACGGCGCCGCACTTCCAATCGATCTCGCGCGCGCGATTCAGGGGGATCCGCGGCACAACGTGCGTGTCCGTCCGGGGGATCACGTCTATATTCCCTTCGCGATCAGCGAAGGCGTCGTCGTGCTTGGTGAGGTTGAGACCGCGGGTGTCGTGATGTTCCGACCCGGGATGCGACTGACCGAAGCGCTCGCACGAAGCGGCGGCTTGACCGATGACGCCGACCGCACGGAGGTCCACATTATTCGTGGGTCGCTCGACGAACCGCTCGGCTATCGCGCAAGCCTCCGCGCGATCATCAACAACAATGCGCACGATGTTGAGCTCGCAAGCGGCGATATCGTCTACGTCACGCAAGAGTGGACCTCTCACCTTGGCGAAGTTCTCGAGCGTGTCTCCCCGCTGCTTTCCGATCCGGGTACGCTCGGCCTTGGTATCGCGCTCGCCTCACAGGCTCCGTAATCGTTCAAAACTCGACGACTTTCGCGGAATCAACGAAACTCGCGGGTGCCCGCCCCTCAAGGGCCACAGGGAACACATATGGACAAACACTCTCGACGAGATTTCCTTCGCAAATTGAGCGCCGCGACTGGCGCCGTGGTGATCGCACCGGTCGCCATCGCCTGCGGCGGCAACGCGGAAGTCACCACCGCTCAGGTCACGACGCCGAGCGCTCCGCCTCCCATCGAGCTACCTCGGGTACGTCCAGAGCTTTGGGATGCGATCGACTTTAACCGTCGGCGTGGTCTTGGAGGTGCGATTCCGCTCTCATTTCAAGACGATATCAACGGACCCGACGGTCGCGCGGCCATCGGCAAGCACCTGCCGTACATTCCCTACCTCCAAGAGGAGGTTGTTCCGCGCGGGATGATAGGGCTGATGTTTGGCGACGAAGGCGCAGGTTTCCCAAGGCACCCGGCTGCGCCGATCGGCATGGACAACGAAGGACATCGCTTCGACTGGATTCGCATCCGAAAAGCGACGGAGAGCGAAGCCGAAGAAAAGGAGACCCGGTTCTCGGATTGGCCAATTCCGGATTCCGGCGGCTACGCTGTGTACGACGGCGGGGAACTCACCGATGAGAGTGGTAAGAACACCGTGTATGTCGCGGAGCTTCCCGCAGACGTCGAGCCCGGCGACCTGGTCCGTGTCGTCGCGCATTGCAACCTCCACGGAGAGTACGTTCAGTTCGTCACCGTTCCCGGTGGCGGCTGACCAAACTAGGGATTACTGTCCCCCGACACCGTGTCCGGCTCGAATCTCATGATGGGCTCTCCCCGCCCCCCTTGGGCGCGCTTTGCGCTCTGGACCAGCGCGTTGTGGTTGCTCCCCAATCTCGCGTTCGCGGGCGGCGGCGGCGCATCCGCTGAATCCACGGCAACCGTCGTCGCGCTCCTAATCGGAGTCGGCATCGCCTACCTCTTCGCGAACTTTGTCGTCGAGCGAGTTCAGAAGCGATTCCTCGTTGTCGCAGGGGTTGAGTATCTGGTCCTCGGTCTACTCCTTGGCCCCTCCGTTCCGCAGATTCATGTGCTCGACGATATTGCCGGGCTCCTGCCGCTGATCGCGCTCGCCGCCGGGTGGGTCGGACTTCTCCGCGGCATGGAGTTCGATATTGACCGTTTCCGTGATCGTCCGCCGGGCGCCCTGCGCACAGTCGCGATGCATATTCTGGTGCCAGGCGCACTCGTAGGCGGCCTCGCGTACATGCTCCTCTTTGGGGGACTGGCAGAACAACTCGGTGTTTCGCTGGAGTTCGCGGAGGAGATTCCGTGGCGTGCTGGCGCCGCGAGCTGCTTCCTTCTTGGCTGCGCTGCGGCATCCGATTCGTCCGAACCCTATGACCTCCTATCGACGCGATACGAGATCGAGGGTGAACTCTCTGGCTGGCTTCGAGCGTGTACTCGGCTCGGAGACTTCTTTGTGATCGTCGTTTTCGGGCTGCTCTTTTGCATCTTCCACCCACGGGTCTCAACGCACCCCACCGAGGCCGAGTGGTTTTTGATTCAGGTCGCGCTCGGCGTGGGTCTCGGGGCGCTTTTTGTCCCCTTCCTCGGAGGACACGAGACTCCAAACGGACGCTTCCTTGCATTGGTTGGAATCATCACGTTCGCATCCGGCGCGGCCTATTTCCTCGAGCTCTCACCGCTCGCAGTGAACGTTTTCCTCGGCTTCGTACTGGTTAACGTGGCGCGCACGGGTCGTCAGATGCTGGAGACCTTAAACGGCACCGAGCGTCCGATGTGGCTGGTTCTCCTCGTCCTGGCAGGAGCTCTCTGGCATCCGCCGCCGCTCGTTCCCACCCTGGTAGCACTCGCCGCGTTTATCCTTCTTCGCCTCATCGGAAAGTGGACCGGTTCTCGTCTCGCAGCATGGGGCATGGACGATATGCGTCCCGATCTCTATCGCGGCTTTACCTCACACGGCGGCGTTGCCGTCGCGATGGCGGTCTCATTTCAGGTCGTCTTCGATGGTGTGCTCGTGGACATCGCCTACACCGTGGTGCTTGCTTCGGTCGTTCTTCACGACCTTGTCGCGCCTCGCGTCCTCCGTGGCCTGCTGGTCGACTCGGGGGACATTCGTCGCGAAAAGCAAAAAGCTCCTTACGCCCAAAATCAGGAGGCCAAGGCCTAATGTATATTGTTGTCATCGGGCTCGGCGAGCTTGGGAAACACCTGACGGGAACGCTCCAGCTCGACCGTCATGACGTCGTCGCGGTCGATAACGACCCGGCCGCTGTACAGTACGCCGAAGAGCATTTCGATGTCGGCACGCTGCTCGGATACGGTGCGAGTCAAGAGACCCTCGACCGCGCAGGTGTGAAAAACGCGGACTTGGTCGCTGCGGTCTCGAACAACGACGAAGTGAACCTGATCGCGGCGCTCGCTGCGAAGCAACTCGGAGCAAAACGCGTGATCGCGCGTGCGCAGGGAAACGAGTGGGCGACCTGGACGGAGGGCATTCACCACGGCCTCCTCGGGGTAGATGTCGTCATCAATCCGCGCGTGCTCGTCGGCCGCGAGCTTGGGCGAGTCGCGCGTTCCCATGGCGCGGTGGACGTGATCGACCTGGCGGAAGCGAGCATTGAACTCGTGCAAATGCGTATGGGCAGCCGAATGGCGAACCGCGCGCTTTCCAAAATGACGCTCCCGAACGATACCCTCGTCGCAGGCTACGTGCGCGACGGGGAATTTGTGGTTCCGGGCGGCGCAGATGTGCTGTTGCCAGACGATACCGTCTACCTCATCGGCAAACCCGAATCGATCCTCGAAGCGGAAGACCTTTTCTCCACTCAGCGAGAAGCGCGGCGCCTGATGATCGTCGGCGGGGGCGTCGTCGGCCAAGCGATGGCCCGCGAAGTACTCCCCCACGGTACGCACGTAACGATCCTCGAACGAGACCCTCAGGTCGCACGAGAACTTGCCGAACAGCACCCCGATATTCGCATCGTTCAAGGCGACGGTACAGACCAAGAACTCCTCGAAGAAATCGAAGTCGACACCTACGATATGTGCGCCTGCGTGACCCAAGAGGACGAGGTGAACCTGATGGCGGCGCTGATCGCGAAACGCGCCGGCGTGCCGAAAACGGCAGCGGTCGTGCAGCGTGCCGATTATGCGCCCATCTACAGGCAACTCGGAATTGACGTCGTCGTATCCCCTCGTACGGTCGCCTCTGACCATGTGCTCCGACTGGCGCGCGCGGATGCGATGCAGGTCCATGCGATTCACGCCATGAGCGAAGGCAAAGCCGAGGTCTGCGAGCTATTGGCCCAAGCAAAATCGCCCGTCGTAGGTGTTCCGCTTCGGCGCCTTCACGTGCCCAAAGGTGCACTCTTCGCAGCGGTCGTTCGCCGCGGCGAAGCGATTATTCCGCGCGGTGATGACGCCATCGAAGTCGGTGATCGAGTGATCGTCGTGACGACCATCGCCGCCCGAAACGGCGTCGAGCGCCTCTTCCGCGTGAGACGAATTTGATGTCGCGTTCGACCGCAGCCCCAACGACATATGCGGGCCAGCCCACGACGCGAGCCGGTCGAGGGATCTAGCTTGCCGGTGTCCTTCCTACGTTCGCTTGGAACGCGCCGCCCGCGCGGGCGCTGGCGCTCTTTTCGAGCTGTCGGCCGTCCGGTGGGCGCGGTCATGGTTGGCGTGGGAGTTGCGATCGCACTGAGCGCATGTGTCGGAATGATCTGGGACGCCGTCGATCCCTCGCCGACCATTCCAGAAGGCGGAGGCCTTGCGTGCCTGGTTGCCGCCGTGGTGTCCATTGGTGCGGGCGTTCTTTTCTACCTCTCCGCCGGCAAGACCGAACAAAACAAGAATCTCTCACGCCGCGAGGCCCTCCTCTCCGTCGCTTTGATTTGGCTCGGCGCCGGGGCGTGCGGGGCGCTACCCTTCATCTTTGGCGCGGGTATGTCGCCCGTCGATGCACTCTTCGAATCGGTGAGTGGTCTGACGACAACAGGGGCGACGGTCATCACCGATATCGAGACGCGTCTCAGTCGTTCGCTTCTTCTATGGCGTTCCATGGCGCAATGGCTCGGCGGCATGGGCATCGTTGTCCTCTTCGTCGCGGTCTTTCCAAGTCTCGGTGGCGCCGGCGCAAAGCACCTCTACAAAGGCGAGGCCCCGGGCGCACAAGCGGAGGGCTTCCGCCCCCGGATCGCGGAGACGTCCATCACGCTGTGGAAACTCTATGCGGTCTTCACGATCGTCGAGGCGATCATTCTCGCCTTCCTCGGAATGGACGTTTTCGAGGCGATCTGCCACGCGTTGACCACCCTCTCGACCGGCGGGTTCTCAACGCGCGATGGAAGTGTCGGCGGATTCGGGGTGCCCGCGTACGAATGGGTCATCGCAATCTTTATGCTGCTCGCGAGCGTGAACTACGGGCTCTACTACCTCATGCTTCGGGGCCGCCCGCTCCGTCAGATCTTCCGCGACGTCGAGTTCCGTGCGTACCTACTGATCGTTGCCATCTCAACGCTCCTCCTGACCACGCTGAACCTCTCGATCCATGAGGATCCGGTCGACTCACTGCGCTACGCGCTCTTCATGGTCGGAACGACGATTAGCTCCACGGGCTATGGCACGGACGACTACACGGCATACCCGGTGACGTCGTTCACGATCGTCCTCATCTTGATGTTCATTGGCGGCTGCTCCGGCTCTACCGCAGGTGGAATCAAAATCGAACGCGTTACGATTCTCGGCAAACAGACCATTGCCCAGGTCCGCCGCACCTTCGAACCCGCTGTCGTCCAGGTGGTTCGAATGGGTCGCTCCGCGCTCAGCCGCGACGTACTCGCAGACGTCGCCGCCTTCTTCGTGATCTACATGCTCTGCTTGGGCCTTGGCGTATTTGTCGTCGCGGCTCTCGATGGGGTTCCCGTGCCGACCGCCTTCGGCGCGATGTTGACGTCTCTCTCAAACATGGGCCCGGGGCCGTTTCATAACCTCGCTGGTTTCGCCGGTGACAACTTCGCCGAGTATTCGGGCGCCTCGAAGATCTTCTTCGTTGTCGCCATGCTGCTCGGTCGCCTCGAGTTCTTCACTCTCTTTGCGCTCTTGATGCCGGGTTTCTGGCGACGATGACCGATAAGCACGACCAAGACGAGTCCCTCGATCCCGCCGAGGAGACCGAGCAATCCACGACGACGGCCTCAAGCGAGTCCGCCGACGCTCCCCACGTTGCCGAAGCGCACAAGCGCGATGACGAGCACGAAAGCGACGACGGCGATGGCGATGGCGACGAACACGATGAGCATGGCCACGACGACGAGCATGGCCACGACGACGAGCATGGCCACGACGACGAGCATGGCCACGACGACG
>JAHDCI010000039.1:6072-16315 GCA_020629955.1 Myxococcota bacterium | reverse complement strand
TGGCCACGACGACGAGCATGGCCACGACGACGAGCATGGTGGACACGGCGGCGGACATGGACACGGCGGTGAAGGTTCGACGCTTCGCCAGCTAGGGATCGTCGCGCTCCTCGTCTTCGGCATGATCGCGCTCCATCGCTTCGGCAGTAGCGAGACGGTCTCCCACATCGATCCGACCGCGATGCTCGCGCTCGGCTTCGTGATCTTGGCATCCTTCACGATCGGCGCACTGGTCGACGTCATCCGGCTTCCGCACATCACGGGCTACCTGCTTGCCGGGATGTTCTTCGGACCGTCGATCGCCAGTGAGACGTTGTGGGCCCCCTTCGACCGAGGTGTTCTTCACGACGAGGTCATTCAACAGCTCTCCCCCCTTGAGACGCTTGCGGTCGCGTTGATCGCGATCACGGCAGGCGGCGAACTCTTCCTGGACAGCCTTAAAAAGGGCTTACGGGCCATCACGAGCGTGCTTGTCCTGCAGCTTATCTTCGTGTTGGCGGGCGTCACGGGGTTCTTCTACGCGATCAGCGGTGTGATCCCGGAGCTCATGCTCCCAGGCCTTCCCGATCTTGGTGACGCGACTCTGCCGGTCGGTCTGACGGTGGCGGCCATCTCTTTCGCGACCTCTCCCGCCGCGACCATCGCGGTCATCAGCGATACAGGTGCGAAGGGTCCAATGAGCCGAACGGTACTGAGTACCGTCGTCCTCAAAGACGTCTTCGTCGTGGTTCTCTTCGGCGTGTTCTCCGCGTGGGCGATTCAGCTCTTGCCGGGAGCAGCGCAGGCCGAGGGCGACCTGGTCACCGAGCTCTCGATTCATATCCTCGGTTCGATCGCGATGGGCTGCGCGCTTGGCGCGTTCATGGCCTTCTACCTCCGGTTTATCAACAAAGAGCTCCTGCTCTTCATCGCCGGCGTGGTTTACACGGGGACCTTCGTTGCAACGGAGGCACATCTCGACTCGGTCTTGGTCTTCTTGACGGCCGGTTTTGTCGTCTCGAACTTCTCGCGCTCCGGACACACCTTGATCCACGCAGTGGAGCGTCTCTCGCTTCCGGTCTACGTGGTGTTCTTTACGCTCGCGGGTGCGAAGCTTCACCTCGATGAGTTGATGGCCGTTTTGCTCTTTGCGATTTCGCTCGTCACGGTTCGGATTCTCTCGATCTGGATCGGCGTGCGACTTGGCGGCATCGTGGGCAAAGCCGACCCGGGAACGACCAAGCATGGGTGGATGGGCTTCGTTAGCCAGGCGGGTGTGGCGATTACCTTCGCGGGCTTTGTGGGCAACCGATTCGGCGAACACGGTGCCGCCCTCTCCAATTTGATTATCGCAGGCGTTGCGCTCAACGAGATTCTCGGACCTGTCTTGCTCAAAGTCTCTCTCGGGCTCGCGGGCGAAATCGGGAGCCGCGAGGGGAACCGAGTCGAGGAAGAACTCGACGACGATGCGCTCGCGCGAGTCTCCATCGTCAGCTGGCCAACGCCGGTCGACGATGTGGACTGGGGGCCCGTTCCCGCCACCGGCGTACGGCGTGTTGA
This sequence comes from Myxococcota bacterium, assembly GCA_020629955.1. Classification (GTDB taxonomy): domain Bacteria; phylum Myxococcota_A; class Polyangia; order Polyangiales; family Houyiibacteriaceae; genus JAHDCI01. The sequence continues at coordinate 14,776 of JAHDCI010000039.1, read as the reverse complement.
CCAGGAACTCGCTCGTCTCCGAGAAGAACTCCAGGCGCTTGCAAACGATGTGGCCGAAGGCCCGATGGAAGAGCTCTTCGAGAGCAGTGAACGCTTCTACAAAACGCTTCGCCGCGGCTACCTTCGAGAGCATCGCCGTCTCCTCGTCAGCGCTCGTGGCGTGCCCTCGTCCGCATCGGAGGAACTCTCCGAAGAAGAAGTGCATAAGGAGCGGATGGCGTTTGCAGGCCAGCTCCGAGGCTCCGAGACGGAGCTCGCCGAGACGTGGCGCGAGCTTCTCCTGGCCCGTTCCGCGCAAGTTCGCCGAGGAACCCGATGGACACCTCACGCGCTCGTTGAACGGCTAGACGACCTCTGCACGACTGTCTCGAAAGAAGTACAGCTCCCTTACAACGAGCGAAGCTTTCTTCCACAAGAAGATGACGGTTTCCTCAAGAGCACCGGAAGAACAGGGCTCCGGGTTCGACGTGCATTTTCGAAACTGATCCGCCGAGAGCAAACTCGGAGCGTGCCACTCGGCGAGCTCGCGACTTTCCATCTCGCGTTCGAAACGCCGCCGAGACTCGAAGGTGTCGCGGCGCTCTACGTGCAGGTCGAGCAGCAGATGGTCGGTCGCACGCGCATGCTATTCGACGAGGTCATCCGCGGCTTCGACGATTTGGCAGAGCGAGTCAGCGAGACCGATTGTGACCCGGCCGAGCTTCTCGCAGCGCATCGTCAAGACTTGGAAGAAGCGATCAACGTCGCCATCGAGGAGGCTCGCCGTATCGCTGAGGACGGTGCGATTCGGACGGCTCGATTCTTCGCTCGCGCCGTAAAAGATCTCGAATCGGATCTTGAGATCGCAGGGACATTTGAGCTCCCTTCGCGCAGTCGACGCGCGAGCCGCGCGTTCTCCGATCGCATCGAAGCCCTCGACTCTCTGACGACGCGACTCTCCGCGCTCCAGCGTGCCGGCGGAGGAGAGTACGCCTCGCTCGCCATGGAACTCGAGCTTGTCGGCCACGAAGCGCGCATCAAGGATTCCCTCGCCCGTCACGCGGAGAATATTGAAGCCGACGTTCGCGCTCGAGGGACAGAACAAGCCAACCGCGTCGCGAGCGCCTTCCGCAAAACGCTCGATGAATGCGAAGCGATCGTTCAGAAGCAAGGCGCTGCGGAGATGGCCGCCGCGATTCGCGACGCGATCGAACCCGCCCAAAAAGTAAGCGCTGATGCGCTCGGGCTGGTGCGCGGTCTCCGCGATTCATTGCTGGAGGAACAGAAGCTCTCACGACTGCTCGACGCGCTCTCGGTCGAGGCGAGCAAACTCTCTGTCCGCTACGAAGTTGCCGGCGGCCGCCTGCAACGCGGGGAGTATCGACTCCCTCCGAACCTTGAATCGGTCGATGTTCCGTTTCGCCAAATGGTGCTCGATTTCATCGAGACGCGCGTCACCCCTCAGCTCTTGCGAACCGCTCGTTCGTCGGCCGATCGCCTCGTTCCCCTGGAAGATGGAATCCGCGACGCGGAGAGGCTGCTCGCATTTAACCGCGACCTCGCGCTCGCAGAGCTCGACCTCTCCGTCGACGATCAAATCACGTCCGAGACCCGCACGATGCTTGAAGAGTTGCTCGCGACCCAGTTCGAGCGCTCGGAAACGGTCATGAGCGGACTCGCCTCCGAAACCACGCGCTGGCCGGATGAACTCGGGGATGCGATCCGGGATGCGGTGATTGGTAGCTTTGACGAGCTCCGCGGCGAGCTCATCGACGGCGCGATCAGCCGCTCGAAAGTCGGACAGATGCGGCGCAACGCATCACGACGACGTCTCGCCCAGCGCTTTGGACAACTTCCGACCGCCTTCTCCGAGTTCTTTGGCGAAGCACAACGCGTCATCGTAGGTCTGGTTGGCGCTCAACGAGTCGAACGACTTCGTCGCACCCTCGGTCTGCGAACCAAGCAGGAGACCCAGGAAACCACCCAGGTCGAACTGGCCGCGCCGAGCGCGAGCGTAGAGCTTCCGCTCGTCTACCGACGAGTCTTCGCCGCAGATTCAACCGACGCCCGAGACGTGCCCTCGTCACGAGAATGGGTCGTGGAACGCGCGCGGACCGCGCTGGAGGCAAAGGCCGTCGACGGGCGGTTGCGAAACGTGGCCATCGTGGGCCTTGACGGAACTGGTCGTGAAGCGGTGGTGACCGCCGCCACGCGAGGCGGAAGATTCCGGCGCATTGCGCAGATTGAGTTTACGAAGCCGACCGACGTCCGTGCGCTCAACGAGGCCCTGGCGGAAGCCCACGACGCGCAGCTCATCGTGGTGCGGGGCGTACATTGGTTGCTCTCGGCCAAGCCGGATGGCTTCACCCCTCTTCGTGAACTTGTGCGCGTGGTCGCCGGAGATGCGGGGCGGCGCGCCTGGCTGATCGAAGCCGAGCGAACGTTCTGGTCGTACGCGAGCTCTGCATCCGGCATTGCTCAAGCGTTCCCAACCGCTTTCGAGCTAACTCCACTGAGCGTCCAGGAACTGACCGCTGCGGTTCTCGAACGACATCGGTGGAGCGGCTTCTCGCATGTGTTTTCTCCGCTCGAGGGCGGGAGCCGCGCAGAGCGACTTGTCGGTCGGCTCGCGGGACGTATTCGCCGTCCGATGGACCGATACTTCCTCGAGCTCCACAACGCGACCGGCGGGCTTGTGCAGGATGCGCTACGGCTCTGGCTCGCCTCGATTCAGGCCATCGAAGGCGACGAGATGGTTCGCGTTGGACGCTCCCCTCAAGGGAGCTACTCGGCCGTCTCCAGGCTCGCCGATGATGACCTCCTCATCTTGATGCAGATCATGCGGCAAGGCTGGATGGACGAACAATGTCTCGCATGGTTGATGACGGAGAGTGAGGGCTCCGCGCAAGCCAGACTCGGCGCACTCACCCACCTCGGTCTGCTCTCCAAATCGGAAGGCGCGTACCAAGTACGGGCCCATCTCCGAGGAGCCATCGCCCGCGTGCTTGAACAGCGAGGTTGGATCGAATGAGTGTCAGAACCTTGATTCCTCTCTGTTGCGCGCTCATCGCGAGCGTTTCGCTCTTTGTTATCGTCGCGCCAGCGAACGCACAGATTCCGCGCGAAACCGAGACAGCCGCGACCGAAACGCCGCCGGAGAATCCTCCAGCTGTAGAGCCGGCGCCTCGAGAAGAACCCACAGAGCGTCCTCCGGTCGCCGAAACGGACGAGCCGCCAGCAGACGAGCCGCGCCCAGCAGGACCTTCGGACGAGTCCGCGACGCCATCCCCGGCGGATCCGTCATTGGAGCCGGAATCACCCGAGCCGCGATCACCTGAAGAGGCTGCTTCTACGGAGGTGCTCGGAGACGAGCTTCGACCGGCGACGAGTCCGGCCGCGCCCGGCCTTCCGGACCTGCCGCGGATGGACGCGAGCGACGCTCCGGAATCTGCGACGGGTGAGCTTCCCACCGCTTTTCCCGCGATCCCGGATTTCGAGGTACGCCTCGATCTCGTCGATCCCGCCCCTCATCTCGACGACGAGCTTCTGGATGCGCACCATGCGGAGCTCACGCATGAAACTCCGAACGTCGCCGCCCCCGAGCCGATGGAGCAAGCGAGTGAGGAGACCGATTCAACCCTGGATGCGTTGCGTGCGCTGATCTCCGGAGAGGTCGAACGCGAAAGAAGCGAGGTCCGCGAGATGACCTCAGAGCTCGACGTGGGCGACGAGCCCTCCACGGTCGTGAATGTCACTCCCTCAGGCACGTTTGATTTTCTCGAAGGCGCCGGCGAACAGGTTCAAGATCTCTTCGGCGACGATCGCTCCTTTGGCGCACTCGCCTTTCTTCTGTTTTGGATTTTTGCGCTGATCGGGATCGCGCGCTGGCTTGAAAGCGTTCGGGAAGCACTGCCGGATCGTGGTCTGATCCCCTCCCTATGCGCGCTTGCTCAGCTCGCGGCGCGCTTGCTTTCGCTGGGCCTTGGCGTCGCATTCGTAATGCGGCTTCTCCCAGATGAAGCCTCCCTCGCGAGTTTGCTTTTCCTTGCCGCCGCAGCGGTCGCGCTCGGCTGGTCCGCACGCGATGTCTTGCCAGATCTCGTTGCCGGGTTGGTCCTGAACTTCGAGCGTCGTCTCGCACGCGGCAACTACGTTGAGCTCGATTCCGTTCGAGGCACCGTCGAGCGCATGGGGCTCCGAACAACGCAGATTGTCGACGCCCAGGGTCATATCGTTGCGGTTCCAAACCGGCTCCTCCTCGACCGCGCGCTCCGCTCCCGGGGCAAGCGACAGGAGCACGAGGTTCACCTCTCGATTCCGAACGAAGTTGCCGCCCTTGCCCAACGTGCCCTCGGTGAACAAAGCCTTCGTGCGGCGCTCCGAGATGCTTCTCTGGCGACCCCGTGGACCCATCCCTCGGCGTCCGTTGAAGTCGGTCGCGAACCCGCCCATCCCGATCGTTGGTGGGTCCGGACCCGGCTCCTTTCCCCACGCTTCGCGGCGGCGTTCGAAAGTGAACTTCTGGAGCGAACAGAGCGCACCCTTCGCGTCGCAACGGCAGATCCAAACCCCGTTGCGTCGGAAGGTTTGGATTCCGAAATCGACGAGAGATAGAGGCGGATCTGGCCCGTAGGCACATGCCTCGCATTCGAACGACTCGCTTCCGCTTGCCACACAAAGCGCGCGCGCTCTATCTTCCTCAGATGCCAACGCGCTCACGCACGATTCCCCTGCCAAGGCGCGCGAAGCCGTGGTTCTGGCTTGCGTTGTGCGCGACGCTTGCTTGCGGCGGAGATAGCGCACTTCCGCCCGAGACACTGCCGAGCGACCATCGCGATCCGCCTCCTCATATGCCGGAAGAATCGAATGACTCCCTCGGGATCCGGGTCGTTCCCATCGGTGGCGGTAGTGCCGCAGTCTCCGGCGTCGCGCTTACCTTCTTACAAGCCGTGCTCGAACTCGACCGGCCGCTGATGACCGAGCTTCTCGACGAGAGTGTGATCATCGGCATCTCGCGAAACAGGCGAACCCCGCGCCCACGGGACGAGATTGTGCATATGCTTGAGCTTCTTGGTAACCGTGCGAATCGCAACGACCCAGCGCCGACGCTTCAAGAGGTATTGCAGCTCGACCGCATGGAGACCCAACGCGCCGAGGCCGTGTTTAACCCACTTCCACCTGGCGTTCGTCCCGGTGACGTGGTGCTTCGAATCGAATTCGCGGCTGGCGGCCGGCGACGCTTGCGACGGCGGATTCCCAACTGGCGGGAGCGGGCGGAGGTACTTATCCGTCCAGGCATTCGCCCGCTGATCGTAGGCTTCTAGCAGGATGCGGAAGAGCTCAAAATGTCACTTCGCGGTCGATTCGCACCTTCCAACGCGATCTGATTCCCTTGGCGTGGATGTGATGCGAGCCCACGATTTGCACGCGTTTGCACGCTCGGAAATCTCCTGGTTCGAAGACGGTCCAGGTTCAGGCCTTTGCTAGTGCCGGAAGTCCACATTGCGCTCACAACGGCGCCGAGCCTTAAAGTGGCGACCGCGATCGCGGAGCAGTTGGTCGAAGAATCGTTGGTCGCATGCGCCAATATTCTACCTCCGATGACGAGCATCTATCGATGGAACGACCAAATCGAAAAGGAGAGTGAGGTGCAGCTGATCCTGAAGACCTCGCGCGTCGATGCGCTGAAGTCCAGGCTGCTCGAGCTGCATCCCTACGATACTCCGGAGTTCCTTGTGATCATTCCCAGCGGAGGCAGCGAGGCCTATCTCGAATGGGTCAGAAAGAGCTGCCGCGCAGTCCCCTGATGCACGCCGGCGCCTTACGCGACCTCCGGTCGATGGGCGATCTCGACCCGAGTCACTGCTCTCTCATTGCTCGCGATCGCCCGGAGTTCGTATTCCCCACTGCGCAATCTCTCGCCCGGACCGGGAATGCCGCCCGCGAGCTCAATCAACATCCCTCCGAGCGAATCAAAATCGCCGTCGGTCGGTAGCGGTGGGTCGAGGAGGGCGGCGATATCGTAAACGCTCGCTGAACCGTCGGCGACGAAGCGTCCAGGTCCGAGTTCGACAAGCGCCTGGTCTTCATCGTCGTGTTCGTCCTCAATCTCACCGACGATCTCTTCGAGGATATCTTCCAGAGTAACGAGCCCTGCGACGCCACCGAACTCGTCCACCAAGATCGCGAGATGATGCTTTTCGGTCTGCATCTGACGAAGAAGTGGTCCAACGAGCTGCGTCTCGGACGCGAAAAGTGGCGCAGGGCGAACGAGCGAAGCGAGCGTCAAAATCTTCCCGCCTTCCCGCTCCTTTAACATCTCGGCGAAGGCGTCCTTCGCGTACACGATGCCGACCATCTGGTCGGGCGCATCTTGATAGACGGGATATCGGCTGTGTCCCGACTGAGCGATGGTCTGAAGTGCCTCCTCGAGCGGTGTGTCGACGCTCAGCGCCACCATCTTTCCGCGCGGCACCATCACCTCGCGCGCGAGCGTCTTGTCGAACTCGAGAAGGTTTCGCATGAGCTCCGCTTGATCGCGTGGAAGTTCGCCTTCGGCCTCACCGACATCGATCAAATGCTTCACCTGCGTCGCCGCTTCCCGTGGCGGCCCGCCGTTTCGACCGACCCACGATGCGAGTGCAGCGATCGGAGCGGCGAAGGGGGCGAGAAGAAGCTCAAAGGGTCGACAAAGTCGCAACGCTCGCAAGGTCGCCTCGAGTCCTTTTCGGCGTAGTATCGCGGCAAGGGTCGAGCCGAGCAGGGAGAGCACGAATACGACCCCGAGCGCCACGCCTGCCACGGCCGCAATCGAGCCTATCGGGCGGAGTAACGCACCCGCGACGCCAAGGGCCGCGAGCCCACTACCGAGCGAGCGCCCAAGTCGAAGACGAGCACGGATCGTGCCTCGATCGTCGATCATTCGCCGCGCAAGCCCTTCGAAACGTCCCTCGAGCGCCGCGTGAAGAACGCCATCACGCACGGAATTGAGCGCGGCATTCGTTCCGCCTAGAAACACTCCGAGGAGTCCGGATACGATGCCGAGAACCAGCAGACCTATCTCAGACTCCGTCATGAGAACGTCCGTGATCGAAACGCCGAAGTTCTCACGCTCGCGCGTCGATCAGCGTTCCACTGAAAAATGCCGCGGGGCTTACCCCAGCCCCAGCCCGTACTGTCTCCCTCCATGGGGGACTATTTCGCTTTGCGGTCGCGCTCCGCCCGAAGGCGAAGGCGAAGGGCGTTAAGCCGAATGAAGCCGGTCGCGTCGCCTTGGTTGTACACTTCGTCTTCTTCGAAGGTGACAACGTCGGGATCGTAGAGCGTTCGTTCGGAACGACGTCCAACAATGCTCGCCGAGCCCTTGTAGAGCTTCACGCGAACCTCACCCTCGACATCTTTCTGACCGGCGTCGATCATCGCCTGAAGCGCCTCTCGCTCCGGAGCAAACCAGAAGCCGCGATAGACGAGCGTCGCATATTCCGGGATGAGCGTATCGCGAACGCGGATCACCTCGCGATCCACGGTGATCGACTCGATCGCACGGTGCGCGAGTTGAAGAATGGTTCCGCCCGGCGTCTCGTAAACGCCGCGCGACTTCATGCCGACGAAACGATTTTCAACCACGTCCACCCGGCCGACGCCGTGCTTGCTGCCAAGATCATTCAGGCGGGAAAGCAACGCGAAGGGCTCAAGGCGCTCCCCGTTGACCGATACCGGATCCCCGGCTTCGTAGCCGATCACGATGTACTCAGGCTCATCGGGCGCCGCTTCCGGCGATTTGGTCCAACGGAAAATCTCGGCAGGAGGCTCCGCCCACGGATCCTCGAGGATTCCGCCTTCGTACGAGATATGGAAGGCGTTCGCGTCCATGGAGTAGGGCTTCTCGGCCGTCGCTTCGACGGGGATATTCCGCTCCTTGCAGTACGCGATGCAGTCGGTGCGCGAGCGGATATTCCATGTGCGCCACGGAGCGATGATTTTGATGTCGGGATTCATCGCGTAGGCCGAAAGTTCGAAGCGAACCTGATCGTTGCCTTTGCCCGTCGCACCATGCGCAATCGCGGTGGCTCCTTCGGCGGCGGCAACTTCCATCATCGCCTTCGCAATTGCCGGTCGCGCGATGCTTGTTCCGAGCAAGTAGGTGCCCTCGTAGATCGCATTCGCCCGAAGCATTGGAAAAACGAAATCGCGCACGAACTCTTCGCGGATGTCGGCGACAACACACTTCTCCGCGCCGGTCGCTTTGGCTTTCGCGTCAAGGCCATCCAGCTCTTCGCCCTGCCCTACATCCGCGCAGAACGCGACGACTTCACAGCCGGGGTACTCTTCCTTCAACCAGGTGAGGATCACGGAGGTATCGAGGCCGCCGCTATACGCCAGAACAATCTTTTCGCTCATCGCCGGAGGATACGGTGTTCTGTTCGGGTGACAAGGAGACAAATCGGAAGTTTTTCGCTTTTCGATGTGGTTTTTGAACGCTCGAAATCCCCCGACGAATTCTCAGTCCCGCGGCTTCGGATGAACTCACGCTTGCGCTCGCCGGCATCTATTGGTCTTCTCTTCCCATGAGCATCACGCATCTCGACCGAGCCTACGACGCCCACGCCAGAGGAGAGCTCGAGGAGGCCCTTCAGATGGCGACCGCGCTTTACGAAAAAGGCAACGACCGTCCGAACGCGGCTCTCCTCCTCGCGCTTTGCATCCGCCCGGTTCCTCCTGCGGT
>JAHDCI010000039.1:0-5972 GCA_020629955.1 Myxococcota bacterium | reverse complement strand
TCGCAGCGGACTGCGCGAAGAGCACCTCAAGCGCGCTCGAAGAGATCGCCGACGCGTTCGCGAAGGATTCGTCTCGGCTCGGGGACAATACCCTTCAACCCCCTCCCCTTCCGGCGGAGGGTGAGCTTGAGCTTGCGGATGCATCGCTCGATTCGCTCAAGGAGAAGGCGAAAAAGCAGCTCGTCTCGTTCGCGAAGGATTCAACCGAGAGCAGCGGTTCGCTTCCGCATCATCCCCTCTTTTCGAGCTTGGCTTCGAAGCCGCTTCAGGACTTGCTTTCTGCGATGGAGAGAAAGTCCTTTGCCGCGGGAGAGTCCGTCATTGAGGAGGGCGAGATCGGAGAGGCGGCGTTTGTCTTGGCGCGAGGACGCCTCAAGGTGCAGCGTAGTGATGGAGCGATACTCGCTGAGCTTGGACCCGGCGCCATCTTCGGTGAGATGGCGCTCGTCACCGACGCGCCTCGAGGCGCGAGCGTGGTTGCGGACGAGGCGTCTCAAGTCCTGGAAATGTCGCGCGACGCATTGGAATCCGCAGCGAGCCGCCACCCGGCGATTGGAACGGAACTCTCGAGCTTCTGCCGCGAGCGGATGATCACGAACTTGATGCGCCATGGTGCTCTCTTTGCGGCACTCCCGGCCGCGGAGCGCAGCGCGCTGATCGAGAGATTCACGGAGCATCATTTCGAAGCCGGCGAGGCGCTTTTTGAGCAAGGTCAGGAGCCGGGTGCTCTCTATCTTATCGCTTCTGGCCGCGTGGGGGTTTCCCATCAGGAAGAGGGCAAAGCGGTCGAGCTCGCTTCGCTTGGTGCGGGGGATATTGTCGGAGAGATCTCGCTCGTTCTACGTCGCCCGGCGAATGCGACCGTGGCAGCGGAAACGGAAGCGGTCGCGCTCGAGCTCACACGCGAATCCTTCCACGAGGCGATCAAAGAACATCCAAGTATCCTCAGTGAGCTCTACGAAATGGCGACAACCCGCGCGGACGAAACACAATCGCTCGTCGCTCAAGCGGTCCTGGATGACGAAGATATTCTGCTTCTCTGACGCACCCGAAGTTGGATGTCTCGAAACTTGGGTGACCTGAAATTCGCGCCGATGGGGATGACACTCTCCCGGCGTGACTCCATAAAACGGGCGTGCCGGTTCGCGAAGTAATTGAAGGAACTCAGACGAGCGATGCCCTGTAGGGTTGTGCTCGCCGCAGCGTTTCTGCTTTCGTCTTCGGTCAGCGCGCAGGAAGTCATCGTCGAACTTCCGCCGAATGACGCGAGTGAAGCGCGACGCGACGCGGACTTCGGTTCACCTACGCTCGTTTGGGGAGAGCATCGATTGGAGTTTGGTCTGCAGCTTCGTTTCCGCTGGACCGAGAACGTTTCGGAGGGAACGCGCGCGTTCGAGATGCGCCGCGGCCGCTTCAGCATGGAGGGAAGCTTCGCGGAAGATCGCTTTCGCCTTCGTTTCGCCGTTGAGATGCACCCCCGGTCGCTCGAGATCATCGACGCGCTCGCGACCCTGAGGGTAGGCAGGGAGCGATGGCTCAACGCCGGCGTCGCCAAGGTTCCCTTTACGCTTCATTGGTGGCGATCGAGTCGGGAAAATCCATTCGTCGATTGGCCGATCACGACCCCGTACTTCGGCGGCGGCCGCCAGCTCGGCATTTGGCTTCAGTGGCCCCTCGGCGGAGATTTTCATCTCGATGGAGGCCTGTTCACCGGCCACGCGCTTCGCACTGGGAGCGGCCAAGAGTTCGCGCGTATCTACGGCGAGCGAGTTCCCCACTACGCAAGTCTCCGCAACTACACCCCGCTCGACGCCCCTCACCCAGAAGCGATCGCGCGCTTTCATTGGTCGAACGAGGAACAGGGTGTCGCCGTCAGCGCCGCGTATGATTTCAGGGCCGTCTACGCGCACGAATCCACTCTCCGCCTCGCAATCGACGCGTTTTGTCGGCTGCAAGGATTGGAACTCTGGTCGGCCGCCTTTCTTTCGCTTGGTGAGCGACAGGATGGATCGCAGGGGGTGGCGATCGGAGGGCTATTGATCGGCGGCCGCATCCCGCTTGGAGGAATGCTCGATATCGCACTGCGCTATGCCGCGGTGATACGAAGCGAGGCCTTGCTCGTTGATGTTGAAGCCCATCTCGGAGACCAGCCGATCTTCGAAGTCGAAGCGGCGGTCCGTGCGCTGCACGAAGTTACCGCTTCGCTTTCGGTCTATGCCTTTGGCCATGACGCAAAGCTCATTCTTGACGCGAGCCTACTGCGCAACTCTCGCGATGGGTCGGGCGGCCGCCTGCGAGCCCAGCTTCAGCTTGGTTTCTGAACATTCGAACGGTTCCCTCTCCGGACGGTCTCGGACGTTTTTCCGAGCCTGGATCCATCACGAGGATGCGATGATCGTGCAAGGGCTCGAATCCTGGTGAGGGTTCCGGGCTAGGCGCGCAGTGCCGCGGCATACGCCGCGCGAAGCTTGGGATCGCGCAAAACCGAACGCGCATCTTCCAAGGCGTGTAGCGCTTGCGCGCGAAGCGGTTCCAACTCCTCAAGCTGTAGAAGCCCGAGCTCAAGACGCCGAAGTTCTTCCGCGCGGCGTGCGTAGGCTTCATCCACGTCACGCGCGGTGGCCTCCTCATCAAGCCCAAGCAACTCGAAATAGGAGCTATCTTCCGCCTGTGCGTGACAGCGCTTTAAGAAGTCTCGAATCTTCGCGCCAGAAAGCAAGGGACTGCCCAAGCCTTCGTTGACCTGAAGTCCCTCGGTCACCGCCAGGAGATAGAACGCGCCAGGGAGACCGACCGACGCTGCGACCCCGGTGAAAAGCTCCCCGAGAGTTGTTCGACCGGAGCCCCGAGCGATCGCGCTCACCAATTCGGGTTCGAGGCCCGCATCTTTCGCGCGGGCGTAGTAGCTGGGTCCGAGGGTGTAGGTCGCAGAGAGGTCGAGACCGAGATAACGTTCGGCCTCAGAGGCGCGAAGCCGACGTCGCGCCCCCTCCGCAACCGTCTCAATAAAGCTTCGGTGAACCAGCGGTGAATTGTCGCCGCCGACGGTGCCTTGGCGAATCGAGAACTTCACCCCGGGGGTAGTGAAGACCCACTGAATCAAGCGCTCACGAGAAACCCGGAGGGCGCGGTCGAGCTCGAAAGCATCGAGTTGTCCGGCGTCAACGGCCTCACGAAGGACATCGATCGCGCTCTGTTCATCGACAGGATAGATCGGCAGCGCGCGCACTTTGCGGAGGGCCTGAGCGGCGGCGAGGTAGGCGCCTCCAGCGAAGGAATAGACTTCCCCATGCAGGAGCCCAAGCCGAACCGTTGTCGCGCCGGGCGCTTCCATCGTCACTTCGACCGCCTCGCCACGGTCGAAGAGCCTCCACGCCAAGCTGAGACCGCCTTCCGCGGTAAGCGTGCCTTCCTGAGCGCCGAGTTCGGAGGGAGCGAGGCTTCGAGGAGGCAACGTCGTCCGACGTTGCGGAATGGTCTGCGGCGTTCGCTCCGTCTCCACATTGGAGTGATGGCGGGCGGACCCATCGCGCGTCGCAGACATCGGCAGGAGGTCGGGGGCGCCGACGAACGTAAACGCCTCGAGCGGATCTCGGTCTGGTAATTCAAGCGGCAGGACCACCTCAGCGATTAGCTCATCCGGAACAAGTTCTTCCGCGCTCTCATCGCCGCCGGGAAAACGGAGCGTTAGCCGCGCCTCGTTCGGAAACACGCGCTCGTCCGCAGCTCGCAAGAGGTTTGTCACCCGAGGACCGAACTCGGTGGAGATCCCGGCGATGGACTCGTACACCGCCGAGCCGGTCGCCGACACCTGACTGGTCCCCGTCCCAGACGCAGCAACACCCGACGAAGAAGCGGATGAAACCACGACCGACGCCTCGGATCCCGCCCAGCTCTCCGATGCTTCTCCGAAGCCGGTCTCTTCATCGAGCGTCATCGTCGGTTCGCGGATCTCGAGATCTGCGGGATAGTTCGGGGGACGCGAGGGTGGGCGAACGTTTGCCTCCGAGGGCGCACGCGACGGGCGCTCCGACGATCCGCTCGACGGACGTACCGATGGATAACTCGATCCGGTCGTGCCGGGTGAGACCAGCGCCTTGACGCGCTTTACGAGCTTCTCCAGAGCGAACGGCTTTGCAACATAAGCGTAGGCCGCAAAGTCCTCTGGGACTTCACTATCGGAACCGATGAGCAACACTTCGCCGTCGAAACTCTTCAGGGTTTCGGGCAGCCCCGCAGCGCTGAGCTCGGCCACAAGAACGCCTGCGTCTTCGAGCGCTTGATGACGCTCCTCGCTAACCTCGATCTCGGCATCGCGCAGTGCGCGCGCGATCCAGGTCCCCTCCATTCCGGGGACGTTGACGTGTACCGATAACACGCGCGACAGGGTACCGGAGGTGCAGGTGCGAGTCATGTCTGAAGGCGAGATTCTCAAACGAAACCATCTGACGAGAGCGATGCCAGAATCACATCTCGCGCGAGTTCGTTCTCGGGGTCGTAACAAGGAGCCCAAAAGCGAGTTGCCAAGAGTGAAAACGGTGTACGCGTAAAAATCCTCGACGGGGATCTCTCTCGGAGTTACGGAGAGCGTCATGAAATCGATTCATTCCCTCAAATTCCCGCATCTTCTTGCCGCGCTTTTGTTCGCGCTCTCGGGATGCGGAGGCGCTGAAACACCGGAAATCGACACGTCTCCATCGGAGAGTGCAGGCGACGAGATTGCGGCCGTGGTGGATGCACCGCAGCGGCGCGAAGTCACCATGATTCACGAAGGAAGTGGCGACGCTGTCCTGCTGCAATACGCTCCGGAGGAAGGCTCCTCTTACCAGATGCGTGTCGAGAGCATGACGCGAATGGCGATTACGGTCGGCGGTCAGGCAGCGCCCACGCCGCCAATCCCCAACACCAGCTCGATTGTGGAACACACCATCTCCGAGGTGACGAGTGAAACCTTCAAAGTCTCGTGGACCATCTTGAGTTTTGATGTCGACGGTCAGGGCGATGTGGCCGATCAAATGCGCGGGATGCTGGCGCCCCTTGTGGGCGCAAGCGGGTGGGTCCAGTTCTCGATGCGAGGTGAGGGAATCTCGGAGAATACCGATATCCCAGATGACGCCCACCCAATGCTCCGCAGCATGCTGGAGAATATGCAAAAAGCCGTGCTGAACGCGTATCCGCCGCTGCCCGAGCAGCCGGTCGCCCCCGGCGCGCAGTGGAGACACACCGCCCCGATTCAGAGCCCCGAGATCAGCTTCGTTCAATCGACCACGGTCACGTTGCAGAGCGCGACGGAGGATGAGTGGACGCTCGCAATGAACATCGAACAGCAGGCGGAGCCTCAGCGACTCGGCTCCCAGGATCCCAACGTTCGCGTCGAACTTCAGCAAATGACCGGCGGCGGCCGCGGTGAGGTTACGGTTCGCCGAAACGCGATGGTCCGCCGTTCCTCCAGCGACGTGCAGACGCGGATGGACTCGATCGTTTATCGTGGCCAGGACAGCGCGCCGATGGTCTTTGAGATGCAGATTCAGTCGAATACCTCCGAAGTTGCGCCCTAGCGCGGGGGGCACGACAAGCCTTCGCGCCGGACCACAACTGTGGCCCGGCGCTTCTTTTTGAGACGCTAGTGCTGGGATCAGAGCGATGGAAGGAAGGATCTTTCGTCAAAAGCGCCGAGGCCAGCTTCGGAGAGCGGACGACATGCCGAGTAGATCGAAGGAAAAGCGAAGATCGGATCGGCGTTCCAGTGATTTGAACCGCGGACTAAAGACTCCCGATTTCAGGCTCTGCGCATTGGCGGCGCCGGATGTCACAACAGGCCCGGGGCCATATGGCGCCGCGATCGAGAGGCGTCTTGGACGCGTCAGGATCGTCTCAAATCGAAAGTGGAGCGATCTAGATTGACGCACCTCGGGCAAGCATGTGTGATTCCTCATCGAAAAGAGGACCAGATCCCTCTAGAAAGCGCGCCA
>JAHDCI010000246.1 GCA_020629955.1 Myxococcota bacterium | reverse complement strand
CTAGTGCGGATTCGTCACCGTGCGGATGAATCGCTTGGCGGCGTTCAACGAAAGCTGACACCTCTCTTGCATGAGCAATCCAACCTCTGAGATGCCGAGCCTCTGGACCTTTCCGCTCGTTCTGCCTCGCCACGCCTTTTCGGTGCGCGACGCGGCACGCGCAGGAGATCTTTGGCGCGCGTTTCAGGAAGTCGCTGTTGAGGGATCGACCCGCGCAGGGTGGAACCCGCTGCGTTATCGCGGCGCCGGGTCTGCTTTCATCATGCGAACCATGACGGTCGAGCATGGTCTCGAGGCGCTTTATGGAGAGGAACTAGAAGCGCGAACGTGGGTACATGGCTTCCGTAGAGATATGTTCTCGACCCGTGAGGTTCGTCTTGATTCGCCACGTGGATCGGTCGTGCGAGGGAGCCAGCTGTGGGTGCATGTCGCATTTGAACGAGATGGAACGATCACTCCCCGTCGAGCCCCGGCGGAGCTCGTTGAAGCGTTCCCGCCGCATCATTCGGATGAACCCGCGGTGGAACTGCCCGCGATCGCCGAGTCGGTTGAGGGCAAGGAGTATCTCTTCGAGGTCGACCCCTGGTTTACGTGGATGGATCCGCTCGATCACGTGAATCATCCCGCGTATGTCGACTTCTGCGATGAAGCGCTCTCGAGAACCTTGCATGAGGCAGGAATCTCCCCCGTTTTGCTGGCGCCCGTCGCGGAGAAGGTCACGTTTACGCGCGGTCTCCGCGCACGTGAGAAGGCGATCGTGAAGACCCGCTTCCGTGGCTTTACGGCCTCCCGAGATCTGGTCTTCGCCCACTCGATCTCGTGCGACGAAGGTCTCTGTGCCAAGGCAACGACGGTCCGAACGCTCCGGGGCTCCAGCGTAGATCCGTGGGTAGGCGCTGTCCGTGGGTAGACGCTGACGGGGCGATCGGCGCCGGAGATGTCGAGAGGCTTCTTCGACTCCGAATGGATTTCGAAGGTGCACGGACAGGGCCTGTGAAACCCGATCCGCTCCGTATCAGTCGGTTAACATCTCGAGCAAGTCGCCGATGCACTTATTCGCTTCGAGGGGATGTCGTAGAGGCATCGTCCCCGCGATCACGTAGTGATTGCGACGCCCCCGCCGTTCTTTCTCGAGGACCCCACCTTCGACGAGCTCGACAAGAATCCGCTGCACGGCACGTTCCGTGATTCCGACCTGAGCCGCGATGTCTCGAACGCGTGTATCGGTGTCGCGCGCAATACAGAGGAGAACGTGCGCGTGATTGCTTAAAAACGTCCAGCCGTGTTCCTGGTGCATAGGACTTGTATAACACGTTTTTGAAAACATGTGTTTAAAAACGTGAAAATGGATTGACGTTACAAAATACGTGACATAAAGTTCATGCGATGTTGTTCACATGTTTCCACTTCGGCATGTCGTCCCTAGAGAGGTTCTTCCGATGAAGACTCATCCCTTACGACCAGCCGACTGGCTCCTCAGCGACCGCCTTCAGGGCGACTCGGAGGACGTCGAGCGCGAATTCAAACAAATCGCCCGCGAACAGGGTTGGCATGTCGAGAGCTTCTCTTCCCCGTGGCCGGTGGCGCTTCGGTCGCTCAAGCATGGCCCCCTCTTCACGATTGCGGAAGGGCGCGCGACGTGGGTCACGGAAAAACTCGGCAACCGATACCGCGTCGAAACTCGCGAGAGCAGCGTTTGGGTGACCGACAAGGAGCTCGAAGGATGGCTCGGCGATCGGGTTACCGAGCGCGAAATTTGGACCTTGCTTCCTCAGTCGCCCGCGCTCCCGAAGGGAGAGAGTGCGTGGCGCCAGGGGCTCGCGCTCCTTCGTGGCGATCGACGAGATATTGTCGTGGTCGCGATCTATGCGGCGGTGATCGGACTGCTCTCATTGGCGTTGCCGCTCACCGTGCAGGTCCTCGTCAGCACGGTCGCATTTGGCACGCTCCTTCAACCCATCATTGTTCTCGCCGCGCTCCTTGGCGCGGGCCTTATCTTCGCAGCAACGTTGCGAGCGTTGCAGACCTGGGTCGTTGAGATCATTCAGCGCCGCCTCTTTGTCCGCCTCGTCGCGGCGCTCTCTGACCGTCTGCCTCGGCTTCACCGCAGCGCCTTCGACGCGGCGCACGGACCCGAACTGGTGAACCGTTTCTTCGACGTTTTCACGGCGCAGAAAGCGACCGCGTCGCTTCTCTTGGGAGGCATTCAGGCGGTGCTCGCGGTGGTCGTGGGTCTTTTGGTCCTCTCGTTCTACCACCCCATTCTCCTTGGTCTTGGGGCGCTGATTTTGCTGAGCGTTACCTTCATCGTCTTTGCGCTCGGCAAGGGCGCCGTGAAATCCAGCATCAAAGAATCCAAGGCGAAGTACGCGGTCGCCGGCTGGCTCGAGGATATGGCTCGGCACCTGTTTGTGTTGAAGAACGACGGCGCTGCGAACTTCGCTCGAACCCGGCTCGATAGCCTGGCTGCGGATTGGCTGGATGCTCGCGAGAAGCACTTCCGTGAAGTGTTCCGGCAGATCCTCGGCGTGCTCGTTCTCGAGGTTGCGACGAGCGTCGCCTTGCTCGGTGTCGGCGGCTACCTTGTCATCAATCGTGAGTTGACGATTGGTCAGCTCGTCGCCTCCGAGCTCATCGTCAGTGCGATTGTCGTGTCGCTCTCCAAGCTCGGAGGAAAGCTTGAGACGGCGTATGACCTTGCAGCGGCGACGGACAAACTGGCGGTCCTGCTCGACCTTCCAACCGAACGCATCGGCGGCGACGCGGTGTCGTTCCCCTCGCAGGCGGTTCCTCTTACGTTGGTTTCGGTCGGCGGCATTGCGCAGAGTGGTCGCGACCTGGACCTCAAGCTGCAACCCGGTGAAGTCGTGCATATCCAAACCTCGACAGAAGAGCGTCATGCGCTGTCCGAGTTGCTCTTTGGGCTTCGGGCTCCAGAGACCGGCTCCATTTTTGTCGACGGTCACGACGTCACTCAGATCTCGCTGAACGATTTGCGTGAAGCGGTCCGCGTTGCCCGCGGCTCCGAGGTTGTCACGGGCACAATCGCCGAGAACCTTCGGGCTGCGGCACCCAAGATTTCGACCGGCCGAATGTGGGAAGTGCTCGAGACCGTCGGGCTCGATGAGCGCGTTCGGCGTCTCCCCGGAGGCCTCGGCTACGAAGTGGTTCCGGAGTCGATGGATTTCGATGAGTCCGAGCGGCTTCGGCTCGCGGTGGCACGTGTGCTTGTTAGCTCGGCCCGGC
This sequence comes from Myxococcota bacterium, assembly GCA_020629955.1. Taxonomy (GTDB): domain Bacteria; phylum Myxococcota_A; class Polyangia; order Polyangiales; family Houyiibacteriaceae; genus JAHDCI01. The sequence goes on along the minus strand of JAHDCI010000246.1, from coordinate 3,243 downwards.
TGCTCGTCTTCGACGGTACCTTCGACTTGCTTCCCTTTGACTCTTCGTTGGTTCAATCACTGAAGGGACGCACCACACTCATCCTCGGTGAGCACGCGCCAGAAGGCGTTCATCGTCGACTCACGCTCTCTGGCGACAGCCAAAGTCCTGGGCCGCAGCGTCCCTCTCTCTCTGTTCGAGGTGTAGCATGACCCTTAAGGTTACCTCTTGGCCGGAGGCCCAGCGCCTCCTTCCCGCTTCACGCCGCGTTCCCACCGTGCAATCGCCACGGCGCGTCGCACGTTATCTAACGCTTGGTCTCGTCGCTTTCTTCCTCTTCGCAGGCTTCGCGCCATGGCGACAGAATATCTCGGGTGCGGGGCAGGTCATCGCCTTTTCACCCGACGAGCGTCCGCAGGAGATTCAAGCGCCGATCTCCGGTCGCGTATCTCGCTGGCATGTCATGGAGGGGCAGCAGGTCGAGGAAGGACAGCTACTCGTAGAGCTCAGCGATAACGACCCCGATCGTCTCGCGCGAATCGAAGGTGCTGCGGAGGCTGCGCGCGCCAGACTCGAGGCGTACGAGCAGCGAGAGATCGCCAACGATGAGCGCCTTGAGGCGGTGCGCCGTTCGCAGCGTGCGCAGATCCGCGCAGCGGAGGCCGAGATCGCGACGGCGCGCGAGTCGCTGGCGGCGCGAAGGGGACGTTTGGCCGCTGCACGCGCTTCGCTCGAGACGGCTCGGATTCAGCTTACGCGTATCGAAGCGCTCTCAGAGCAGGGCCTCTCCTCCTCCCGTGATCTTGAGCTTTCGCAGCTTGCTCAAGCGACCGCGCAGGCCGAGATCGAAGCGCTTGAGGCAGACGTCCGCGGGGCGCAGGGCAACCTTCAATCAAAGCAAGCCTATCTCTCTCGCGTTCGCGCGACGACGGAGGCGGATATTCGCAGCGCCATCGCGTCACTCGAGAGTGCCCGAACAGAAGTCGCAAGCGCGCGTTCGAGCGTGCTTTCTGCGGAGACCGCGCTCGCGCAACAGGCGCAACAAACCGTTCGTGCTCCACGCGATGGCGTGGTTCAGCGAATCAGTGTTCAGCAGGGGCAGGTTCAGGTCTCGCGCGGAACAACGCTCGCGACCCTCGTTCCTGCGAGCAACTCGCGTGCGGTCGCGATCTCGATCGACGGCAACGACGCTTCCCTCATCTCCCCCGGACGCCAAGTTCGCCTTCAGTTCGAAGGCTGGCCAGGGCTTCAATTCAGTGGCTGGCCGAGCGTCGCCGTTGGCACGTTCGCCGGACGGGTTTCATTCGTTGACCCTGCGGACCGCGGCACCGGAGACTTTCGAGTGGTTGTTGTCCCCGACGAAGGCGAAGAGTGGCCGGACGCCGCATACCTCCGCCAGGGTACGCGCGTGAAGGGCTGGATCCTTCTTGAGGAGGTTCGGGTTGGGTTTGAACTCTGGCGTCAGCTGAATGGATTCCCTCCCGCTCTCGACCAAGCCCCGAGCTCCGAGAGCTACGAAAACTAGGGTATACACGCCCCGTTAACGTCATGAGAAAAACCACCTCTACGCGTCTTGGCGCAAACCGCACGCGCGGGCTCTGGACGACGCTGATCGCTCTGTGCGGCACCGCGCTTGTGTCCGCGCCGGTCTCTGCCCAACAGACAGTCGCCGAGCGGCTGGTCTCGAGTTTTCCGAGCCCGGAAGATGTTCTTCGCTCCGCGATGCAACACCACCCTGAGATTTTGGCCGCTGAACTTCGAATGACGCAGGCGTCTGCGCGTCTTCAGGCGGCGCGCGGCGGCTTCGACCCCGTTCTTTCCGCGCGAGCCAGCATGCGTTTCGGCGATTCCGACGCGTACTACCAACTTGGTCGGGTGGATATTGATCTCACTCAGCCGACCCCTTTCTGGGGCGCGGAGCTGAACGTGGGGTACCGACTCTTCACGGGAGCGGATGATCGCTTCCCTTCGTACTATTCGCCGACCCAAAGTGCGGGCGAGTTGAGTGCCGGGATCCGGGTACCGTTGTGGCGCGACGGCCCCATCGATTCTCGCCGAGCCGCCCGGACGGTGGCCGAGTTTGGGATCGGTCGCGCGGCCGCGTCGCAGCAGTCCCAGCAGCTCAGCGTGGAACGGAAAGCGCTCAGCAAGTACTTCGCGCTGGTCGCCGCGCTCGAGCGTCTTCGCGTAAGCCTTCGTCTTGAGGAGCTCGCAAACGCGCGGCTTTCCCAGGTCCAGGCGCGGGTTGATGTTGGTGCGCTCGCCGAGATCGAAGCCCTCGAAGCGCGGCGCTCGCAGCTTCGGCGTCGCTCCGCGACGGTCAGTTCGCGGCGTTACGCGCAGGAGGCGGCGCTGGAGCTATCGCTCTACTTCCGCGACGACTCGGGACGGCCGCTTCTGGTCGATGTGGAGCAGCTCCCAACCATCGAGGCTTCGCTGCCCGAAGAGCGGGCGCGCAATATCGAGCAAGTTGAGGCGGAGATTCCGGGGATCCTCGAATGCCATCCCGCTGTCCGGTCGATCCGTTTGCAGCGCGAATCCGCGACCGTTTCTCGCGACCTCGCGCGGGCTCGACGGGGCCCTCGCCTTGATCTGCAGTTCGATATTTCCCGCGACTTTGGGGAAGAAGAGACGCAGCTCACGGGAACGGTGATGCAGGCCGGGCTTCGGTTCTCGATGCCGCTCGGTCTTCGAACGGAACGCGGCAACCTCGAGCGCGCTGAAGCCGAACTTGCGGTGCTCGAGCAGCGCCTTCGCCTTCGGGAAGACGTGCTCGCGGTGGAAGCTCGCGATATCGGATCTCAGTCCAGCGCCGCTCACGAGCGCCATGAGATCGCGGAAGAGCTCCTACGAATCACCGAGGAGCTTGCAGAGGCCGAGCGCGCTCGTTTTCGCGAAGGGGCAACGACTTTGATGGTTGTGAATCTCCGCGAGCAAGCGATGGCCGAGGCGGCTGTCGCGGTCGTGAACGCCAATCGAGATATTTGGCTCGCCCACCTAAGGTGGCGTGCCCTTCGAGGTGCGTGCATCGGAGAATAGCCTCGGGGATGCATCGACCGTCACCTTCTCGCCACCGCGTTGGCGTGCCTTCTTGAAGGCGATCGGACCAAAACCCACGAAGCGCTTGCCACCTCGTCAAAGCGTGTTTAGGCTGCCCGTCCTAACGAGCTCGAGAAGCGAATCTCGGGGTGTAGCTCAGCCTGGTAGAGCGCTAGTTTTGGGAACTAGAAGTCGTCGGTTCGAATCCGGCCACCCCGACCCAGT
>JAHDCI010000245.1 GCA_020629955.1 Myxococcota bacterium | reverse complement strand
AGCTACGCGCGAGCCGCGGCACCGAGACGGGCGCGGAAGAAGCCGTGCCCGTCCCCGCGGCGCTTTAAACGCTACCTACCGCACTTCGGATGACGAGCGCATCTTGCAATTCGATCTCACACGCGACGCCCGCGGGGACAATTCCCGACTCGCCTTTTCGCAGAAGGGCATTGCTCGAGTCGCTCGCGAAACGCGCCTCTCCGGCGACGCAGGTGTAACCAAAGAGCCGGTCTTCTGCCGCCAAATGCAACGTGCCCGTGCCGCTTAACCGGTCCGTGAAAAGCGCGCCTCGATCGAGTTCTTGGATGGAAGCAGCGGCAGCGGGCGCACCGGCGCGGGTCCGAACGCGCGCTACGAGATCGGGTCCGCTCTCTGACCAGCGCGTCACCTCGAGCGCGCGATCCAAATGAAGCTCCCGGGGCGAACCATCCGGTGAGGCTTTGCCATGCTCGTCGTAGAGGCGGTTCCAATCCCAGTAGCGATACGTGAGCCCGCGCTTTCCAGGCAGGACCCGTTGCGGCTCGACCAAGGTAAGCCCAGGCCCAATCGCGTGCGGCGTGCCGGGTTCGATAAAAAAGTAATCGCCCGGCGCAACGGGCTCGAAGTGAAGAAGCGCCTCGACATCGCCTCGGCACTCGATGGCCTCGCGCAACGTCACCTCGGTCACTCCCGGTTTCAGACCGAGATAAAGCCCGGCGCCTTCCTCCGCGCGAAGCACGTACCAGGCTTCGGGCTTCCCGGATTCGCCATCGCTCAGGGCAGGATCGTCATCGCTTGGATGAATTTGCAAGGAGAGAGGCGCGGCAGCATCGAGCAACTTCACCAAAAGGGGCGAGCCGCCGAGACGGGCGTGAACCCCGAGCATCTCCGGGGTGAGCACGTCGGCGAGCCGCTGCCCACTCGTGAGCGTTGACGGAAAATCGGGCTCCACCGAAATCTCCCAGCTCTCTCCAACGATCTTTCCTGCGGGTCCCCCTTTGTAATCTTGAACGATGCGGGTCCCGCCCCAGGGCGTGCGCGAAGGCGGTGTGAAGTTGTCCGGGCGAAGGGAAAGAAAGGTCATGGAAAATGCTTTGCAGCTTTCTTGGAGACCCGATGTAGCACATGTAGGCTTTGGAGTAGGCCAGCTCTACCAGTCGGAGCGGCATACGGGAGAAGAGCACATGAACTACAGCGGATCGGAACGACGAGTACACAAGGTCTATACAACGAGAAATACGGAGTACCACACGCGCCGCGGACTCTGTGTTGGCGTCCGCGACCGACGTTCGGGTCGTTGGCTCCGAGGTCATCTCGCCCTCCGCAGCAAGGTTTCCGGCGGTCTTCGCTTCTACGAGAGTGGTGGCGTGCGTCCGAACGAGGGTATCCCGACGGTTGGAGAGTCGGTCTTCTTCATGAGCGATGGTCGCGATCTGGTGACGAGCCCTGTCGTCGCCATCGAGCGCCCTTCCCGGGAGACGGTCATGGAGTATCCCGAATAGACCGCCCCGCGATTCTCGAAACAAGGCGCATCCTTTTGGGGTGCGTCTTTTTTTTGGTGAACGGCACGATGCGATTCTGCTGAGGTTGATTTTTCTGAAAGAGATCGCGTGTCATACTCCGCCGCGGTGAGTGTTTACCCTCCATATCCCTATCCTCTGGCGATATTGCGCAGCGAGGACGTGGACCGTGCGAACCGCCTCGTCACGAACTTTCTAGGATTCGATTCGCAACCTTTCCAAAGCGCCCTCGCCTCGATCGCGGGCGAGGAAGTACAAGCGACAAAGCCTTTCCCGGAAGTGCTCCCGCTTCGCGCATGGGTGACAGAGCGCCTTGAGCCATTCGCCGCGGTGTTGATCGCGCCGAAAGGAGCCCCGGCGAAGCGTGTCTTGATCGTGCCGCCTGCGAACCTTGTCAGCCATGTTCTGCAGCGCGCGCTGGGCGCAGAGCATGGCGATGATGCGCTTGGTCGTAGACTCACCGAAGGTGAGCGCGGCGTGCTCTTTTTTCTCGCGGGAAAGCTCCTCCGAGAGGCTCTTCCATCCTACCAAGTGCTGAGCGTTCTCACCTCTGCCGAGGCTGCGCTCGCGAGCGTCCTCCCCTCGCTCGGCGACGCAGCAACCTCCTGCGAAACCCTCAGTACGACGTTGACGATCGGTGAACGTCGCGGCGTCGTCCGAGCCCTGCGACCGGCCGGCGCCAGCTTTGAGGCGGACCAACGCGAAAGCGGTATCCCCAACCTGGCTCTAACGATGAGCGTCGACAGCGGCAGAGCGCAGCTCCGCTTCTCAGAGCTTATGCGCATTGAACCCGGCGATAGGATCGCCCCAGTCGAGACCTTCTCTGCGCTTCGCCTTCGCGCCGTCGGCGGTGGGAAGACCACCTGGTGGTGTGAGCGCGCAGGACGAGACGACCTTCGGGTCGAGAGAATCGAAAACGGACCCGCGACGTACTCCGCGGCTCTCCCCTTTTACGAAAGCCTGAAAATGTCCGAGCAGAACGAAGTGGTCACCGCCAACGCGCGCCGCGCCGCGCTTGAAGCCGTCGGAGATGCTCCTATCGAACTTTCGATCGAGGTCGCCCGCATCCGCCTGACCCTGGATCAGCTCGCCATGGTGGAGAGTGGCACGATCCTTCGAACCGGAGATATCCCAAGCGCACGGGCGCTATTGCGAGCAGGAGACCGCATCGTCGCCGAAGGGGAGTTGGTCAACATCGAGGGCGAACTCGGTCTACGGCTTCACAAAACGTACGAGACCGAATAGGCGTCCGCCCTGCTTCTTCGGGACCTCAACGCAGGCTTCGTACTCTTTTCGAGCGTTTGCCTACTCGCGTGCACGGAGACACCAACGGGCTCGGATGCTGCTCTGGATGCTGCTCTCGACGCCGCCGACGACGCGAGAGATGGCGGCATTCCGCCCGATAGCGCGTTCGAAGATGCAATCGCGGATGCTCCTGAAGACATTCGGATCGCGGTGCCACGCTTTGCGCGCTGCACTCCAAGACTCACCCGGCGAATCCAAAACACGTGCGCTTGTGGAGGCGCCGTCGCTCAAGTCGGTACAACCCTCTATCGCGCGGGCGCCGGTCTCGATCTTTTCGACGTCCGCTCGGGCGCCCCGGTTGGTTCCATTGGCTCCGCAAACATCCTCGAGCTCGACGTCGCAAACGAACTTCTCGCGGCTTCCACGGAGCGATCCGTTCTTCTCTACGATGTGAGCGAATCCGCCACTCCACGCCTTTTGGTCGAGGTGCCCCTCGATTCAGAGCCAAGCGCGCTGCGCGTACGCGAATCCAGCTTCGTGGTCGGACGCGCCACGAGAGCAAGCTTCATTGTCGAGGAATACGACTTGCTCGGAGGTCGCGTTCGCGAATTCGAGACAGGAGCGGCGATAACTGAGCTGGAATTCGGCGCGGACGGGGAACTCTTTGTTGTCGCCGGCGACCTTTTGCTCGGAGTCGACGACGCGCTTCGCTTTGAGCGTCCGATCGACATGCTCGCCATCAGTGACCTTCGACGTGACCAGGGAATTCTCTTTCTCGGCGAGCAGGAAGAGATCAGCTTTCGACTGGCCACCTCGGGTCAGCGCATCGGCGGCTATCCGGTAGCCGGTGCTCGTTTTGACGCGCGTGATGGCTACGCATTGCTCGCGCAGACAGCCGAGGGCCGCTCCTCGATCGAGTTCGTCGACTTCTCCGATTCCGGGGCGCCCAAAACGTTGGCGGCCTTTTCCGTTGAACTCTCAGAAGTCCGCTTCTTGGTCAGCGGGATCGACCTCGCCCTCGTCGGTTCGCCCAATGAAACCCTGGTCTTCGAAATGCACTGCGAATAGAGGCCAAGGCGTGTGAAACGGCGTCGTGCGTTCTATCAAACGTCAGGGACTTGATCTTTATAACCCCGCGCCTATGTTGGTAGGGCACGCAACGCTAACCGTAACGACACTATTTTCCCGCAAACGCTTGGATTTGTTGAGCAATATGCTCCGGCGCGAATCTCGGCGGCGACCCCGAATAGGTACCGCTAGGACCTAAAACTGGGATGGGCAGATTCGATGTCAGGCGCTTCGCGCAGAAGGAACCCTTAATGACCATCGAACGCTACTCAGAATGTCGACTCCCCACGGAATATGGTGTCTTCAGAGTGATCGCGTACCGCGAGGCCTCCAACCCCAACGAGCATTTGGCGATTGTCGCCGGCGACGTTGAAGGGAAGGCAGAAGTGCTTGCTCGCGCGCACAGTGAATGCCTGACCGGAGAAATCTTCCACTCGCTCAAGTGCGACTGCAGGGAGCAGCTCGACCTCGGGCTGCGGCGCATTGCCGACGCCGGCGAGGGCGTCTTGCTCTACCTTCGTCAGGAAGGACGCGGTATCGGTCTTGGCGATAAGATTCGCGTCTACCAGATGCAGCAGAAGGGCCACGATACGGTCGACGCGAACCGCATCCTCGGCTTCCCAGACGACGCACGCCGTTACGATATGGCGGCGTTTATGCTGAAAGATCTCGGCGTTCGCTCCATCTCTTTGATGACGAACAATCCGAGCAAGGTGGACGGCCTTCGTAAAGATGGCGTCGTCGTCGCGAAGCGCGTGCCACATCTCGTCGAACCGCATGAAGTGAACCGCGGCTACCTTGAGACCAAGCGAGCCCGCATGGGCCACGTCTATGACCTCGGTGAGGACGGTGTTGTGACCGCACCGTTGCAGGTCAGCTACGACCCTTCGGTTCTTCTCGACGCAGAGTAGATCAACCACTCGGAGCGGAAGCGAAGTAGAAGCAAAGCCGAAGCTCGAATCGAGAGAACCTCAGCCCCCGCTCCGGCGGGGGCATTTTCTATGGCGTCAGTCCAAACGGAATTGCAACGGGATCATCGTGTGTCGGCGGTGGACCGCTCGAACGGAGCGCGCCAATCCAAATCGTTTCGGCGCTGGGCGTGACCCGAATGTGAAAACGTGATTCGAATCTATCTCCGAAGCGAAGATGCGCCGGCGAGAAACTACCATTGCCAAGAAGCTCCACCCAATCGGGACGCGGGCCAGACTCACCGATGCGAATCGCCAAATCGGCCGCGCATGCGCCGTGCGCAAAGAACGTGACGACGAGCTCTTCTCCGGCCCGACGAATCGCCTCCACCGAGAGGCATTCCGCGATCCGCCGGCTTCCATCCGCCGCACGCGCGGGCCCGCCCACAAGCCGCGCTTCGAGTAAGCCCCGTGGCTCTGCCCCACGCCGGAAAACCATCCATGGCTCTGCCACCAAGACCGCGCCATAATCGCCTCGCGCCAACCAATTTCGGAGCCGGGGCTCCTCGCTCGTTCGAAGAAGTGTCTCTTGGCCAAAGTAGCGGTCGCGATGAGAGAGGTCGAACACCACGATATCGCTCCCGCGGTCCGGCGGCGCAGCGCGGTGCACACGAGACCGCTCAACAAGGTGAGGAAGCAGCGCATCGGGAACCTGAACGCTATCGCCGGGATGAATCTCCCGGAGCACCCGAGCACTTGCAGCGCTTCGTTCGTCCGCCGCAAAGGCGCTACCGAAGATCGGGACGCCGCCAAAAACACTGCCGACCAAAAGCGTTGTCACGAGCGCCAGAGAAAGAAGCTTCGGCTGCGCGCTGCGAAAGATCCCCTCGATGGCCGCCATCGCGAGAATCGGAATCGCCGGCGTGAGGTAGTGGCTGTCGAGGTTTGGCGTCGTATGAAAATGGCTGAGCTGATTGATCGCGAGCACCGGAAGCGCGACCCAGGCGAGACGGAAGCCAAGGAGTGGCAGGAGCGCAAACGAAGCCGCGATACGGAGCAAATACGTCGCCCGATGGGGTTCGCCGAAGATATGTTCAAGCGCAACGCTGGGCTGCGTGATCCACGTCTTCACAGATTCCCCCAGCGAACCCCCATACGCTCCGAAGTGCTGGTCAAAAGAATCCCCAGCAGCCGCGTGCGCGGGCTGGATGATGCCGAGAAAGAAATAGAGGTAGGCGATGGAGAGGAGTGCGACCAAAGCCCCGCTCCGTTTTGCACCCCGCAGCCATGCCAGAACGCCGAGCATGGTTGTGAGCAACGCGAAGTCTTCTCGGCAAGCCATGACGAAGACGCTATGCATGACGAATCCGTGAACATCCCTTGCGTCGAGGCGATCGATCGCGCTCGCCAAGAAGAACACGGCGATCGTGCCGGGATGCCACTCGTAGGTCGCGACGTGACCAATATTCGCGTGCAAAAGAATGCTCGCCAGCCCAACCCAGGGCGCATAGCGCAGTGCCTGTCGGCCCGATGACTCGGTCCCATGCCCCAGCGGTTTCTGCGCCTGACGCTCGGCGAAACGCGCGACAACCAAGGCTGTGCCGCCCATCGCGAGCGACTGAGCGATCAGGAGCGCCGGAACGACACCGATGAGTCGCCCGAGCCAGCCAAGTGGCCATAACACCAACGAGAGATGCCCCGCGCTAAGGTGACGTTCGAAAATCGGGTCCCAGAAATCAAGGCGCGCGAGCCCCCACGCGCTCCGGGCATAGAGCGCGAGATCGAAGGTCTGATTGTGAAACGTGGAGTAGCGCGCCCAAGCAA
>JAHDCI010000244.1 GCA_020629955.1 Myxococcota bacterium | reverse complement strand
CTTTGGACTCGAAAAAGCGAAGGAAAGACGAGCGAATCTCGCGTGACGAGGTCATGCGCGCGGAGTAGCACGAGCCGCACGTGCTGACACGCTCAAACCCGCTTCTTTTTGCGCCCTTTTGGTGCTCGCCCCCAACGACGCGAGTTGCCCTTGCCAAGGATCCCGATGCGAACTAGGTCGAAGCACCATGAATCGTCATTTCGGAATTGTGTCCTTCTCCTTGGTTTGCGCTGCGCTGGCGTTCGGCTGCACGCGCAGCTCGGAAACCGAACTTCGCGAGCGTACCGAAAGCCGTATTGCTGCGGAAAATGCGGGTACGGAGGAAAACGCAGGCGCCGCAGAAGAGGGTGGTAACGCAGCGCCGGCTCGCCCGAGCGCACCGGCCGAGGAAGGGGATAGCCTTCGCACCGAAGCACCCGACGACGTCGCAGCGCCCCCAGCCAACGCCGAGCGCACCGCGAGCGGCCTAGCCTCTCGGGTCCTTCGTCCCGGTACCGGCGACGTTCATCCAGCGGCCACCGACCGCGTTCAGGTTCATTACAGCGGCTGGACGACCGATGGCGAGCGCTTTGATAGCTCCGTCCTTCGAGGTGCTCCCGCTTCCTTCCCGCTCCGCGGCGTGATCGCCGGCTGGACGGAAGGCCTTCAGCTGATGGTGGAAGGGGAACGCCGCCGCTTTTGGATCCCTGAGAGCCTCGCGTACCAAGGCCGTCCAGGGCGTCCGGCGGGCATGCTTGTCTTCGACGTTGAGCTCATCGACATCCTCTAATTCGCCTCGCCGAGACATCGGCGGCCTCGACACGACCTTGGGCGAACGCCTCGGGTCGTTTTTCGTTTTGGATTCCAAACGAAAAGCGGCGGCGGAGGGGCCGATTCAAAATCGTCGGAAACGGACGACAACGCCACGGATCCTTTGATATGTTCGCGTTCCGGTGGCGAACCCTCCCTCTATTCCAGCTTCTTCCCCTCACGACCTTCGGCGTCGCCTTCTTTCCGCGGCGGCAGAGCGCGAGAACGACGCGCAGAAGCGCGCGCTCTACTGGCTTGCGCTGGGTCATCTGGAGTCGTCTCTTGAGCGTCAATCCGCGGCGACCAAGGCTTATCTAAAGGCGTACAACGAAGCGCCCGGGTTCAGGCCACCGCTTTACGAGCTCGTGCGGATCTTCGAACAGCGGCGCTCGATGACAAACCTGCATCGTCTCTACGACGCGGAGCTTCGTTCCTCGACGACGGCCGAAGACAAAGCCTCTGCCGCGGCCGATCTCTCAGGGTTTTTAGAGGACCATGAAGAGATCGCCGCAGATGCCATCTCGACCATCCAGGATGCACTTGAAGAAGCGACTGGTGGACCTGGGATGGCGACGCTCGGTCTCTATCTCGAACGCCTCGCGGTTCGGGCGGGGGATGCCTCGCTTCGAATCGAGGCACTCAAAGCACGAGCGGAAGCCGCGAGCGATCCCGAGTGGTCGGCGTTGCTGCAGCTTGACCTTGCCGAGCTCATCGCCAGCGCTGGCGACTCCCAGTCGCAGCGAGAGGCGGTTGAGATTCTCGAGCGGATCACTGAGCTCGACATTGATCGCACGCGGATTTTCCGCGCCATGGAGAGGATCGCGCGCGCCCATCATTTACCGGCGGTGCTCGTCAAGGCGCTGCATGGCCGGGCTTATGCGCAGCTCGCCAAGACCGAAGAACCCAACCCCTCGGAATCGGACGCTCCGGAATCGGAAACGACCTCGGCCGCAGACCACGCATTGGCTGCCGCGCTTCTCTTTGAATCCTCCAGCGTTCGCCTGCGCGAGCTCGATGACCCGGAAGCCGCACTTACGGATCTGCAAGAAGCTTCCGGGCTGGTTCCGAATGACCCATTGATCTCCCGCGCACTGCTCGAGACCGCACACCGCGCCGGCAACGCGGCGCTCGTTCGAGAGCTCGTGTCCGATCTTGTCCGCGCGGATTCCGAAGAGCAGCGCAGCGCGGAGTCGAAAGAAGAGGAAGCGCTTGCGCGTTTCTATCTCGCGCACGCAGAACGCTCCGCCGGCAATCAGAAGCAGGCACTCGAAGAACTCACCCGCGCATCGAGTCTTCTCCCTTCCTCGCGTGCCCTTCGCGCGACACTCGATGCTTGGTTCCTCGACTCTGGAGAATACGAAGAGTGGCTCGCCGCACTCGAGGCGAGGGAGAGCGATGATGCCGGCCGTGATCGCTGGCTTGCAGCATGGCTTGCACTCTATGGCCTGAAGGATTTCGGAAAGGCGAAGCCTCTTTTTCAACAGGCTGCCGAACATCATTCGAAGCCGGGCCCGATTTTGGAGGAGTTGCGACATGCGGCTTTTGTGCACGGGGATAACGAAACCGAGCGTGAAGCGATCGATGCTCTCCTTCCTACGTTGAGTGACCCGGCGGACCGAGAAGCGATGCTCCACCGCAAGGTTGAACTCATCGCAGAACACGATCCCGCCTCGCTTTCTGAAACCCTTAAGAAGACGCTTCGACTTGAGAGCGAATCCCGGTGGGGCGAACAGATCCTACGGGTTCATGCTGCGCGTAGTGGGGACCTTGAAAACCTCATGGTCGCCCATCAAGCGCTTGCCGATCGCGCGGACCGGCTGGGCAATATGGAAGAGGGCGCGGCGCACCTTGCTGCCCTTGGCCGAGCGGCGCTCCGGGCAGGAAAGAAGAGCGATGCGATCGGAGCGTTGGAGAAGGCACTCGAATGGGTGCCTGGGCACACCTACGCGGTGTCCCTCTTAGAGTCGCTTTACCGAGAGACGGGGCAGGGCGACAAAGCGGTGGCTTTGCTGCGCGAGGCGGCCGAGGCGCAAAGTGGCGGAACCGCCGCTTCGATGGGACTGCTCTTTGCGGCAGCCAGCGCGGAAGCGAGTGATGATTACGATCTTGCGATCGAAACCTGCCGACAGGTCGCAAACGCCGCGCCTGAAGATCCGAGCGGCTGGCTTGCGCTTCGGCGACTCGCGAAAAAGCGGGGTGACGCGGAGCTTGAACGCGAAGCGCTCGAAGCGATATCGGAGCTTGAGCGTGCGCCCGAGAGCCTGGTCTTCGAGCTCGCAGATTCGAGAGCAAGTGCCGGCGACGTAGAAGGGTTTGAGACCATTTTTCAGCGGGCCATCCAAGGCTCTCAATCGCTTGCCGCAGCGGTTAGCGCGCTGGTGTTTGCTCGTTCCCGTGAAATCCAACGTCGGGCGCTTGAGGTCATTGCCGAAAACGCCATGAGCGCGGAGGACAGGACTCTCGCTGAAGATGCGCTCCGCCATTTGGTCCACTCGGACGAGAGCTTCTCCGGTGCGGAGAATCGATCAAACGTTCCGCCTGGCGCCCAGGAACAGGACCCGAACTTAGGCGATTCCGACAACATCGAACGCCCGTCGGAGAGCTCCCTTCCGAGTGGCGCTCTTCCGGCGCTTGTACACCGACTTCTTGATCACGACCCGAGCGCGGAGGACTGGCTCGAGCTTGCCGAGCATGCCCAAGGGGAAGATGCGGCAGAACTCCGGCTCGCCGCGATTCGCATGATGCTCCTCGGAGAGGAACGCGACGCCGCAGAGGATGCGTTCCTCCTCGCTCAGGAACTCGGATTTGACGCCGCAGAGACTTGCGCTGCGGCAGTCGCACTCAGCGAAACGGTCTCGCTGGGAGATGACCCTGACGCGCAGGCCGATGCTCTTCTTGCGCGTGCGCCCTTTGCCTCGGATATCGATGGACCCGGTATGCGGGCTGCGGCGGCGCGGTCGCTTTCCCAGGCTGCGCGCCCAGAAGCGATCGAATCTCTTCAGGAGCTCCTCGAACGGGATCCGGATGACCTCGCTTCCTGGGAAGCGTTACGTGTTGCCGCACGCCATGCCCGGGCTTGGCCCCTTCTTGTCCGAGCGTGCGACAGACTCGCGAGTGAGCTCGACGGCGAGTTCGCCCATCCCCTGCTTGAGGAGGCGGCCGCCGTCCAGATGGACTACCTCGGTGACTTTGACGGTGCGGAGGCCCGACTTCGCCGCGTCACCGAAGAGGCTCCCGATCGTCCGATCGCTTACTTCCGCCTTCGCGATCTCCTCGTTGAAAGGAAAGCCGACGCGGAACTACTCGATCTGGTTTCGCGGCGTTCCGAGAGTGAGAAAGACCCGTCGCAGCTGATCCGGCTGCGCTACGAACGTGCGCGACTTCTACGGGCGATTCCAGATGTGGCCGGGGCGCTCGACGCCCTCGAGTCGCTCTTCGAGATCGATCCCCAGCACGCGGGTGGTCTCGCGATGGCTGTCGAGATCCACGTTGGCCGGCGCGCATGGGCGGACGCCGTTTCGAAGCTGGATGCGCTCTCGGCCGCGGACGTTCCAGACTCACAAAAGCGGGTCGCGAATCTCGGCGCGGCGGATTTTTTGGAAAAGAAGCTCGACGACGCTGCGGGTGCGCGCCAGCGGCTACAGAACGTGGCGCAGCTTGGGCTCGCGGATATCAAGGTGCATCGGCGTATTGCCGAACTCAGCGCCCAGATCGGGGAAGCTGGCGTCCAAGTTGAAGCGCTCCAAGCGGCAGCCGAACTCGCTGAGGGGGACGAGCGCACTCAGCTCCTTCGAGACTCCGCCAAGATTCAGGAGGAGTCGGGGGAGCGAGATGGCGCACTGTTGACGCTCAGTATCGCGCAGCAGGCCCGACCTACCGACTTGAGTATTGCGACCCAGACGCATGACTTGCTTCGGGGGGATTCGCGTGCCGTAGGTCATGCGCGAACCTTCGAAGCGACCGTACGAGATGCGCTCGCGCGAGATGGTTTGACGGCGGATCTCCTTCGTGGTCTTCGTGCAGCGGCGCAGTGGCAATCGGACGACGCGCTTGCGCATCGAGCGCTGGATTTGCTCATTGCGAGCGGCGAGGCCAACGAGGAAGAGATCGACGAGGCCAATGAGCAGACCTTCTTGATCGGCGGGGCTCTCTCTCCAAACCAGGTCGCAGAATTTCTGGTGGTCGGAGACGAAGGCGATTTCGCCACCGCGTCGAAGATGGTTCAAGAATCGCTCTTGCAGCTCGACGGAGTCGACGCAGGATCTTTTGCCTTGAACAAAGAGGCTGCGGGCGCAGACGCGTACACAGCGGAGCTGGCCTCCATCGCGGGCATGTTCGCTTTCGAGACGCAGGCCCTCCGCGTTCAGTCGGTTCGTGACCCTTTCCGGCTCGTCCCGCAGCGTCGGGGGCTGACATGGGTTCGCGATTCTAGCGCCCCCGCCGCAGGCAGCGCTGCGATGCGTTTCTGGGCGGTCCGAGAAGCGTTTGCGTTCTCTCGGGGCACCGCCTGGTGGCTTCGAAATCCTCATCCTGAGAATGCACTTGGAGCGCTTCGTGCTGTTGCAGGAAAGGGCTCTTCGGTGGATGCAGCGCTCGAGAAAAAGATCGCGAAAGCTCTCCCGCGACGGGTCAAAAAGTCCCTCGCTACGCTCGCCTTTGAAGGCGATGTTCAAAAGTATGTTTCGGCCGCGCGTACGTCTTCGAACTGCGCAGGCGCGGCCATCGGTAGAGATCTGAAAGCCGCGCTGGAGGGACTTCTGCAAGGCCGAGTCTCCCTCTCCGGCTTGCGCGCGGACACTCCAGCGGGGGATTTGGCGCGTGCTTGGATCGCGCCGAGTCGCGCGAAAGGAGCTCAGAAATGAGCGATGAAATCGACGACATCCTTGGCTGGGCAGAAGAGGATGGCGCGGAACCGTCACGGCCGAAACGCCGGAAGACCATGGGACCGTTCTATCAACCCGATCCTGAGCTTGAGCGTCTCGCGAAGGAGCGTGCCGAGAAAAGGCGCGAACAGAAAGGGGATGCTGAGACCGCGCCCCCGCCGCCGCTCGCGGACGAGGCAGAACTCGCTTCGTTTGACGATGACCAAACAGCCGTCGCACCCTCGATGGAGCTCGACCTCTCCGAGCTTCTCGCCGATATCGATGCGGCGCCGCTGGCTGAGACGAAAGTTGAAACGGACGCTCAGGCAGTCGAAGCGGCGATCCTCGCTGCGAACGATTCGGAGGACTCTGATGAGCTCGAGATCGAGTTCGCGGAACCCATCGAATCGATGGCTCCACCACCCCCACCGCCGACTCCTTCGGGAGATTCTGGGCTTAGTGATACCGACGCGCTGCTGGCGTCGTTCCTCGATGAGACAAGCGATATTGTCGCCATTCCTTCCGTGGATGAAGCGCTCGCCGGTTCTGCAACCAGAGCACCTGCAAAGGATGAGTTCGTGCTCGGTCGAGAGGACAGCGACCTCACGGAGCTACCCAAGCCACCACCCCCACCGCCACCATCTCCGCTGCTTCAGAGCGCTTTTGGCAAAGGAGATGGACCGCGTCTAAAAGTGGATTCGAATGCGCCACCTTCCGGCGAATTTCCGCGTCTTGATGATCACGACACCACGCTGATTCAGCCAATGCCGACGCCTCCCGTGGCGGATGCAGGCGCGGATCAGCCTCCGCAAAATGAACCCGAAAAGCTGTTGCTTGGCGCAGAAGCGGACGACGAACCTGAGCTCAGCATCGGCGCAGCGGACGACGAACCTGAGCTGAGCATCGGCG
>JAHDCI010000243.1:3091-6561 GCA_020629955.1 Myxococcota bacterium | reverse complement strand
GCGTGATGGTTCGCGTGCATATAGAGCCCGAAGAGGATGCGGTTGGCGATCCAGTACACGCCAGTGTCGAGGTTCGTCGGGCGGAAGTCGTCTTCGCCTTCGGCCGATGCGTTGTGCGTGACCCAGTTGAAGTGACTCACGTGAATCGCGCCAAAGGCGAGCGCCGGCAAGAACACAACGAAGAAGAGCACCGGGCCGCAGATCACAAACCAGCAGGTCACCAGTACGACGCCCGAAAGAAAACTGCCGATCGAGCGCGCCGTATCTTGGCGCCGCATCTTCGGCGTATCGCCCCAGCGCTCGAGGTACTGATGGCGAAGATTCTTTTCGAGCCCCGCGAGCATCTTCTGAAAAAAGAAACGCCAGAAGCCGCGATTGACCGGATGCGGATCGAGCTCCGGGTGGTCCGTGTTCATGTGATGGTATCGATGAAGAATCTCCCACGAAGCGAAGCGCGTGCAGACAATCGCGCCCATCGTTTCACCAACCATGCGGTTGATCGCGCGCGGGAAGTTCTCATGCGAGCAGTTGTGAATGAACACGCCCGCCATGACCTGAAGATAACAGCCAAGCGCGAGCAGGCCGCCCAAGAGTGGCGCCGATTCCCAGCTGAGCGAGATATCGAAACCGCGCCATCCGAGACCGAAATAGAGCGTCGCCGCGATCGAGGCCGAAAGCACCGCCCAGATTGCATCGTACTTGTAGTAAAACAGTGGATCTCGAAGGAAGGCGGCGCTGGGCTGGGAAATCCACCACGGACGACGAGATCGTACCGGCGTGGATGCTTCGGACTGAACGGACATCCGCGGACCCTATCACTCGGGCGACGAATGAACAGCCGATTGGCCCGTTTTGGTCTTTAAAATGCAGGGTTTAAGCGATGGTTAAGCGTCGTTCACGTTCTGAAAGACTTCGCCACTCCGCTCTTCGAGCGCCATTCTTTCGCTCAGATCGGGCCTCCTGGTGGCCAATTTTTGCACTCTTCGGCGCCGGGAATTTGCAAACAAAAACAATCTCTTAACGAAAATACACAAGCTTCTTTTGGGTCGATACTTGAATCGTCATTCATTTTGCGCGATGTTTCCGGCGCTCGAGAAAAGCGAGCGCGGCGCGACGACGCCAAAAAAACTCTAGAGAGGTAAAAGAATGACCGAACCGATCCGAAAGGTTGGCGTAATCGGCGCAGGCGTGATGGGCAGTGGCATCGCGGCTCACTTCGCAAACGCAGGCGTGGACGTTGTCTTGCTCGACATCGTGCCCCCCGGCGACGACGACCCGAAAAACCGCTCCGCGTTCGCCGAAGGCGCGCTCAAGAAGACCCTCAAGGCCAAGCCTGCGCTCTTCTTCGCCAAGGAAAACGCCGCGCGCATCACGACGGGCAACCTTGAAGATCATATCTCTCTTCTCGCCGATGCCGACCTCGTGGTCGAAGCCATCATCGAGAACCTGGAGATCAAGCGAAACCTCTTCGACAAGCTCGAAGAGACCTGCGCCGACACGACCATCATCGCGTCGAATACCTCGGGCCTCCGCATCAAGGATATGCTCGAAGGTCGGAGCGAGTCGTTTAAGCAGCGCTTCCTCGTGATGCACTTCTTTAACCCCGTCCGGTACATGAAGCTCCTCGAGCTCGTCGTCGGTGAAGCGACCTCCCCCGAAGTGCTCGACCGCATCGTCACCTGCTCGAAGGAGCAGCTCGGCAAGGGCGTCGTCATGGGCAAGGATACGCCGAACTTCGTGGGCAACCGCATCGGCTGCCACTCCATGCTCTACACGATGCACACGATGGTCGAGATGGGCCTTCAGCCCGAAGACGTCGACGCCATCACGGGCAAGCCGATGGGCCACCCGAAGAGCGCCAGCTTCCGCACCGCGGATATGGTCGGACTTGATACCTTCCTCCACGTCACGGACAACTGCTACGCGATGCTCGAGGACGACGATGAGCGCGACGTCTTTAAGGCGCCCGCGTTCTTCGAGAAGATGGTCAAGGAGAAGAAGTACCTCGGCAATAAGACCAAGGGCGGCTTCTACAAGAAGACCCGCGAAGGCGTCTTTACCCTTGATTTAGAGACCCTTGAGTACCGTCCGAAGGGCGGCGACCAAGATCTTAAGAAGGCCATGAAGGGCATCAAGGGATCGCCCGCCGACCGCGTGAAGAAGCTCGTCGCGACCGAAGGTATCGGTGGTGAGTTCGCCTGGAAGGTGCTCTCCCGCTCGCTCGCTTACTCGGCGCGCCGCATTCCGGAGATCGCCGAGAGCGTGATCGCGATCGATAACGCCATGAAGTGGGGCTACAACTGGGAACTCGGACCCTTCGAGACCTGGGATGCCCTCGGCTTCCGCGAGACGACCGAGCGCATGAAGGCCGACGGCGTGAAGCTCCCCGCCAGCATCGACAAGATGCTCGAAGCGGATGCCAGCAGCTTCTACCGCGACGGCGAGGTCTGGAGCCTCACCGAGAATAAGTACGTCAAGGTCGACCAAGACCCGCGCGAGGCCCCGATGGTCAACGTGCGCAAGGGCGAAGCGCCGGTTCTCAAGAACGGCAGCGCCGAAGCTTGGGACCTCGGCGACGGCGTGCTTGGGCTCACCTTCAAGACGAAGGCCAATAGCATCGACGACGGCATCATCTCGATCTTGCCTGAAGCGATCGAGAAGGCCGAAAACGACTTCGAAGGCCTGCTCATCTTTAACGAAGGCCAGCACTTCTGCCTGGGCGCAAACCTCTTTGGCGTCGTCATGGCGTCGAAGCAGCAGAAGTGGGACCAGCTCCGCGCGATGGTCAAAGCGTTCCAGAACGCGACCCAGAAGATGAAGTACTCGACGGTGCCGGTTGTCTCTGCGCCGTACTCGATGGTCGTCGGCGGCGGCTGCGAGCTCACCCTCGCTTCGGATTCCGTCCAGGCTTACGCCGAGTCCTACGTCGGTCTTGTCGAAGTCGGCGTCGGTCTTGTCCCCGGCGGCGCCGGCCATGTGAATATGCTCTGGCGCGCGCTCGAGTCCATCCCGGACGGCACGATGGTCGACACCACGCCCTTCGTCGCCCGCGTCTTCCAGAACATCGCCCTCGCCCGCGTCGCCACCAGCGCCGTGGAAGCCCGCACCTTTGGCTACTTCCGCCAGAACGACGGCATCTCCTTTGACCGCTCGCGTCACCTCTACGAGGCCAAGCAGCGCGTCATCGGCATGGCGAAGAGCGGCTACAAGCCCAAGGCCCCGAAGGCCTATCGCCTCCCCGGCGAGAGCGGCATCGCGACCTTGAACTCCATGGTCAACGATATGGTCCTCAACGGCCACGCGTCCGAGCACGACGGCCTCATCGCCAGCAAGGTCGCCACGATCTTGTGCGGCGGCGCCGGCGGCGCTTCGAAGAAGGTCACCGAGCAGGACATGCTCGACCTCGAGTGCGAAGCCTTCCTTTCGCTCTGCGGCGAGAGCAAGAGCCAGGACCGCATGCAGCATATGCT
>JAHDCI010000243.1:0-2991 GCA_020629955.1 Myxococcota bacterium | reverse complement strand
ATGACAGAAGTAGTGATTGTCGATGCCGTCCGCAGCGCGGTCGGCCGGGCCCACAAGGGCTCATTGAAGAACCGCCGTCCCGACGAGCTCGCCGGCGAAGTCATCCGCGGCCTCATGGAGCGGAACCCCAAGGTGAAGCCGGAGCTGGTCGAAGATTGCATCCTCGGCTGCGCCATGCCGGAAGGCGAACAGGGCCTGAACATCGCCCGCATCGCCGGCATCCTGGGTGGTTTGCCGGATGAGACCAGCGCCATGACCATCAACCGTTTCTGCAGCTCCGGCCTTCAGGCGATCGCGATCGCCGCAAGCCACATCGCTGCAGGCTGGGCCGACGTCATCGTCGCCGGCGGTGTCGAGTCCATGTCCATGGTCCCCATGACCGGCAACAAGCCGAGCATGTCGCCCGAGGTCATGGAAAAGCACCCGACGGCCGTGACCCCGATGGGCACGACGGCCGAGAACGTTGCGAAGAAGTACGAGATCAGCCGCGAAGACCAGGATGCGTTCGCATTCGCTTCGCAGATGAAGGCCAAGGCAGCGCTTGAGAGCGGCGTCTTCGCCGAAGAGATCGTGCCCGTCAGCGGCGTGAAGTACGAAAACGGCGAGCGGAAGCTCTTCGAGTTTAAGGTCGACGAGCTCCCCCGCCCGCAGACCACCCTCGAGGGCCTCGGCAAGCTTCGCCCGGCCTTCTCGAAGACCGGCAGCGTCACCGCAGGCAACGCCTCCCCGCTCTCCGATGGCGCCGCCGCCGCGCTCGTCATGAGCAAGGCCAAAGCCGACGAGTTAGGCCTCGAGCCCCTCGCGACCTTTAAGCACTTCACCACCTGCGGCGTCGACCCCGCCATCATGGGCATCGGCCCCGTCCCGGCCGTGGAGAAGCTCCTCAAGAAGACCGGCCTGAGCATCGACGATATCGACGTCATCGAGCTCAACGAAGCCTTCGCCAGCCAGTCCATTCACGTGAAGCAAGCCCTGGGTATTCCCGAGGATAAGCTCAATGTGCACGGTGGCGCGATCGCGCTGGGTCACCCGCTCGGGTGCACGGGCGCGAAGCTGACGGCGACGGCGCTTCATGAGCTGAAGCGACGCGGCGGGAAGTACGCGATTGTGACGATGTGTATTGGCGGCGGTATGGGGGCTGCGGGGCTTTACGAGCGTTCTTAGTTTCTGATTTTCTCGGAAAAAAGGCCGCAAGTCCGTAGGACTTGCGGCCTTTTTGTTTGCTATGAGAAGTTGAGAGTAATCCGCTTGTACGCGAAGTGTTGTGCCTCAACTTCGTCCGAATAGACATCATACAAGTTGTCGCCGAAGCAGGTTGCTGCAGGAAACTTCACCAACATGCGGTCTCCTGCGTATCTCGCCGGCACTGGGACACCCGGATCGCCGGCACTGGGACACCCAGATCGTCGGCACTGGGACACCCGGATCGCCAACTGGGACACCTGGATCGCATGACTGGGACAGGGGCGCTTCGGCAAGTGGAAGCGGAGACCGTTAAGGTTTGACGTAGGGCATCGCCCTCCATGGCGTGCCTCCGAAAGGAGGCGCGATGGAGCGGACCGCGATGCATCGAGTGCGAGAAATATTGAGATTGCGCTGGCAGCTACAGCTGTCAGTGAGAGAAGTGGCGCGGCGTGCGCAGGTGAGCCGGAGCGTGGTTTCGCGGACGGTGAATCGCGCGCAGACGGCAGGCTTGACGGTGGAGAACCTGTCGACGTTCGACGATGAAGCGCTCGAGCAGGCGCTCTACGGCGAACGGTCGAAGCAGAAAGGGACGCGGCCAGAGCCAGACGTGCAATGGATCCACACGGAGTTGAAGCGCCCCGGCGTGACGCTGGAGCTTTTGCACCTGGAGTACCTGAAGGCCCATCCAACCGGGTATCAATACACGGCGTTCTGCGACCGTTACCGGGCCTATCAGCGGCGATCTCCGACGCTCCGTCAGCGGCATGTCGCGGGGGAAAAAGTGTTCGTGGACTACTCCGGCAAACGTCCGCACTACATCGACGAGCACACTGGAGAGCGGGTGATGGTGGAGCTCTTTGTCGGCGTCCTCGGCGCGTCGAACCTGACGTACGTCGAGGCAACGCGGACGCAGCAGCTTCCGGATTTCATCGGCGCGCAAGACCGGATGCTCCAGTTCTTCGGCGGCGTGCCCAAAGCGTTGGTCCCCGACCAGCTTCGAAGCGCCGTGAAACGTCCCGACTGGTTCGAGCCGGGGATCAACTGGAGCTACGAATCCTTCGCGTCGCACTATGGAAGCAGCGTCTTTCCGGCACGTCCCGGCAAACCGAAAGACAAAGCCAAGGCGGAAGGGGGCGTGCTGATCGCGCAGCGCTGGATCTTGGCGCGACTGCGGAACGAACGGTTCTTTTCGCTCGCTGAGCTGAACGCTCGGATCCGAGAACTGAACGCGGAGCTGAACGCGCGTCCGATGAAATCGTACGGCGGACAAAGCCGGGATGCGCTCTTTGCGTCGGTCGAGAAAGACGCGCTTCTTCCGCTCCCGATCCGCCGCTACACGTACGCGACCTGGAAGCCGGCGAAGGTGCATCTCGACTATCACGTGCAGGTTGACGACCACTATTACTCGGTCCCAAGCGAGCTGGTGCGCGAGCGCGTGATGGTGCGTTTGACCGTGAATACGGTGGAGGTTTTGTACAAGCATCGGGTCGTCGCGGCGCACGCTCGAAGCGCGCAAAAGTACGGGTACACAACGCGCAAAGAGCACATTCCGGCGGCGCACCGGGAGTGGGCGGCGCAGGACCCCGCGGGCGTCCTTGAATGGGCAAAGAGCGTCGGTCCGATGACCGAAGCGATGGTGATTCGCCTCCTCGAAGCGCGCCCCATCGCCCAACAAGGGCTGCGCTCGGCGCTTGGGCTCCGGCGGAGCGCTCAGGCCTACGAGAGCCCACAGGTCGAGGCGGCTTGTGCGCTCGCGCTCCGCTTCGGCGCGCGCTCGTATAAGAACGTCCAGCGGCTTCTGAAACA
>JAHDCI010000242.1 GCA_020629955.1 Myxococcota bacterium | reverse complement strand
GGAGTCACTCTCGGGTCTATGGACCCGTGGCTCCCAGCGTTTCGTACGTTGGGACCGCGGCGAGGGAATGTAGCCAAAAGGCCTGCGCGGCGAAACACCACACAAAAGGCTGATCTCGGTCAACGCGACCGGCGAAGTCGAGGTTCTCATTTGACGGTCAAGACCGCAACCATTCGAGGGGGAGTTCATTTCTCACCTGCTTGCTGGCTCGCCGTCAGGAGCGTCAGCATGTGCGCACATGGGCCAAGGTTGAGGAGGTTTTCTCGAAAGAACCCGCACTCACACGTGCCGAAAATAATTCGCCCTCGCGTGGAGAGTTTGATTTCGCAAAGGCGCTGCTCTACCCGCCCCCGAACGACGCGGTCCCGATAGGTAACCTTCTTCGAAATTTTCCCTTCGGGTGTCTTCAGGCTGCGTTCCTTTTCTGTCTCAATGATTTCATCGGAGAGCAGCTCGAACGTCCCAGCTCGAAAGAAGGAACGCGCCTCTTCGGCCTGCAGATCTGGCGGAAAGACCTCCGCCTCGTAGCCAATATCCATGGGATTTCGAAACAGCTCTCGATGGCGAAACGCCCGGGCCTCAAGGTCGTAGAGCGCCCTCCCACGCCGGCATAGTCGCATCAACACGCGACTTGCCTCAGCAGGCTCACACTGAAGCCGCTTCGCCGCGTCTCTTTCGCGAATCTCGCCATGTTGCTTGAGGACCTCGATGCTACGGTTCAAGAGCGACTCGCTGGGCTCTTGCCCGCCATCGAGCATATCGAAACGCGCCCGGCCGAATCCACGCGCACTCCAGCCGGTCAGCCCGAGCACGAAACGACAATGCTCGCCGACGTGAACGACATAGAAGCTCGGAAGCGCTCGTCCCTTCAGGTAAACATCGACGTGCGTCGCAAAGGGAAGGAGTGGTTCGATGAGGCGTAGCCGTCTGCGTCCCCATGTCCGAATCGCCCGGAACTCGCCTCGCCCGTGCGTGGCTCCCCGCAAAGGGATCTCATGCTCGAACGGCTCCAAGATAAGCCTCGCATCCGCGTTTGGGACCAGCTCGTAACGCAACGCGCGAGGACTAACGCGTGCCTTTGTGTATCGGAGATACCGAATCGCGCTCAAGAGGTCGACGGGCTTGAGCGAAAGGCGGGTTCCCGGCATGGCTGCGGCCGCGTGCACCTGCAGAAGACCACGGACCCACGGCGTTGGGAGTTCTACTTTCTTCTCAAATCTCGCGCCGCCGCCGGCGGTCGCAACTTCGACGCCCGCCGTCCCAATCGAAAGCGTCGTCTCCCGGCTCGACCGCATCTCTCCAAGTGCCGCCCATAGCCACGCCGTGAAATCGACATTGGTTGTTCCGGTGCGAACCTCTCCTTGGGTATGAAAGAGTTCGCGATCGAAGATCACGCACCCAAACGCGCTCTGATCCATCGAGAACGCTTCGAAGAACACGCGGTCGTCGTGGACCGTCACGATCGGGTCGAGATATCCGCCGTCGGCATACCAATAATCCTCCGACCAAATAAGCTCGCCAAGCGCGCGCAAGGACGTTCGAACATCCATCACCCCGGGCTGCTTCACCGTCCCGCGAAAGCGAACCCCGGCGGCGTGATCGGAACGCAAATCCAACCAGGAGGATTCCGCCGTGGAACGCATCGCGCTAGGGCTCGCATAGTCGATGAGAAAGTTCATCTCGCCATCCTCGAAACGCGCTCTCGAAAGACGCGCGGCTTTTCATCCTCGAGACGAAGTTCAGGATGCATCATCAGAATGTCTCCGATCAGGTGGATGAGCTCCTCCATCGGATATCGTCGCGAAGGCAAGTACGCTGCCTCACGCGCTTGCCGTAGAAAGAACTCGGCAGCGGCACGGTCCGAGGCCCCTCGCCGGATCGCATCGAACGCGATGGCCCGAGTCCGGCGATGGAGCGGTCTTAGAAGCGCCGCGCCGAGCAGTCGCCGATGCTGTGCAGCGAAAGCTCCCGAACGTTTGTCGTTAAGAGATAGCGCCCGAAACGCCACGCGCTGCGCGTGAATCTCAGGGGCCTCAAGCAAATCGACCAAGGCAGCTTCACTCGAGAGAAACGCCGCGGGCGAGAACTCATACAGCAGACGCGCTAGTCGATTCGTCGTCAGCAAGCGGTCGTAGTTCCAAATCGAGTAAGGAGGGACTTGTCCGAGGACCCTCGCCGCACGACATGCGAAGAGCGACGCATCCCTTTCAAGAAGGCTCTCAAACTCTCTCGAAATGAGTTCTGCGGAGACCTGGGCTTTCCCGCCGCCAAACGTGTGCGCTCGCGTGATGAAGCGACTCGCGAGAAAGTCGATCAAGTCATGATCCTCGCGCTCGATCGCGGCTTTCACGAGCCGGGGATAGGTTTCTCGATATCCTGCGAAAAGATTCCGCCGAAACGGACCTCGAAGAAGCTCGGGATCGCGGCTCAGCATCTCAAGAGCGACCTTGTCTTCAAGAGGCGGCACTCGCGCAAAGCTTAGCCCGGGAAAGTTCATCTCTCCGCCGGTCCCCGCAAGAAGCAAAAGGCGCGTTCGATTTCCCCGGTTCAGGGCATCGAGGACAGCGGCATTGTATTCCGCCGGACGCCCGTGGGAGCGCAAGAGCTGGGCGGAGAGCGCGTCATCTCCAACGGCTTCGACGGCCTCTTGAAGACGCTTAAAGCCCCCGTCACCAAGCCCGTAACGATGAACGCCGAGTTTCTTCCGGACATAGGGCAGCCCATCGGTTCCGCGCTTCTCGAGGACTTCCGCGAGCACCGTTCCGACGCTCGTCGGCGCGGGCGAAAGATGGTGCTTTTCCAGTTCAATGCTCAGCTCCGCGGGGAGTGATTCGTTGAGAAGTCGAGCAACGTCCCTCTTCCAGCGAATTTCCCCTGCGGTTCTTCGATAGAGAGCGAAAAAGAAGTCCTCATCGTGCCGCACCCGTTCGAGGAGGCGCGGCAGCAGTTCGCTCTTCCCGCGATCGCCGTAGCGGCGGAACGGCAACCCGCTCAGGATCGCGTTGCGCGCCAACGAGGGGAAGGATTCATAGAGCTGAATCGCGAGGGAGTCATCAAAGCGAACGATGTAGCGCAGACGTTCCAGCTCCCTCCCTAGCGTCGACGCATCTCCGGTCGCAAGCGCCGCAGCGATTCGCTTGGTCGCTTTCTTCGGAGCATCTCGTTCATGGACCGCGTAGAAAAACGAACGGAAGAGATCGTCCTCGTTTTGTTCCTCCGCGAATCTCAAGATCCAATTTAGGTCCGCTTCGTTCGCGCCCCATCGATGGACGCGCTTCCCTCGTGCATCGAGTGCATAAGGTTCGACGACCCCCAGGACAAAGCTTCGGAGCCCAACATCGTTACGCTCAAGCAGATCTCGGGCGAAACGATAGGAGACCAGCGAGAAGCTACCTTTTGCGCGACCGCGCAATTCCTCCAAGGCACGACGAAGCGAGGCATTGTCGAGTTCGGCCGCGAGTATCGAGTCAAGCTCGGCGTGCAGCGTCTTTAGGTTCAGCATGCGAGAAGAATAGTGGAAGCCTCTGACATCCGCGCTCTCCTTTGCATGCTGGTGAAAAACGTCCGAAACCGGCTCGCGGTATGTTCATGCACTCAAACGCGATCGAGCTCTCGCCACATACGTAGAGACTCAAAAATCGGGCGCGCACGCCAACATCCAACGAATCCAACTCGGCCTTTTTCACCAGCCTGCGGACGGGGATCACGCGTTACTCGGAGACGCGGACAATATTGGCGCCGAGCGGGCTCAGCTTATCTTCGATTCGCTCGTACCCCCGGTCGATATGGTAGACCCGCAGAACATTCGTCGTCCCCTCGGCGATGAGACCGGCGATGACCAACGATGCGCTCGCGCGTAGGTCGGTCGCCATGACACTCGCTCCCTGAAGCTTTGGGACTCCCTCGACGGTCGCAGTACGGCCATTGATATCGATAATCGCGCCCATCCGGTTCAACTCGGGAACATGCATAAAGCGGTTCTCAAAGATGGTCTCGGTGATCGCGGATCGCCCAGTTGCCGTGCACATGAGCACCATAAACTGCGCTTGCATATCCGTCGGGAATCCTGGGTGCGGCAAGGTTGTGACGTTCGTACCTCGGAGCTCACCGCTGGCGGCAACCCGAACGCCCTCGCCTTCACGCTCGACGACCACTCCCGCGGCCCGGAGCTTGGCGGCGAGGGCTTCCAAGTGGTCGAACGTGACTCCTTCGAGCAAAACATCGCCACGTGTCGCGGCGGCCGCAGCCATGTATGTCCCGGCCTCAATTCGATCTGGGATCACCGCGTGGTCGACCGGCTCCAGAGCTTCTACTCCTTCGATCACGATGACGTCGGTTCCTGCGCCCTCCACGCGCGCGCCCATCTTATTGAGGAGCCTGCCAAGTTCTTCAACCTCGGGCTCTCGGGCGGCATTCACGAGCGTTGTACGCCCCTTCGCGAGGACGGCAGCGCTCATCAGGTTCTCGGTGCCGGTCACCGTCGGAAAATCGAGCACGATCTCCGCACCCTCGAGACGTCCTTTGGGAACCTCGACATTCACGTAGCCAGCGGAGAGCTCAACCCTCGCTCCCATCGCCTCTAGACCCTTCAGGTGTTGATCGATCGGGCGCGCTCCGATGGCGCAGCCTCCGGGCAATGAAACCTTTGCGCGACCGTATCGCGCCACGAGAGGTCCGAGCACGAGCACGCTCGCTCGCATTTGCTTAACGAGTTCATAAGGCGCGTAGGGTTCCCCAACTGGACGTCCTACGATATCGACGGTGTTTTTTTCCATCGAAAACGAGAGCCCCATCGTCTCGAGCAGCCGCCCCATCGTCCGGACGTCGCGCAGGGCCGGAACGTTTCGAAAGCAATGTTCACCGTCCGCGAGGAGCGCCGCGCAAAGAATCGGAAGCGCGGCGTTTTTCGCACCACTGATCGGAACACTGCCGCGAAGCGGCCCGCTGCCCTGAATTCGGAGACTATCCATGCGCTTCACTACCTCTTTGCGAGCGGGAATGCACGGAGAACCGCTGTTTCGACGCGGATGATTCCCGAGATGGAAGCGCTTCGCTCTTTTCCCCACC
Organism: Myxococcota bacterium; assembly: GCA_020629955.1. Classification (GTDB taxonomy): domain Bacteria; phylum Myxococcota_A; class Polyangia; order Polyangiales; family Houyiibacteriaceae; genus JAHDCI01. The sequence goes on along the minus strand of JAHDCI010000242.1, from coordinate 1,533 downwards.
CCCCTTTTGGGAGTGGGGCCGCAAGGGCGAAGAAGTCGAGCCCGAATTTCGCGCGGGTGCGGGGATCAAATCGGTAGTAGGAATGATCTTTCGTCAGGGGCGGCGAGGCGAGCTTCGATCGACGAACGACATGCCGAGTATATCGAAGGAAGAGCGAAGCTCGGATCGGCGCTCCTGGCGGAAGAGGGCCCTGCTAGCGATTTGAACCGCGCGCTAGTAGCGGAGACCGATCGAGAAGGTGTGCGTGCTATTCGACGCGTCGTCGAGATCCAGAGTGAACTGATAAGCGAGAGCAGTTGTGCCGAGCTCGTATTGTAGACGTGCGTACGGTCGCACGTACCAGGTGTTATCGATCTCTTCTTCCACCGAGTCGATTCTCACTTCGCAAATCTCCGCCGAAGGGTCGCAACCATCCGGAATCGAGAGCGTCGGCGTCGTCCGCGTACGAATATCGTGCATCAAGGTCGCTCCTCCCGAGAGGACAAATCGAGCGGGCGAGTGAAAGACGCGCAGAGGAATGTGGAGCTGAACCTCAAGCGAGAAATCAAGCACGGTTCCAAACTCGTCCGTGACACCTTCCACGTTCTCCTCGGAGTTCGCAGAAAGTCCCGCGCGCGCTTCGATTCCAAAGCGGTCGAATCCGAGCAAGCCGATCGCGTACTGGAATCCAGCGCGGACGCGCGTGTCCGGGATCCAGCGGAGCTGGAGGTCGAGCCCCATCCGAAGGCGCCATCGGCTGGGCGCACTCTCGTCCGCGCCCTCGCAAGGTCCGTAGAGGGCGTTGACGGGTACGGCGATATGGCCGAGGTCGATCGCGACCACGCGTCCCTCGCTGTTGACAAAGGGTGCGCCCGTCGGAAGTCGGTGAGAGTGCCCGCGGGGGTCACGGTGGCGGTGATGCAATGAGGTGCGAATCCATGCTGGCGAGGTGCATTGCCCTTCTTCTGTTTCGGAGACCTCCGTCACGAGCACGTCTCTCTCGTCGTCCGGGCTGACCCAGATCAACGGGTCGCCGGGCCCCGCGACGCCCACCTGAATCGGTTCGCCGACCGTGTCCACCGCGAGGTGTGCGACACCATCGTCGATGCGCGTCACCGTGGCATCGATTTCTTCTTCACCGCGAACGATCCAGACGCTGCCGCGATTGCGAACAACGCGAGCGTCGGTGACCACGGTGTTTTCCGTCAGGAAGAAGCCAAGGGCGTGGTGACCGCCCGAGCGAACATGCACGACACTTTCCGAAACTGCACGCCACGCCGCGACGCTCTCCGACTCTTGCGCTTCCTCCGCATCCTGAAACTCCGAGATCTCCTCCTCGGTAGATTCTTCAGAATCCGCAGACGATTCGGGCGGCGACGTCTCGCTGTTCCCAGTTTCCGCTTCTTCAGCGACCCCGGAGGCTTCGCCAGCGTCGCCCGCTTCTTCGCCAGCTTCCACCGATTCTTCGTCGCCCGCGGGCGCCGTCTCCTCAGAGGCTGGTTCGGAGGGAGCTTCCTCGCTCGTCGCAGATACGGTGCCGTTCGTTACGGTGCC
>JAHDCI010000241.1:5160-6614 GCA_020629955.1 Myxococcota bacterium | reverse complement strand
TGCATGATGCCGTCGAGGAAAGCGCTCTCTCGCTGGACCAGGTCGTTAATGGCTCGGACGTCGATACTCATGGGTTTCCTTTGATGATTCGCCGGCGTGAAGGCGCCGCTCTATGACCAAGGCAAACAGGGAACCTTGGACAATCATTCTGCGATGGTGGAACTAGCACGGCTCTTCCTTCGCTCCAACACCCGAAAGAGAAGAACATTTCCGTGAAATCAAGTGTGATAACACTTCTTCGCACCAAGTTTGAGGCCGCTTCATCGGACAAGGGATGTTCCGCCCCCCGTGAGCGATGATTTGCCCATCCGAATACAGAGCAATTCAAGGGCCTGCTATGCTCCGCGGCATGCTTCTGTCCGCCGCTGTCGACACGCGCCTTCCGTGGGTACGAACCATTCAGGATCTCGAGGAGGCGCGAAGTCATCAGAGCGCCGGGGTCCGGCATGATGCGTTCCGCAAAATTGGCCGATTGCTTGGCGATGACTTGCGCGCCCAAGGCACCGTTTCAGCCGTCAAGACCCTTCCCCTTTCGACGCTCGTCTACCCAATGGGCTTTGCCTACCAACACGCCGTCAAAGGGCCTTGGCCCTTTGTTCAGCTCAACCATCGCTGCCTTTTTGTCCAGGTGACGTGGCAAGGAGAAACGAAGAATATTCTCTTTAATCCAACGGACTACGTCGCAGCGGAGGCCACCCCCTACTTTGCGAAACTCATCGCGATGGCGCCCAGCAAAGAAGTCGCGCGATCGCTCCTCGCAAAACAAGAGCCGCAGGCCGATGCGCAGCTACGGGCAATCGGCGTCGCGCCCGAATCTATCGACCTGATCGCCTTTGATCACTTTCACACTCAGGACCTGCGGCCACTACTCGGTTCGGCGGTTCCAAAGCCGGATGGGAGCCTCTACCGTGCGCGCTTCCCGAACGCGCTATTGCTCGCACAGCGCAGTGAGTGGGAGGATTGGAGAACGCTCCACCCCATGCAGAAAGCTTGGTTCGTCGAGGATGGCTTCGCAGGCATCCCTGAGGAGAAAGTGGTCCTCATCGATGGTGACGTCGCGCTCGGCGAAGCGGCAATGCTGCTCAAGACCGCCGGACACACGAGCGGCAACCAGACTCTCTTCGTCTCCGGACAGCGCGGCGTCTTTGGTTGCAGTGAAAACGGATGCAGCGCCGACGCCTGGACGCCATACGAGTCTCGGATCCCCGGGCTTCGAAGTTTTGGGCGAACGTACGGGACGGAGGTCATCCGCAATAGCAATACCCCCGAGCTTGCGGCCGAACAGTACAACTCGATGATCCTCGAACGAAGCGTTGTGGATCGTTCGGAAATCGACCCGGCGTTCGTGCAGATGTTCCCTTCAAGCGAGGCGACTCCGTCATTGCTGAGCCCAGGTTTTCGCCCTTCGATGATCTACGGCGAACGCGATAGCGGAACCGTGGCAGCGACTCGCT
>JAHDCI010000241.1:0-5060 GCA_020629955.1 Myxococcota bacterium | reverse complement strand
TCCCCCGAAAAGGAGCACGAAGCCGGAGACGACGAGAAAGAACAAAACGAGCGGGCCGGCGCACCAGGTGGTGGCGGACCAGGCTTTGAACCAAAGTTCTTTCGGCATCCCGCGTGCGGCCCAGGCGGCGACCACAAAGAAGAATGTGGAGACGAGCCACAGCGCCCCAAGGACAAGAGAAACCAGGACCAGGCCACCACCGATGATCTTCCGGCGACTTGAGCGTTCAGACACGCCGGTAAACACACGTCCATCGACATCGGATTCCGCCGGGCGAAAATAGCTCGAGTGAATGCGACTATCGCTTCGCCAAAAAACACTCCACGCCGCGATCGATTTCGTCGTCGAGCAGGTACGGCGCAGGGCCGAAGCGGAGGACCTCGCCGCGACTGTCGACAAAGACATCTTCTTTCCGCATTTCGGTCACGACGCGCGAGGCGTCCGTTACCCGGACAGCCACAAACCCGCCCCGGCGTTCGACTTCGAGCGGCGTCAGAATGTCCTCTTCGGGGACCCCCCCGGCGCGAAGCATCGCGATGATCTTCGAGCTCTGGTGAGTTGAAATCTCGCGAAGCACCTCGGGGGTCCAGCCCTGATCACGAAAGAGACGGGCGACCGCTGCGGCGCGATAGTGGCTCGCGGGATCGTATGTGCTTCCCGCAAAGCGCGTCGCACCATCCCGTGCAAAGCCGACCCTCGCGCCCTCTTCTTTCGCAACGTCGAGCTCCCCAAACTCCGCAAACCATCCCGTGACGACCGGCCGCAGCGCACAGTTTTCGGGAACGCTAAGGAAACAAACGCCCTCGCCCCACTGCAGGTATTTGTAGCCCCCACCGAGAATAAAAGCAGGGGCGTCAAGGGGCGCGAACGGTGCCGCGTTGACGTGATGGTAACTGTCAACGATGAGCGGCAGTCCACGAACGGCACATTGAATCGCAAGCTCGTTCAACTCGGGAACACGCGTCGACGTCGCAAAGAGTACGCTCGAGACGAAGATGGCGGAGGTCTGCGAACACGCCTCATTGAGAAGCCGCTCCGCAAGCGATGCCACGGGAAACGCATCCATGGCAACAACGTTAACGCCTTCTTCGCGGAGCCGATCGAACTGCCGCCGCGCGGAATGAAACTCACCATTTGTTGTGACGATCTTCGGCTTCTTTCGAAGCGGCAATGCCGAAAGTAAGCGCACTAAGAGGTCGTGCGTGTTCGACGCGAGCGCGATGTTCTCGCCCAGGACCTGGCCGCCGCCGAGGAGCGCGGCGATATGCGTTCGGAGCTCGTCCGCGGTCTCGTAGGCCCGCGACCACTTGTCATCGACGTAGCTCGCGGCGTCCTCATAGGATTGAAGGAGACCTTCTCTCGCGACATCCGGCCACGCTTGATGAGAGTGCCCGGTCAGGAGAATGCGATCCCCGATCAAGAAATCGCGATAGTGCGGACGGAAGTCTTCTGCGCGGAGGGTCATGGCGTTTGCGTAGCTCGGTTGTCGCAACGCGGCACGTCGCTCCCCTCACGATCGGCGGCGATCATTGACAAGGTTCGGCGACGTTCTTAGAGCGTGGGTCCCCGGTCTGTCTTTTATAGGCCGCTTCCCTTTCCGTTGTCGACCCATGAATACGCCTGCCCAGACTGAAGAGTCCGCACTCTCGCCTCGCGAACTTGCCCGTCAGAAGACGCGCGCCGATCTCGATTGGCACCGAATTGAGCGAGCTGTTGCCGACCGCTGCCGGGGACCGCTCGCGCACCGACTCGATCTCACGATTCATCATACGGAAGACGGCGCGTGGCGTTCCCTTGCCGAGACGGGGGAAGTCCTAGAGCTTCTGCGCGCCGACGAACGACTGCCGCTCGATGGAGCTTCTGAAATCCGAGCGCACCTTTCGCGCCTACGCAAAGGTGGTGCCCTCTCGGCGCCAGAGCTGCGCGATATCATGAAAGCACTCGGTTGCGCGCGCTCGCTGAGGCGTTTTCTGGCGACCCGAAAAGACCGGCTCCCAAAGCTACGCGGCTCCTGCGGCTTTGACCCAAGCCTCGACAATCTTCTGTCCGAGCTAGAGATGGCCATCGACGAGAATGGCCAACTGCTCGATAACGCATCGAGCGAGCTGAAGCGCCTGCGAAACGAAATCGCCGTCCTTCGCGGCCGGATTATTCGGCGTCTTGAGGCGATGATCATCGAGCGTGAATCCGTGCTCCAAGACCGATTCTATACGGAGCGCGAAGGCCGTTACGTTCTGCCGGTTCGCCGTGACGCGCATGAACGGCTCTCCGGCATTGTTCATGGGTCGAGTTCCTCGGGAGCCTCCATTTTCGTGGAGCCACAAGAGATTGTGAACCAGGGCAATCGACTGAAGATGGCGATCTCCGAGCTCGCACGCGAAGAGGCGAGGATTCTCGCTGAGCTTTCGGAAATCACCGCGGAATCTGTGGCCTCGCTCGCGGCGGCGGCGGATGCCATCGACCACGCGGACCTTCGCCAAGCGTCCGCGTTGCTGGGCCTTGAGCTCGGCGCGCAGGTGCCGGAGCGGCGGGAAAACGCGACGCTGCGCTTTAAGCGTGGCCGCCACCCTGTGCTCGCGCTCGATGGCGTCGATGTCGTCCCGTGCGATATCGAGATCGCGGCCGGAGAAGGCATCATCATCAGCGGTCCGAATGCGGGCGGCAAGACAGTGTCCCTGAAGACCGCCGGCCTTTTCGCGATGATGGCGCGTGCCGGCATTCCTCTGCCGGCGGAGGAAGTCGCACTCGGCTTCTTCCCCGAAGTGCTCAGTGTCGTGGGCGATGACCAATCGATTCAATCGAACCTCTCCACGTTTTCCGCCCACGTCACGCACCTGTCGCGCATTTGCAAAGTCGCGAAACCGGGATCGCTCATTCTCCTCGACGAGCTCGCTTCCGGGACAGACCCCAAAGAAGGCGCCGCTCTCGCCGCAGCCCTTGTCCAGCATTTGCTTGGCCGCGACGCCGCGATGTTGGTGACGACGCATTATGAAGCGCTCAAGGTTCTCGCGGCGGACGACGCACGTCTACGAAATGCTTCCGTCGGGTTTGACGTTGAAAAGATGCTCCCGACCTTCGAGCTCATTTGGGGAGTCCCTGGGCAAAGCGGCGCGTTGGTTGTGGCCGAACGATATGGTTTGCCCGAAGCGGTGGTGAGCGCCGCGAAAGCGGGTTTGCCCGAAGGTGCCCGTCGATACGAGGCCATGGCCCAGTCGCTCCTCGAGAAGGAGCGCGCGCTAAGCGTCGCGCGAGATCAGGCCGAAGAGCGAAAAGTTCAGCTGACGAAGCGAAGCGCGAAGCTCGACGAGCGGGCAAAGAAACTCGAAGAGCGGCAAGAACAAGTCCTCGATAAAGAAGCCTCGAAACTAAAACGGGAACTCCAGGAACTTCGTGGCGAGCTTCGAAAAGCGAAGAAGGCCCTTCGTACAGAGGGCGGCGTAGAGAGTATCGAGTCGGCTCGAAAACGAATCGAAGAAGCCGCTGCAAAAGCCGCCACCCTTCAGGCCGAAGCGAAAGCGGAGGTCGGCGCGTTAAAAGAAGGCGAGCTTGCGATTGGGCAGCGAGTCTACGTCGCGCACCTCAAATCGGAAGCCACGATCGTCGATGTGATGGATGGCGGCAAGGTTCGCGTAGCGGTCGGCGCCATCAAAGTCATCGTCGATTCGAGCAAGCTCGGGAGAGCGGATCGGAGAGCCGCTTCGAAGACAGCGACGTCACGCGGTCGGTCCCAGGGGCGCTCCGGCGGAGGCCGACTAAACCGCGCTCGAACTCCTCGAACCTCCGACAATACGCTCGACCTCCGGGGCATGCGGGCGGACGATGCCGTGGGGATGCTCGGCAGCTTTCTCGACCGTCTCTTCGGAGCGGACCTCGCCAATGGCTATATCGTGCATGGTCGCGGTACGGGCGCTCTTCGGCGCGCAGTTCGAGAGGCGCTCGATCGCGACGAGACCTATCTCCACAAGTATGAGAACGCCGCGAAGGACGAAGGCGGCGATGCGGTAACGGTCCTGTACTTCCGTTGACCCTCGGTTCATGAAGACGTCATGAGCGAGCAAAGCGAGAGCCCCGCGGAAGCATACTTTGCGAAAGACGCGTACGCGCGAGAGCTTGGAGTAGAGCTCGTCTCCTCGAGTCCGGGGAGCGCCCACGTACGTCTTGGTCGCTACGACAAACGCCATTTCAACGGCGTCGGGACCCTTCACGGCGCGATCCTCTTCGCTCTCGCGGATATCGCGTTCGCCGCCGCTTGCCATTCACATGGCCGGCAGGCGATCGGGATTCAGACCCATATGTCCTTTCTTGCCGCCGCCGCCGCCGGGCCCATTGACGCCTTCGCCACCGAACTTTCCTGCAGCCGAAAGCTCTCGACGTACGACGTGCAAATTCGCGATCGCGAGGGAAAGCGGATCGCGGTCTTTCAGGGAACGGCTTACCTTCGATGACCATGCATGAAATCCAGTTTCGCCCTTATCGAGAGGAGGACCGAGCCGCGGCGCTTGCACTGAACGCGGCGTGCCAGCCGGAGGTCGGTCCGATGGACGAAGCGAAGCTTCGCCTCTTTGAACGCATTGGTCCCCATATCGAAGTCGCGATGTCGGGCGACACCCTCGCGGGCCTGATCGTTGGGCTCGAAGAGGGAGCCCCGTACACCAGTCCGAACTATGCGTGGTTCTCGGAACGCTTTGAGCGCTTCGCATACGTCGATCGGGTTGCTATCGCCGATGGTTTTCGTGGCCGCGGAATCGGCTCGACCCTTTACGACCGAATGCGTGACTGGGGCGAACGGCTGCAGAAGCCCGTGATGATCGCGGAAGTGAACCTCGAGCCACCGAATCCAAAATCCATCGCGTTCCATCTCAAATACGGTTTCGAAAGGCTCGATGAGTTCGAGCCCACTGGCAAGGCGAGCTATCGCGTTCAGATGTTAAAGTTGCCGCTCTCTCGCCTTTAGCGGGTTGGTGAAAAGCACTCGAAGCCTCTTCGAGGAATTCTCGGCCACTCAAAGACCGACGGATTTTCGTCAGGGATGTACAGTACGGGATCAAAAGTCAGACGCA
>JAHDCI010000240.1 GCA_020629955.1 Myxococcota bacterium | reverse complement strand
CTTGTCCTTGGCCCTGACCTTGTCCTTGGCCCTGACCTTGTCCTTGGCCCTGACCCTGACCTTGGCCTTGGCCGTCGTTGCCCGGCATGCGCAGTCGGGCTCCACCTTGGCCACCGCCTGCACGGAGCACAAAACGTTGCAAGCGGCCGTTTCGACCTTGCCCACCTTGACCGCCTTGGCCGCCTTGGTTCTGCCCCTGACCACCCTGCTGCTGCTGCCGACGGATCATCTCGCGTAGCTGCTGAATCTGGCGCTGCATTTGTTGGCGCTGTTCTTCTGTCATCTGCTCACGTGCCATCCGGTTGAGCTGCTCGGCCATCCGGCGCATCGCCTCCGAAGCGCCTTCGTTGTTTTGGGCCTGGCGGTTCAGTTGCTCGGCGGTCTCCTGCATCTCTCGACGCAATCGCTCGAGTTGCCGGCGACGTTCCTGAAGCTGCTGTTCCTCACGCTGCAAGCGTTCAAGCTGTCGGCGCTGACGTTGCAATAGCCGGCGCTCTTGAGGGGTCTCGGCCTCCTGCTGCTCACGCTCTCGCTGCAGAAGTCTTTCGAGTTCTTCGCGTTCACGCTGCAGCTCTTCGAGCCGATCGCTCTCCTCATCTTGGGCTGCGCGTTCCATTGCTTCGCGAAGCCGGTCGAGCTCTCGCCGGCTCGGTGGCTCCGTGGTCATTTCGTTTGCGAGTTCCTCCATGGCATCGGCAGCGCTTGATGGATCGTTCTCTTGGAGGGCTTCTGATGCGGCTTCTGTCAGCGCGCTCCGAGCCAGCTCTCGGCCGACTTCTTCAAGGTTCTCGCGCATTGATTCCGCATCCGCGGGGGCGCCATCGGCGAGCCCCTGCTCGAGCTCCTGAAGTTGTCGTAAGGCTTCGGCCCGGTCCAGTTCGCGATCTGCCATGCCTTCAAGAATCCGATTGAACACCCTCGCGGCATCTCGGATTTCCTCACTCGTTTCGCTGTCCTGAAGGACGGGTTCAATGCTGGACTCGAAACCCTCGAGCGCGTCGGAATCGACCAAGAGTGGTTCGAGCTCTCGGGGCAACGATACCGCTTGCCTGCGCGGAGTTTCTAGCGCCCCGATCAAAGCGACAAGCGTGCCTGCGATCAGCAGCGGGAAGAGCCCATCCGGACGTCGAAGGGGAAACGCACTCTTCGCGCTCAACGTGGTCGCGGTTTCGGCTGCATCCTCGATTGCGGCCTTTGCAAAATCGCTTTCCGCACCGCTCTCAGAGAGTTCAATCGCGTTGGCGATCCGGGACCGCAGATTGTGCGCGCGGTCGAGAAGCTGAGCGGGCAAAAGGCGTTCGATCGGCCGGAGCATACCGACGATAAATCCGAGGATCGGGAGGGATGCCGCCGCATAGAACCACGGGGCTGCGTCGTGTTGATCGAATCGCCCAACCTTTACAAGCGCCAACGTGAGCCCAACGAGGCAAACTCCGACCAGTGCGAAAAGCACTGCCGCATCGATCGCGCGCTGAAGCCGCAGGCGGGCGCGTACTTTCGAGAGAGCGCTGCGAATAGAACTGGGGAGCGAGGTCAAGGTCGGGTTTCGTGGGGAAGGGCGGGTTCTAACAGGGGGTCAAAAAGGGCTGTTTTCGATTCGTTGGATTTTGGCGCAGGCGTCCGATTTTCGGGCTCGTATTGTCGATCGTTGCGAGAAGTGGATGGCGTTTGAGTGCGTGAAAATGCCGCGAAGCGGGTTCGGACGTTTTTCACCACCCTGCTCGCGTTGGTGGATGCACGTTAAGTGTACACAGAGTTCGGGAAGTTCCTTGGGTTGGAGAATGCCTGAATCTTCGCCGAAAAGCCCCCAAGAGTTGTGGAACCGAAATCTACGGTCCATTTTCTTTGCTACCCAAGTATTACGCTGAACAGCGCACCCTTATTCCTTGTCCCAAGCGAGAAGCGCGTCCGACCAGGGCGATGACGTGTTGCGAGAGCGAAGGATGATCCCTCGGATCGCAGACCCCTCCTTAAGCTCTTCCACCTCGGCTGGAATCAATCCGAGCGCGTCCGCCTCGCCGATACCGCTGAGTGCCGCCGAATCTTGCCGCGTATGCGGATAGGCGATGCTGCCCTCGAGTCTCATGCGAATCCATTCGACGCGTCCGGCGCGCCGCCGGAAGTCTTTGCCGAGCGTGAGAGTTCGGATTTCGGGGTAGGGGGCGTTTGAGCCCACCAGTCGCAACACAAGCGGATTGACGAACGCGTGGAACGAACAGAACGTGCTCACGGGGTTGCCGGGCAACCCAAGAAAGAGTGCTCCCGTCTCCGGGTGTTTTCCGAAGAGAAGAGGTTTCCCCGGTTTTACGCGGACCTTCCAGAACACTTGCTCGAAGCCAGCTGCGGAGATCGCGTCGCCGACATGGTCGTATTCTCCAACGCTGACTCCGCCGGTCGTGATGACCAGATCCGAATCCTGTGCGGCCTGAGTCAGCATCGCGCGAAGCGCGGGTTCGGTATCCGGCGCACGCTCGACGCGCGCGAGTTCGACGGGAAGCTCTTCGAGCAAGGTGCGCAGCATCGGACCGCTCGCGTCGTAACGTCGACCTGGAACGAATGCCTCATCGAGGTCGAGAAGTTCATCGCCGGTTAGGATTAGCGATACTCGCGCGTTCCGGTGTACCGGGACTTCGCGTATTCCTTGGCTCGCAAAGAGCCCAATCTTGCCGGCGTCAAACAGGTCTCCTTGGCCTCCAAGCTGCGCTCCTGCTGCGAAATCGCTTCCTACTTTTCGGACAAAGCGCCACGCGGTCGGTGATTCGTTGATCTGAATGGAATCGCCCTGCCGAGTTGCGTCTTCCTGAATCACAATCGCATCGGCACCTTTCGGGAGTTCTGCGCCGGTAAAGATGCGCATCGCGACACCTTCGGGGAGCGGGGCAGGCTTTTCACCCCCCGCTCGAGACTCGCCATGGACGGGGAGGGTCGCGCCGGCGACTGCCTCCATGGAGCGGACGGCGTAGCCATCCATCGCGCTCTCGTTCTTGTCCGGGGCGTTCCGAGGGGCCGTCACCGAAGCGGAGAGGTATTGCCCACGCGCATACATGAGCGGAGTGACCTCGGCTTCGACGGGGTGGGTGTTCTGGAGAATGAGCCGCAGCGCCTCGGAGACATCGAGCATTTCCGAAACGTAGAGGAGGGCGAACGCTCACCGCAAGTCGCCTTCGCTGCTTGAATTGGGAAGGCGCAAGGAAGAGATCTTCCCTGCGCCTCGTGCGGTTGAAGTGCCTGACGTCGTTGACGTTCGGAACCGGGCCCGCGCTAGATGTAGTTTGCGCAGTCCGCGGGCACGGCAGGCACGTAGGGGATTTGGAAGTTCGGGCCGCATTCGCCTCGACGGGTCATCTGGATGATTCGACGCTGCATATTCGCGGCGCGACGTGCGGCGTTGCACCAAGCGATATTGTGGTTTCGGTCCGCTGCGCCCATCGGGCCGCGACCTCCCTGAGGAAAGCACTGCTGACCGTGGCGCCGACGCCGATCCATGCATTGCATCTGATTATAAGCCTCTTCGCGGAAGCTGTAGCAAGAGTTTCCGTTTAGCGGCCGATCGCAGTACTGATGGTACGTATTAAGCTGATTGTTCTGCTGGGGAGTGCACTGGTTTCGGACGGTGTTCGGAGCGGGGTACGAGCGGGCCTCGCTTGCGGCGCGCTGCTGGATATTTCGCGCTTCGTGCCAGGAGATCTCCACGCCGGTCTGCCGGATGGTGTTGATCAATGCGACGGTGCTCATCGTGCCGACTGCGAGGGCGTCGACCGCGCCGTATTGAAGCTGCACCGTGCGGCCGCCGGCGAGGGCGACGGTCAACGCCGCGTGCGCGGTGCGTCCAATCCGGTATGCCCGATATGCGTTGTAGCCCCAGAACGCGACCATCACGATGGCCGGAGCAAATTTGTCACGCTCGTCGAGCGCGAGCTCAACCGCGCACATTTCGGCGCTCTCTTCGTCCGCGAAAGCATCCTCGCCATCGCAGCCCGTGCCAGCGTCCACGTCCGCGTCATAACCCGCATCCATGGTGCCGCCGTCGAAGTCTTCATCGCCCTCCGTGAAGGCCACCTCCGGACGGCATGCTGCGCCCAAGGTGAGAAGGAGGAAAATTGAGGTGATGCGTGAGATAGAATTCATGATTGCTTTCCGGGATGAGGTTTGTTCCATGTAAAGCAACGTCTGTTCCAACCTGGTTCTGTTTGAAAACAGGTGAATGTTGGGCTCTGCGTTCACTGCATCGGAACGTCGGAACGCAGGATGTTCCTCATGTGGGCTTCTGCCTTTTCTGAAGCTGGTGCACGAACGTGACGAATCGGGTACGACCCGTTCATGACTTTGTGGCCGGAAGATGCGCGGCGAGATCGACTCATCGGAGATTGGCACCTCTACCAACGAACGGGCGGTCATCGAACGAGCACCGACGATGTGATCACGGCGTGGCAGGCGAGCCGAGGATGGGAAGAGCCACCCGACCAATATCTCGACCTCGGCTGCGGGATCGGTTCGGTATTGCTGACCGTTGTCCATCGACTCCGCCCTCGGCGTTGCATAGGCGTCGAAGCCCAAGCCCAGAGTGTTCAGATGGTGAAGCGGACGATTGCGGAGCTGCCGAGCGATGCTCCAGAGGTCGAGATTCACCATTCGGATTTCCGCGAGTTCAATACCGACGCGCGTTTTCCCTTGATCACTGGAAGCCCACCCTATTTCCCGGTGGATGCGGGGGTGCTGCCGTCCGACCCGCAGCGCCTCGCGTGCCGGTTTGAGACCCGCGGAGGCGTTGAAGCGTATTGTGAAGCGGCCGCACGTCTGCTCCGCCCCAATGGGCGCTTTCACCTTGTGTTCCAAACGCAATGGGATGCTCGCGTACTGGAAGCTGCACGCGAAGTGGGTCTCTTTCTCACCGAACGAACTGATTTCTGGAGCCACGCCGATCGCAAGGATTCGTTTTTGACGGTGTACGGCTTTTCGACGAATGAACCGGAGCAAATCCGCAGCGAGAAGCTCAGCATTCGTGATTCCGCAAACCAAATTTCGGAGGAATATGCTTCGCTCCGACATGAGCTTGGCTACACGCGGTGAAGTATTTCGCGGCGCGTTCGGGAGACGAGATCGCCTTGAGGTTTCGATGCCCCGGTACGTCCTGGTTTTGCTTTGTTCCCGAATTTATTGAAGAAAAAATGATCTCGAGGCATGGGCGCGTGAAAATCGGTGGCTTCTCTTTGCGGAGCACGCCGAATTTCTCGAGGATCGAGCGCTTGGCGACTTGCGCGCCGGAAAAAGATCCGTCAGGCTCGCCAACCCTCGAAAGAACCGCTGCATTTGTGTGTCCTTGGGACACGAAAATAGCTTAGGGATAGCGGAACGAGGCACAGAGGAAGAAATGGCAACGAAGGCGAAAATCGCGTCGAATAACAAGCGGAAGAAGTTGGCCGCGAAGTACGCAAAGCTCCGAGCTGAGCTGAAGCGCACCATCTCGCACCCCAACTCCACGGACGAACAGCGCCTGGAGGCGCTCGAGAAGCTTCAGAAGCTTCCCCGCAACAGCTCCCCCATCCGCGTGCGCAATCGCTGCGCCGTGACGGGTCGCCCGCGTGGTTTCTACCGTAAGTTTGGTCTCTCCCGCATCGCGCTTCGCGAGCTGGGTCACCGCGGTGAGGTCCCCGGCCTCACGAAGTCGAGCTGGTAGGTCGTATCATGGCGAGCAAAGTTCGAGACAAGGTCCGCCTCGTGTCCTCTGCGGGCACCGGCTATCACTATTACACGACGAAGAACAAGCGTACGAGCACTGAGAAGCTGAAGCTCAAGAAGTACGACCCGCGCGCGAAGAAGCACGTGGAATTCGTCGAAATGAAGATGCCGAGCCACAGCAAGAAGTAGCTCGGGAACGGAATAACGATGTCTAAAGTCTGCCAAATCACTGGAAAAGGCGTTCTCGTCGGGAACAACGTTTCTCACTCCAACCGGAAGACGAAGAAGCGCAGCCTACCGAACCTTCAGAACCATCGGTTCTGGGTTGCCTCCGAAAACCGCTGGGTGAAGCTTCGGCTCTCCACGAGCGGTATCCGCGAAATTGATAAGCGCGGAATCGACGCTGTGCTGCGGGATCTCCGTGGCCGCGGCGTGAAGGTCTGAGCACCTTACACTCGGACTAAGCTCAAGTGCCCGAGACGATCTTCTCAAAGATTCTTAGTGGTGAGATCCCTTGCCACAAGGTCTACGAAGACGCTCGGGTTCTTGCGTTTCTGGACATTAATCCGCTCGCTTTCGGTCACACGCTCGTGATCCCGAAAGAACCCGCGCCGACCATGGATGCCCTTTCTGAGGAATCTGCAGCGGCGCTCGGGGCTGTCCTCCCGCGCTTGTGTCGCGCGGTGATGGAGGTGAGCGGGTGCCGACACTATAACCTTCTCCAAAACAATGGAGCGCCTGCGCATCAGGCAGTCTTCCACGTGCATTTTCACATCATTCCCAAACCCTCAAGTGACGAGGGTCTTGGGATCGGTTGGCCTGCGGGCTCGCTCGAAGACGGTGCGGCACTGGCAGAACGCTTGCGAAACGCGCTTGGCGCCTAAATAGAGGAACGCTGTGGATACCTCCTCGCTCCTGCAAACGCTTGAGCCGATTTTTCTCTATGGCGTCGC
>JAHDCI010000038.1:12606-36817 GCA_020629955.1 Myxococcota bacterium | reverse complement strand
GGGGGAGCTCGCCGCCGGAGCCGTCTGCGACGATGGATTCGAATGCCAGAGTGGACTGTGTGTGGACGATCGGTGCTCAGCACCTTGTTCGCCGGCGGCGCCTGACTGCCCACTCTCAGGCTCCTGCAATCCGGATGGGGAATGTGTATTCCCCCAGCCTCCTCCGATCGAGTTTGTACACGCCGCCGTGATGACGGTGGACGATGGCGATCTGCCGAATCGCAACAATCGAACCATCGACGAAGGGTATTTTTTCCTTGAAGGCGTTCTCGAGCGTCCGCCCATCCGCGTCATCGCCGCAGCGTACACTGACGAGGGTTCGACGACCGAACCAATCGACGAGGCCATACGCCTTCAGACCTTGGGGGTGAATTCTCTATTGGTCGCGGGCAATATCTTTGGGGACACCTCTCCATTCGAAATCGCGCGGCGAGTCGAAGATCTCAATGTGGTGTTCTTCGATCCACTCCTGCGAGAGAATCGAGAGCCCAACCTTGTGAACGGCTCTGGACGCTTGTACCAAGCGATGTACCTTGCGGGTATCGCGGCAGAGGATGTGAGGCGCCCTGGGTCCTGCATTGGAGTGATCCCGGAAAATCTCTCGACGCCCTACACCACTCGACCGCTGAACGCGTTCGTATTGGGAGCTCAGCTGACCGCCCCATCCGACGTACCAATCGTCGTCACCACGGGCCTCTACGACGAAGAAGGCGCGGATATTCGTATCCAGGGGCTCATCGACGAAGGCTGCAGTGTCATTTTGAACATGAGCCCATGGAACGTCGCGGAGGCGGTGAGTCGTGCAGTCGCAGGGGGTGCCGACATAAAGCTAATCGACACGCTGGCAAAATCGTGCGCGAGCACTGCGGCTTGTATCGGTTCGGCTCATTACCAGTTGGGCCCCATGATGCTCGACCAGACAGAAGATATGCGAAACGGTGTCTTTGGTGTCGAAGGTCTCCTCCGTTGGGAAACGATGACTTCCGACGAAAATACAAGCTGGGCTTGGTTTAGCTACGATAGCAGCGAGATCTCGTCTGGAACCCAAGACGCGATCGCGCGAGAGCGACTCCGCTTTCAAGACGAACCTCTACACCCTTTCTCCGCACAGAACGAAATACGTGATGTCGCGGACATCGTCCGTTTTGACGCAAGCCAGCGTCCGACCGACGACTCTCTTCGCGTGGCATGCTTCCGCATCGAAGGGCTGACCCCTTTAGAGGGTGAAGAACCCAACACCATTTTGGATGATTTGTGCTTCGCCGAGTGATCCACCCTCTTTTCGCGGCGATGTTATGCATCACGCTTACGACTCCTTCTCTCGCAAATGCGCAGGAGGACGAGCTGGAAGTCTTCCAAGCTCATGTCGACGCGGGGCTCGAAGCGTACCAGAACCGAGACTACGAACTCGCGATTTCCGAGTTTGAGTCGGCCTTCGCGATTCGCGAAGAGCCAGAGCTGGTGTTTAATATTGCGCGCAGCCACGAGCGCGCGTTGCAACGCGAAGAGGCCATCGAGCAATACGATCGCTACATCGAACTTCCCGGGACGACTTCCGAAACTCGGGCGCGGGCCATCGAAGCAAGAGCCAATCTCCAGCGGGAACTCGAAGCGCTTAACGCTCCTCCGGAGCGTCAAATGGCATGGCCCCCTGCCCCAACGGCAGGTGAGGGAACAGGGGTTCCCGTCGAAACCTCCTCAGGGGCTCCGCCCGGAAGAATCTTGGGTGCCGGTCTGACGATCGTCGGCTCGATCGTTTTTGCGGGCGGCGCAGGGGTGGGAATCTTTGCGTTGACGAAGCAGAACGAGTTTGATCGATCCACGGACAGGGACCAGCAGATCACTCTCCGAGATGAAATTGACCGCCTAGCTCTAACGGCCGATATCCTTTTCGCGGTGGGCGGGCTTTCCCTAATCACCGGAGTCATCTTGATGCTCGCGAATCCACTACCGGATGCGCCAGCGGACGCGAATGACCCCGAGAGCGAAGAAGAAGACGAAGACGAAGAAGAACAAAGCGCCGTCTACTTCGAACCCACGATTTCACCGAGAATGTTCGGCCTTTCCGTTCGGGGCACATTCTAGGGAGTGGCGAGTTTTCGCTCCCCAAGTTGCGCTTACCTGCTAAACCGTCGGTGTGAAGAAGCTGGCGACGATCTCTCTCCTGAGCGCCCTCTCGTTTGCGCTCAGCGCGTGCGGAGCCTCGTCTTCGTACGACCGAGGCGTGTACTCGGACGCACAAACCCGCTATGCGCTCGACGCCCCGGGCAGCGACTGGCGACGCGTCGAAGTAGACGGCGATGATGACCTCGCCTGGATTCATCGTCAGAGCGCCGCGGCCATTCAAGTGCACTCATCGTGCTCACCATCGCAGGACGTTCCGCTTACGTCTCTAACTCAGCACCTACTCATCGGGTTCACCGAGAGAGAGATGGGCGAGCAGGAGCTCTTCGACATGGATGGGCGTGAGGCGCTCCGTAGCGAAGTGCGGGCGAAGCTGGATGGGGTCCCGCGCACTCTGACTCTCGTGGTCTTAAAAAAGGACGGCTGCATCTACGACTTTGCGCTCGTGGGCTCCGAACGTGCCCACGCTTCGGCGCAGTCGACCTTCGCTCGCATGCTCTCCAGTTTCCGGACGCGCGGCTCATGAGCGAAGAAGGCATCGTCGGAACCATCGGAGATATTGGTGCCGCGACCCGTCTCGGCGGGAAGGCGATACGGACCCTCTTCACTTCCAAGTTTGACCGCCAAGCGTTTGTCTATCAGCTCGATCACCTCGGCGTGCGCAGCATGGCGATCGCAAGTGCAACCGCCGTGTTCGTCGGCATGGTCATGACGATTCAATTCGGCTTCTTCATGGAGAAGTACGGTGCAAAGGAAGCGCTCGGGCGCGTCATCGGGATCTCCGAGGCGAGGGAGCTTGCACCCGCGTTGACCTCGCTGGTCGTTGGAAGCCGGATCGCCGCGGGTATGGCCGCCGAGCTTGGGTCCATGGCCGTCACCGAACAGATCGACGCGATTCGCGCGCTTGGTGCGGACCCGATCCGAAAGCTCGTGGTCCCTCGAGTTGTCGCTTCTATGATTGTGCTCCCGCTTATCGCCAGCGTCGCGCTTCTTCTCGGAATGTCGGCCGCCCTCTTTATCGCGCATATGAGCTACGGGATTCCGGTACCTCAATTTATCGGCGCCGCTCTCGAGGGCGTCACTGTTCAGGATTATCTAAGCGGGCTCTCGAAGCCGCCCTTCTTTGGCTTTCTCATCGCGGTGCTCGGCTGCCACTATGGGATGAGCACTCGCGGAGGCACCGAGGGCGTTGGGCGCTCGACCACCAAAGCGGTGGTCGTGGTTTCAATCACGGTGCTCGTCGCGGACGCGCTGTTGACCCAGCTCTTCGTGTCGATCTAGTGCGTGGTTCACATCGCTAGAAGGGCCTTCTTCCGCCGGGAACGCCGATCCGAGCTTCGCTCATCCTTCGATATCCTCGGCATGTCGTTCGCCTGTCAGAGCTCGCCTCGGCGCTCCTGACGAGAGGTCATCCCCTCCATCGATCCGATCCCCGCACGAGTCAACTGCAGGAAGGGCCTATTCTACGTTTGGAGGCGACGCAGCGGAGCAGCGCACCAGGCACCGTGCATCGCTGCAGACGATACACGACCTCGAAGACGGCTCAGATCAGCGCTTCGCACGGGAACGTCGCAGAGAGCAGGACTTCTTCGGTTTGTAGACGAACACACGCATCCCCAAGGAGCTCAATATGTGTCTCATCGACCGTTCGCCAGCCGTTCGGGCTCTCGCACTCGAGCGGGGTGCCATCCAAAATCACCTGCCCACTGCAGGCAAAGGCTGGATCGATACGGCCTTCGAGCTCAAGCGTGCAGGTCAGCTCGCTCGAGACGACGCCCCTGAGAACCGCAGCTAGGCCCGCCGGGTCGGTCGCTTCGAAATACTCGGCACCTTCCATTCCAACCCCGGCATTCGCGAGGTCTTGAAGGTGCTCCTCCGCGACAGTCTCTTCGCCGAGCGCGATTACGAAGGTTCGAATGCCCAGGTCAAACGCTGCCTCAACGGCCTCCACGGAGAGGCGCCTCGAGACATCGTCGTGGCCGTCGGGCTCACCACATCGGTCCGGCCCGCCGTCCGTCGCCAAGACAAAGATGTGTGGATTGGTGTCATCTGGCGAAAGCCCGATCGACTCCTGAATCACTTGAAGCGCATCGCCCGTCGGGGTCTCACCGAGCGGTTCCGAGTCTCGATAGACCTGGTCGATCATGCTTCGATTCCTAAGCATTGCATCCACACTTGTGACGAGGGGACAGGCCGCCGTGCCACCGTCCTCATCACTGTAGAGCGAGAGACCAAAACGGACTTTCGACTCGAGCTCCGTGACAACTCCTTCAGGGCCTGTGAGCGCCGCGTGCACGGCGTCCCATCGCGAGAGCCCATCCACAAGATCGGTATTCATAGACCCCGATTGGTCGATAACCAAGGTCACCGTGGGCTCGACGATGGTCGTCTGGATTGTCACGTCGGCGCATGTGGAACTCGAATCCGGCGAAGGCAGAATGTCCGGGCGCGCGTCCTGAGCGCCACCATCATCGGACACAGAGGCGTCGGATGATATCGATGGGTCCGGGCAGCAGCCCGCCAGCACGAGCGCCACGCCCGCGAAGAGATTTCTGCAAACCGAAAAGGTCATTTCCCGCTCCATCCGTTTGAAAGATTCGCTACAGCCCAGAGGATCGAGTCCGATAGCCCTTGGCTGGAAGTACATCTTGAAGGCCCCACAGCCCGGGCGCACCTGAACGAATTATACAGTGTATTGTCCCCCAACATCGGGGAGCCCTACGCCCCAAAAGGAAAGAGCGACCCGAGGGCCGCTCCTTCTTTTTTGCGGGGCTGCTGCCGACTTAGTGGGAGCCCTTTTTGTGGCGAAGCTTCGCGCCTTCGTTGATGTGCTCGTTCCAGCTCGCAGGAGCAAAACCGTTGTCGACCTTCTCCATCGTGATGCATCCGGGAACGGGACAAACGATTTCGCACAGGTTGCAGCCCACGCATTCGTCCTCGTCGATGATCGGAACGCGCTTATCGCCTTCCTTCGCCGGGAAGATGCACTGGTGCGCACCGTCCTGACAGGCCACGACGCAGTCATAACAGCCGATGCACTTATCGTCGTTGATCTTCGCGACAATCTCGTAGTTCATGTCGAGGTTGCCCCACTCCGAGAAGCTCGGGAGCGCCTGCCCAACCATCTCGTCGATGGTCGAATAGTCGTTATCCTGCATATAGGTCGTGAGGCCTTCGATCATATCCTCAACGATGCGGTAGCCGCGGAGCATGACCTCGGTGCAGACCTGCACGCTGGTGGATCCGAGCAACAAGAACTCGACCGCGTCACGCCAGTTCGTGATGCCGCCGATGCCGCTGATTGGAATGTTGAAGTTCGGGTCACGACCGAGGCCGGCTGTCATATGAAGCGCGATCGGCTTGACGGCCGCGCCGCAATAACCCCCGTTGCTCGAGAGGTCGCCGACGCGTGGAACGATGACCTTTCGGTCGATATCCACGCCGATGATGCTCTTGATCGTATTGATCAGAGAGACGCCATGCGCCCCACCCCGCTGGGCCGCCAGACCGTGCGGGATGATATCCCCGACGTTCGGCGTGAGCTTCACGAGCACCGGCACCGTCGAATACTCGACCGCCCAGGACGTAATCTCCTCATTGACCGAGGGCTCCTGACCGACCGCGGAGCCCATGCCACGCTCACACATCCCGTGCGGACAGCCAAAGTTGAGCTCAAGACCATCCGCGCCCGCGTCGATGCTGCGCTTGATGATGTCTTTCCACTCCTCCTTGGTCTCCACCATGAGGGAAACGATGATGGCGTGCTTCGGGTACTTCTTTTTGACCTCGGCGATCTCGCGGAAGTTGCTCTCGAGGGGCCGGTCCGTGATGAGCTCGATATTGTTGAAGCCGATCGCGTTGGTGCCACGATAGCTGAGACCACCGAAGCGGCTCGAGACGTTCTGAATCGGTTGGCCGAGCGTCTTCCAAACCGCGCCACCCCAGCCGTGGTCAAACGCGCGCATGATCTGGTCGCCGGAGTTGGTCGGGGGCGCCGAGGCGAGCCAGAACGGATTGGGCGATTCGATCCCCGCACAGTTGGTGTGCAGGCTGACCGGTTTCTTCTTTGAGTTACTCACGCGCTCTCTCCCTTCCAAGCTGCGTCGATCGCTTGGGCCGCGCGCTTTCCTTCTGCTGCGGCGTACACCACTTCGGTGCCGCCATTGGCTGCGTCTCCGATGGCGTAAAGATTCGCCCTTCCGGTTCGGCCATCTTCGTCGACGACGATCTTCCCCCAGTCGACTTCCACGCCCTCAACCTGTGAAACCATGTTGCCCAGCTTGCCCTGGCCAATCGCGAGAAGAACCAAATCGGCCTCCACCGCATGCTCGGTACCGTCGATCGGCGCCTTGGTATCGTCCAGGCGTACGCATTGAATGCGTTCGACGTTGACGTGTCCTTCGAAAGCGGTTGGCTGACGGGTCCAGAGGCCCTTCACGCCTTCGGTCTTGCCCGCTTTCCACTCGTGCGCATAGCCGCTCATCTTGGCCTCTTCGCCTCGATAGAGGAGCGTGACATCTTCGGCACCGAGGCCCCGAAGTTCGCGAACCGCGTCGAGCGCGGTGTTTCCGCCGCCAACCACGACGACCTTCGTATCGGCCTTCACTTCGACTCGGCCCGTCTTGAAACGCTCGATATAGTCAACCGCGCCAAAGATATTTCCGAGGTCCGCCCCCGGAACATCGAGGTATCGGTCGGCACCCAGACCGAACGCGAGAATGACGGCATCGTGGTCCGATTCGAGCTGCTCGATCGAAACATCGCGTCCGAACTCGACGCCCGTTTTGATCTCGATGCCGCCGATTGAAAGCACCCAGTCGGCTTCTCGAAGCGACGCATCAACGCGCATTTTGTAGGGAGCCACGCCGGTCGTATTCAGTCCGCCGATCTCATCACGCTTCTCGTAGATCGTCACCGCGTGACCCGCCCGCCGGAGCCAATGCGCCGCGGAAAGTCCGGCTGGACCCGCGCCGACGATGCCGACGCTTTTGCCGGTATCTTCGCCGGCTTCGAAGAACTCCCAGCCCGCTTCGTAAGCGACATCGGTCGCAAAACGCTGGAGCTTTCCAATCTGAATCGGCGCTTGGTCGAGGTCATTGTAGACGCAATCGCCCACGCAAAGAACTTCGACAGGACATACGCGGGCGCAGCTCATCCCGAGGATATTCGCCTCGAAAATGGTCTTCGCGGATCCGTAGTAGTTTCCGGTTCCGATCTTTCGGATGAACTGCGGAATGTCGATGGACGTCGGACATGCCGTAATGCACGGCGCGTCCTCGCAGTAGAGGCAGCGATTCGCTTCGGTGATTGCGGCGTGCTCGCTGAAGGCTGGCTTGTAATCTTCAAAGACCGATTCGCTTCGTTGCGTCGTGTCTTCGATCGTATCTCGAATACCCATATTTTTTCTCCGGCCCTTCGGCCTTATCCCTCAAACGCCTTGTCGGTGATGTCGAGTCCCTTATCGATGATCGCGAAGGCGCCGCGGAGCGTTTCCTCATCGATGCACAGCGGCGGATTGCACATGAAGCTCGACCAACGAACGAAGGTGAACAGGTTGTTTGCACGGAGGAACGAGGCAAACTCTTGCATCGCAGGATGGGTGCCGTTGTACGGCGCGAGCAGCTCGCCCTTCGAATTCTTCTGAACGTCCATCATGCCGAAAAGCCCAATCTGGCGCCCTTCCCGGCACGACGGATGCTTCTCCACAAGTCGGTCCATCTCTTCGCGCATGATCTTCCCCATGTTCACAGCGTTCTCGAGAAGGTTCTCCTCCTGCATGACGTCAATGACGGCAAGCGCGGTCGCGCAGCTCACGGGGTGCGCGTTGTAGGTGAGCCCGCCCCAGAAAACGTTGTCCTGGAAATGTGCCGCGATCTCGTCGCTCACGCCCATTGCGCCGAGTGGTGTGTAGGCGCTGGTTAGGCCTTTCGCCATCGTCACGATATCGGGCTGAATCTCACCGTGCTCGAACGCGAACATCTTTCCGGTTCGGCCGAAGCCCGCCATGACTTCATCGCAGACCAAGAGGATTCCGTGCTTGGTAAGAAGCTCGCGAAGCGCCTTGAGGTAGCCCTTCGGCGGAGGAAGCACACCGTTCGTACCGGTGACGGACTCGATGAACATCGCGGCGATATGGTCCGCGCCTTCGTACATGATGACCTCTTCGACCATCTTGAGGTTCTCTTCGACCACTTCGGCGTCCGTCTTACCGAACGAATAATGGTACGGGCGCGGATCGAAAACGCGCACGACGCCCGGCATTCCCGGCTCGTTCTTCAGGCGGCGCGGGTCGCCGGTCAGCTGCATGCACGCATTGGTCGCGCCGTGATAGCTGCGGTAGCGCGTGATGATTTTGTATTTGCCGGTAAACTGACGAGCCGCCTTGATCGCGTTCTCATTCGCCTCTGCGCCGCCGAGCGTAAAGAAGAAGGTGTTGATATTCTCCGGCGTGATTTCGGCGAGCTTCTTGCCGAGAAGGGCGCGGGGTTCCGTCGCCGTGCCGGGGTAGACAAACTGGAGTTTGTCCACCTGCTCTTTGATGGCCGCGATCACTTTGGGGTGAGAGTGACCGATATTGGTGCACATCAGCTGACTGTTGAAGTCGAGCATGCGCTCGCCCTCCGGCGTAATCATGTACATGCCTTCGGCACTCGCCACCGGGAGGGGCGAAACCGCTCCCGTCGCGGACCAGGAATACATCGTGTACTGCTTGCACAGCCGGATCATCTCTTCGCTATTCATGCTCATCGTCGCTTCGCTCCACGTAAGGGCCCGCCTATTCGGGGCCAGCAAGACCGTGGAATGTACCCGAAGAGAGGGTTTCTGGGAATGATTCCGGTGGTGGAACCTGCTCATTCCGCAGGTCGGGCGCTTTTTGGGGAACTCGATGGGTCGGTTGGACTCCCAATTGGGACCCTATCCCACCTGCAAAGGTTCAAGTTCGACATGCAAACTCAAAGTTCCTATATGCCACTTGCCATGAGCGACTCGACCGATTCCGATTTCTCCGCGGATGCCGCCGCCTTGCAGCGTCGTCAACTCTTTCGGCGCGAAGAGCGGATCGAAGAAGAGGCCATCGATCCGGAACTCCTCGGAGACCAGGAGGCACGAGCGGACGTCGCTTCTCTGAGAACCAAAGATTCGAAGTTCTTGATGCGGCTCACCTTGCGTGTCGGCGTCGCCATTCTCTTCGGTTTCTGGGCCTTTCTGAAGATGCAAGAAGCCGATATCGGAGGCTGCGCGGCGCGAGCCTTCGGAACCGTGACCACGGGAGAGCCAACGATCGTGGCGCCGGAGTAGCGCATTCCGATCTTGACCGGGCATGCATGAGCGGCGGAGGTCGAGCGGGATCGCGAAGCCCAAACATCCTCAAAATCTCAGAACTCCGAAGGGTGATACCCTCCATCCGACACCGATGTTTCCCGTCCTCCCTATCGCAAATGTCATCCCGAGAGAGACATCCGCGGTTGAAAAGCGAACGCTGAAAGGGCTGCTGCGCTTCTGCGTCTATGGCGCATTTTTGGGCGTCTCCGGATTGTTCGTCTTCACGAGTGCCATCGTCTTCCAGATGGAGACGGGTCCACGGGTCGTGGCGATTTTGCTCGCGCTGCTCATGTTCGCGCTGAGTGGATCGATCGGCTTATTCGTCGCCTTTCGCCGTAAAGCACGGCGCGCTCTCCTGCGACATGGGCAGCCGGTGTTCGCCTACGTTGTTGAACACGGGCGTTCGCTACACCTCCTTCGTTACGGTCGAGATTTTACGATTCGCTTGGTGATCGATCTTGGAGGACATCGGATGCACCGCATTCTTCGGTGGCATACGAATGCGATCTGGCACGCAGCTCCTCTTCAAAGCCAGCTCGTTGGCCTCTATCACGACGGCTCCTTGCTCTTTGGGGAGGAATTGGGCGTAACGTTCCAGGTCGAAAACCCAGCACCCGCCGAGCATCATTTCCGCCCTTGAGCTCCACGGCAAAACGCCCCAAAGATCGTCGGCGAGAATGAGAATGCTCCCCCATTTTCATAGAGGTCGAGGCTTTCGAAGCACGAAGTGTTCGACGCAAATCATCCCGAAGGATTCCTCGATTCCGAACGGAAGGCGCTCTTTGCCGAACTTGCGGGAGCAACTGCGTCAAAATCGTGTACAGTCCGCGCGGCGGCGCAATGCCGACCGCATTTGAGAGAAACGCGGCTTCGGCCGCAACGATGGAGCGAAGCTGCAAAGACGCAGCGACGGAGGAACGATGTCTACAAAGGTGACGATGCCGCAGCTCGGAGAGAGCGTCGTGGAAGGCACAGTCGGACGTTGGTTGGTCGAAGAGGGCGCGTATGTGACCGTGGACCAACCGATCGTAGAAATCCTTACGGACAAAGCCGATAGCGAGGTTCCCGCGCCAGTCGCGGGACGAATCGTGAAGTTGCTCGTCGGTGAAGATGATGTGGTCGAAGTCGGTGGAGCACTCTGCGAGATCGACGAGACGGCGACAGCGGACGCTCCGGCCGCCGCCCCGAAAGCGGCCGTAGCGGCCAGCGCGCCTGCTGCCTCCGAAGCCGCGGCATCTCCCGCCACGCGCAAGTTGGCCCGCGAGGAAGGCGTCGATCTTTCCAAGGTGTCCGGTACGGGTGAGCATGGTCGAGTTACGCGAGACGACGTCGAGCGGGCAGCGAAACCCGCTCCGGCGCGAACCCCCGCCGTTCCTCCCTCTCGCCCAACGCCTCAGGTCGCGACGCGCCCCGGCGCGATTATGCCGCCACCCTCGGGCGCCTTCCGGGTGCCTCCCTTCGTGGCCAAGCCCAACGATGAAGTCGTCCCCTTCAGCCGCCGTCGGCGCATTATCGCCGACCACATGGTGTACTCGAAGTCGGTCTCCCCGGAGGTTGTGACCTTCGCGGAATGCGACCTTCACAAGACCGCGGTCCTTCGAAACGCCCATAAGGCGCAGTACAAGAAGGAAGGTCTCGGCCTGACCTATCTGGCGTTTGTCTGTGCGGCGACTGCGCGCGCGCTTCGAGAGTTCCCCGAGCTCAATGCGCGGGTGCTCGACGACGCGTACGCCCTTCTTGGTGACGTCAACCTCGGCATTGCCGTCGACACCCCGAAGGGGCTGGTTGTCCCCGTCATTCGCAATGCAGACGAGCTTACGATTCGCGGCATTGCTCGCGCGATCGGCGACCTCGCGACCCGCGCCCGCGATGGGAAGCTCACGCCCGATGATCTCGCGGCGAAGACCTTCTCAATCTCGAACCCAGGACGCAAAGGCAACCTTGTTGGTGGCGCCATCATCTCGCAGCCGAACGTCGGGATCTTGCGAATCGGGACGATCAAGAAGCGACCCGTTGTTGTGGAAAGCGACGCAGGCGATAGCATCGCGATTCACCCGGTGATGTACATGGCGCTGACCTACGACCACCGCGTCGTCGACGGTGTCCATGCGAACGGCTTCTTGCACCGCATCAACGAGATTCTCGAAGAAGCCGATTTCGAGGTCTGAGATGAACTACCCACAGCAACCCGGCGGCTTTCCTCCCGGCGGCGGCTATCCGCCCGGACCCGGTGGCGGCGGCTTTCCACAACAGCCCGGCGGCTTCCCTCCGCCGGGTCAGCAGGGCTTTCAAGTTGCCGGACCACAAGGTGGCAATGATGGCACGAAGAAGTGGCTTCTCATCGGGTGCGGCATTTTGTTGCTGCTCATCGGCGGATGCGCTCTCGGAGGGTACTTCTGCTATTCGGCCGCGACGCAGTCGAAGCCACACGCAGAGGCCTTCCTCTCGGACCTTCGTGCAGGCAACTTCCCCTCAGCGCTTCAGCGAATGGACTCGGGCTATCAAAGCACGCACACCGTCGCGACCTTCCAGAACGCCGTGACCCAACTGCCGGCCTTGATGAACAATACCGACTCCACGTTCACGAACGTTCAGGCGAACAACAATACACATTCGCTCAACGGTACGCTTACGACGCCATCCGGCCCCGCGAGCATCAGCATGACTCTCGTCGAACAGGGCGGACATTTCTACATCACGCAAGTTATCGTGAATGGGAGAGGGCTCAACTGACCTCGGGAGATGTCCAACACTGAGCGTTCGCTCACACTCCGATTGAATCGATCGACAAATCGATCATTCACCGGGAAAAGGGTCAGCCTCGCGGATGGCCCTTTTTTCGTAACGGCAAACTTTTGAAATCACGGGGCTTTTTCGATGGGAAGCACAGAGGTTTCGCAAAACGCGCGGACGATCGGTTTGCATAATCCGCAAAACCCAATGCCATGAATGCGGATTCGTTGAAGAAATCAGGTTCGTAGCGTGCCCGGAGAAGAAGGATCGGGTACCCTCCGGAGCGCTGGCGTTTCTCAACGCCGAACCCTATTCCCGAGCTTTCGCTATGAATCACTCTTTACGCCATCTTTTCCTTTTGGCCGCCGCGGCTGTTGTCCTCAGCGCCTGTGGTCGCTCCACCCTTCGAACCGACGTCAGCGATGGCGGCACAACCGTCGATGCATCGGTCGACGCATCTGAGGACGTCACGATCGACGTCCCACCCGATGTACCCGTCGCCGAGTGCGGTAACGAAATCTGTGAAGAAGGTGAAGCCTGTGGTTGCGCGCGCGATTGCCCGGAGCTCTGCGCTGCAACCTGCGGCGACGCCTTCTGCGACGATAGCGAGTCGTGCGAAGACTGCCCGGCGGACTGCGGCTTCTGTCCCGGTTGCGGAGACGGAACGTGTGACCCCGAGGCGATGGAGACGTGCGAATCCTGCCCGACGGATTGTGGTCGTTGTGACGGCTGTGGCGATCGCATCTGTAGCGATGACGAGGACTGTGCGTCTTGCCCCGTGGACTGTGGAGTCTGCCCTCCCCGTTGCGGGGATGGGGAGTGTGTCCCTGGTCTCGAGTCGTGCGAAACGTGCATCGAGGACTGCGGCCGCTGCGCCGGTTGTGGTGACGGAACGTGTGACCCAGCAGCCGACGAAAGCTGCGAGACCTGCCCACGCGATTGCGGCGTCTGCGTTGAGTGTGGTGACGGAACGTGTAGCGACCGCGAGAGCTGCGAGACCTGTCCCCGTGACTGCGGCATTTGTGTGACGTGCGGAAACGGGCGTTGCGAAATGGGCGAGTCTTGCGCGGACTGCCCAATGGACTGCGGCACCTGCGATACCTGCGGCGACGGAACGTGCGACGATAGTGAAGACTGCTTCTCTTGTAGTCGTGACTGCGGACGTTGCGAAACCTGCGGCGACGGTGACTGCACCATGGGAGAATCCTGCGGTAGCTGCCCAGAGGACTGCGGGCTCTGCGATACTTGTGGCAACTCCGTGTGCTCCGCTGGCGAAGACTGCTCGACATGTCCCCTCGATTGCGGGCTCTGCGAGACATGTGGCGACGGAACCTGCCAGCCAACCGAAACCTGCGGCTCATGCCCGGGTGACTGTGGCGCTTGCCCGACCTGCGGCGACGGTTTCTGCCGCGCTGCGGATGGTGAGGATTGCCTCACCTGCGCCGCGGACTGCGATTCCTGCCCCTCCTGCGGCGACGGTCGCTGCATCGAAGGCATCGAAAACTGCTCCACGTGTCCGGCGGACTGCGGTCGCTGCGACGGCTGCGGTGACGGACTCTGCCGTCCGCCGGAGGACTGCGCGAGCTGCAATCTCGACTGCGGCGTATGTTCGGTCTGCGGAAACGGAATGTGCGAAGCGAGCGAGTTCGAGACCTGCGTGAACTGCCCAGCGGACTGCGGAACCTGCGGTGGTGTCACCTGCATCGAAGTTGCGACTTGCACCTTCGGCTGCTTCGAGCTCGGCGGCATCCCCCCTGAGTTCTCGTTCAGCTGCATCACCGATTGCTCCGCGCGCGCATGTGCGGACGTCCGGTTCTTCGTGGACCAGGTTATCGACTGCGCAGTGGAACAGCTCTTCACGTGCGGTGATATCGCCTGCGTCATGGCGAACTGCCGCGAGGAGATCTCGGCCTGTCTCACTGCGCCGCGATGCCCCGACGAGCCGGTCATGCCGCCCCGTCCGTAGGCCTTCCAAGCTCCTACGAGTAAGTTCAGCGCCGCGGCATCTGTCGCGGCGCTTTGCTTTTTCTTCCGCGGAGGCACACCTTCCGCCGATGCCGATAGATTCAAACGCAAAGAACGCGGCCGCGATCGCGAGCCTGATCGAGGTCATGGAGACGCTCCTCGGACCCGATGGATGTCCGTGGGATAAGGAGCAAACCCTGGAATCGCTTCGCGCGTACGTCATCGAAGAAGCCCACGAGGTCGCTGAGGCGATCGATTCCGGTCGTCCTGAAGCGCTTCGCGAAGAGCTCGGAGATCTGCTCTTCCAGGTCATTTTTCAAACGGCCCTCACAAAACGAAGTGGTTGGTTCGATTTCGCGGACGTCGCGACCGGCATTTCCGAAAAGATGATCCGCCGCCATCCTTGGGTGTTCGGCGATGAGGAGGCAGCAGACTCCGCAGATGCTTCGCTCGCCCGATGGGAAGCCATGAAGGCCAAAGAGAAGAAGGACCGCGGTGCACTCGGCGGGGTCCCTGTGTCGCTCCCTGCACTCCTGCGCGCGTTACGTGTCGGGGAAAAAGCGGCCGCGAGCGGATACGACTGGCCAAACGCCCAGGCCGTCCGTGCGAAGCTCGACGAAGAGATCGCCGAGCTCGACGAGGCGATCGCTTCGAACAGAAGAGATGCGATCGAAGACGAGCTTGGAGATGCCCTATTCACCCTGGCAAATCTCGCCCGCAAACACGATGTCGATCCGGAGGCCGCTCTGCGAGGTGCGCTTCAAAAATTCTCGGCTCGCTTTCGTCATGCCGAACTCGCCGCCCAAGCAACAAACCGGCGACTGCCCGAGCTCTCCGACGAAGAACGAGACCTGCTTTGGGAAGCGGCAAAAGAAGCTGGGAAGTAGTGTTCGTCATCCGCGGAATTGCGCGGTCATCGCGACTTGCCCCGATTGACCGTTGACGCGCACCGATTCGCGGCAAATGTTTAAGGATATGCAGATGGACCTTGAGCGCGCCGCAAAGGCAATCGACGCTTTTCTAGAAGCGCTCGGCCACTCGGCGGAGGGCGAACTCAAAGGTACGGGGAAGCGCGTCGCGGAAGCTTACGCGAAGGAACTTCTTTCGGGATACGCGATGCACCCGGCGAAAATCCTCCAAGAGGGGTGCGCCACCACCGAAAAAGACCTCGTGACTCTCTACGATATCGAGACGACGCTGGTCTGCCCGCATCACCTCCTGCCCTCACCTGGTGTCGTCCACTTGGCGTATCGTCCTGGCTCGAGGCTCTTCGGTCTCGGTGCATTGACCGACCTCTGCCAATGTCTCGGCAAACGATTTACGCTTCAGGAAACGTTCACCCGCGAACTTGTCGAAGCGCTTGAGACTCACGGCGACGCCGAGGCCGCGACGGTTGTGGTCGACCTACGCCATAGCTGCCTCAGCGACCGAGGACCGTGTCAGCGAAAGACCCGAGTTCGCTCGTCCGCGAGCATCGGAACACTGGATGATGCCGAGCGTGCGGTGTTCTTCTCCGGCATCCCGAGGCCCCAATGAAGATCGAAGATCTGGACGTCGCAGCTCCCCTCCGTGAGGACGAACTCCGCGAGCTGCCCATCTTTCCGCTTCCGCGGTCCGTCTTTTTCCCGGGCTCGGTTCTTCCGCTGCACATCTTTGAAGCCCGGTACGTGCAGATGGTTGAAGACGCCCTCGCGGGAAACGCGGTGATCGCAATCGCCCTGCTGCGTCCCGGTTTTGAGGACGACTACAACGGACGCCCACCAATTCACGAAGTCGCAGGCGCCGGTCGCATCGTCCATCATCGTCAGAACCCCGACGGCACCTGGGATATTGTCCTCCGGGGGGTCGCTCGTCTGAAGTTGGAAGAGCTCCTCCCGGACGAGCGCCTCTACAGAGTTGCCCGCGCGACCGTCCTAAGCGACGAGGGCGAACGCCCACCTCGGCACGATATGGTCGCCATGTGGAGCTGCGGTAGCCGCGTCGCGGAGGTGGTGCGGAAACAACATCCTGAGTTTCAGCTGGGCGTCACCCCTGACGATCCTCCCGGCCAGATCGCGGATACGCTCGCTGACAGGTTCGTCGCGAAATCGGCGCTTCGGCAGGAAATCCTCGAAGCGACCGATCTTAGCGAACGCACATCGTTGATCATCGGCGCCGTCGGGGAACTGCTCGCCATGCTCGCCGAAAACCAACAACCATCCTAAGGATGAGATGTGACGTTCCAGCTATCGAAAGCGGAAGCCCGCAAGCTCCTGCTCGGGTGCACCGGTCTGGAACAATACCGAGAATGGAAATCCGGTTCCGCGGCGAACCTCCTTCGTCATCAACGAACCATTCAACTCGACCCACTCGACCCGATGGGAACGAACGTAGACCTCGTTGGACTCGCTCGACTCAACGGGCTGAAACGTGGCGAGCTCCTCCCATCGCTTTACGACGCTGGAGGCTTTGAGCACTACGCAAAGGAGCGCTGCATCATCGCAGGCGAACTCTTCTCGACGTATTGCGAATACCTGCGGCGGAGCCCCGATTTTCGAACCACCGCGCGGATGAAACGGGTCCCCAAAGCGGTACTCGATTCCCTATGCGAAGAAGTTCAGACGAAAGGCCCGACCCGCATCTCCAAGCTAAGCGATCACGGAAGTGTCCCGCCTATCGATTGGAGTGGATGGAAGAGCACGTCGAAGCTGACTTCGATGGCAGTGGAGCTATTGGTCCGGCAATGCCGGCTGGTCGTCTGTGGGCGCGAGGGGCGCGAGAAAGTCGTCGGCACTCCCAAGGACGTTCTCGGCGAGCGCGCCGAGCAACCCGCCGAGCGCCCATTTGAGGAGGCGATGCTTCTCGAACGCGTGCGATGCGCCGGGTTGCTCTCTCTACGCAGTAGCGCAGCCTGGTCAACCCTGCGAAAAGTACGGCGGAGCGGTGTCGTCGAGCAGCTCATCGAAAGCGGCGAACTTCGCAGAGGGAGCATCGAAGGCACGCGCGGCGATGTGCTCGTGCTCGCGGAGACTCTCCAGTCCCATTTCGCAACCGACGATCATCTCCGCATCCTGGGCCCCCTTGATGCCTTTCTCTGGCAGCGAGATCTCGTTCAGGACCTCTTCGGCTTTCACTATCGATGGGAGGTCTACACGCCCCCTGCGAAACGCAAATTCGGGTGGTACGTGATGCCCCTGCTGCACTGCGGCGCACTGGTAGGTCGGCTTTCAGGACGCGTTGAGGGAGAGACCCTCCACATCGATGGTCTCTGGCAAGAGAGTGGTGCCGCTCTGGATCTAGATGCACTCGACGAAGCGCTTGGGGCCCACGCTGACGCGTGTGGAGCCTCCCACTTCATTCGGCCGGATCGCGTCGAAACGAACGACGGGTGAGTGCACCTGAGGAGGCGCAGGCACCGGGCGCACCGCTCATCCTGGCCACGGTCCGCGCTCCGGAGCAAAGACAACAATGCGATCGTGTAGCCGTCTCGGAACCCGGTCCTTGAGAATCGAGCGGACCTCGCGCGGCTTATAGATCTGGCTAAAGTGCATCAACACGAGCTGCTCATTCTCGAAATCATCGACGCGTTCAATAATCTCATCGAGGTGGATATGACAGCCGGCACGACTTGCCTCGAGAGACTTTCGCTCATCGAGAAACGTACACTCCAGGATCAAGACACGCGCTTTCCGGATTTCTGGCGCCGTGTCGAGCACGCGGATCAGGGTATCGGTCGCATACGCAAGCTCAAGGCGCTCTTCGGTATGAAAGAGGTCGGCGCCTTCCTTCTTCCGCTTTCCAATTTCGTGTCCCGGGAGACCACGAAACTCGTCGCGCAGCTTGGAGACGCGGTCGAAAAAGAGATAGCCAAGCGAGGGCACGGGGTGGTGAGTCTTAAACGCACGGACATGCAGGTCGTTGCGTAGCTGCGCTTCATCCCCAGGCTTCATGGGATGCGGCACAAATCCAAGTTCGTACCGTTGCAGATGACTCATCGCGGCAAGCGCTTCCTGAAGCTTCTCCAGGATTTGCTCCGGCAAGTAGATATGGGGGGGCTTCTTATCGTGCAGAAGTCCCCGGATGCCGAGGAGTGCAGAGATCGCGCCCGCATGGTCGCCATGTCCATGGCTTAAGAAGATGTGGTCGAGCGCGGCGAACTGGCGAATGGGCATGCCCGCGTCGAGAAGAACTCCAAGCTCTGGAACGTGAATCGAAGTGTAGACCCCCCCAAGGGAAATCCCGCGAATGCCATATCGCCCGGCTCGGGTTTCAGTAATCAGCGCACTCATAGCGTCATAGAATGCGCACGACGAGCCGCAGAGCAAGGCTCCTTCCGGGCTGCCTCCAGAGTCCGTCGCTACTTCGCAAGAACGTAGGCAGAGGCGCCGACCAAAAGTGCGGCGAGAACGAGCAGCGCAAACCAAAGTGGAGAGAAAGGCTCCACCAAGGGTTTGTCGGCATTGGGTTTGGATTCGTTTCGCGTATCCGTCTTTTTGGCCGGGATATTCTTGTCGGCATCCGGTTCACTCGTGGACGGCTCGCGGCTCTCCTCGGGGACGTTCTCCTCGACGATGGCCTTCGCTTCCTTCGGTATCGGGGCAGCCTTCGGAACGCTAACTTCAAAGGGCGAGCTCGAAGGCGGAGCCGATGAGGGTCCGGAGGCGTTCTCTGGAAGCGCCTGCGCTAAATCTTCAGCGGATTGCTGACGCTCGCGTCGAGCCTTGAGAATCTCTTCAGCGAACCCGTCTTCGAGGAACGAGCCGAAGCGAATGGCGCTTGCCATGAGCCGGTTGGGGATCGCGTACTCTTCGAGCGCTTCGAGAAATTCGTCCGCACTCGTGAACCGATCCTCTTTGTTCGGCGCGAGCGCTTTTGCAAGAATCTCACGGAGACGCTCCTCCTCGGGCATGCCGCGGCTTGGCAGTTCGGGGATTTGCGCGTTCTTTGCTGCGTCGAACATTTCGTCTTCGCTGCCTCGGTACATTCGCCGGCCGGCACACAGCTCCCAAAGCAAGATGCCCGCAGCGAATACATCCGCACGTGCATCGATCGTCTCCCCACGCGCATGCTCGGGCGACATATAGGCGACCTTGCCTGCAACCCTCGCCCGCTGCACTTGGCTCTCGTCGAGCTCCCCGCCATACGCGCGAGCAATCCCAAAATCGCAGAGCTTCACCTCACCCTCGAACGAGATCAGCACATTGGAGGGGGAGACGTCACGATGAACAATGCCGAGTTCTTTCCCGTTGTCGTCCTTCGCTCGATGAGCGTACCCGAGCGCCTTGAGCGTTTCGCGGACGATAAGAATCGCGAACTCTGCGGGAAGGGGTCGTTTCGCCCGAGAAAGCGCGCGAAGCATCTGGTTCAGGTCAAAGCCCTCGACATACTCCATGCCGATAAATAGACGCTCCGATTCTCGTCCCAGGTCGAAGACCTGCACCACGTTGGCGTGGTTCAGCTTTGCGGCCAGCTTGGCCTCCGCGATGAGCATGTCCGAAAAGCCCGGATCGGCGCTCAGCTTGGGAAGGATTTGCTTCACCACAACGTTGCGTGAGCCACCGAGGGAGGTGCTCATCTGGGCGAGAAAAATATCCGCCATGCCTCCCCGTCCGATGTGCTCGAAAAGCACAAAGCGGCCAAAGCTTCGCGGGAGCTCTCCAATCTCTGGTGTTGCCGTGCTGGCGTCCATAAGCCGAGACCTTTGCACTGATCGCCGGATTGTCCAAAGTGTTTCGTTCCCGACGAACGAAGCGCGATTTTGTCGAGCGAGCCGAAGGATCAGGCCCAGAAGATGGCATCCCCTTCAACGCGGATTTGCAGTCTGTCAAGGTGGTCTCCCCGACACGGACCGGTGACACATCTTCCATCGCCAAAGCGATAAAGTGCGCCGTGGGTGAGACAGATGAGGTGCACCTTGTCGTCTGCCACGATGGAATCCGCCTCAAACGCGAGCGGAATGGGCAAATGCTTGCACTCATTCAAATACGCCCGAACTTCCGCGCCCTGGCGCCAAAGAATCGCTTCGCGTGGCAGCCCCTCTTCCGATACCCCGTAAGGCACCAGGAGAGTGCCCCCATCGGGAATCTCGGAAAGCGAGCAAATCGGCGATACTAGTGTGGAATCGACCATACTTCGTGAGCCTCAACGGAGAACAGAGTATAGCCGGGCGTTCCCGGTTCAAAACGGGCCGCGGTTAACCGGTTTCCGTAAACGCAGCCCGTGTCGAGGCCCAAAACATGAGGCGTTTCCTGCAGACTTCGCAGCGCGTCATGTCCAAACACAACACGCTCCGGTCCCCGCCATTCCGGAACCCACGGCCGGCCTTCCTCGAAAACCTTGCTGGGCGAGTTGTCTGTACGAAGCGAACGCATATTCATCATTGCGTAAGGCTCCTGCTCTTCGAGCGGAACCCCGGGGACCAGCCCCGCATGCACGACGATCACCCCGCTGTCGTCGAGTTCAGGGAAGCGAAGGTAGAAGGGCATCTCTTCGAGATAACGCAATTCGGCGATGGAAAGAGATTCGGCAACCTTTTGCTTTTCCTGCGACCCCGTGCCTGTTGCTGCGGCTTTTAGAATGTGCGCGTCGTGGTTTCCTCGGACACCAAGCGCGCCGAGCTTCATCGCGAGGCGAACCACCCCTTTCGAGTCAGGCCCCTTGTTCACGAGGTCGCCAGCGAGCACCAATCGATCCGACGTTTGGTAATCCGCTTTCTCAAGCAGCTCCTCGAGTTCGGCGCGACAGCCGTGAACATCCCCAACAATCAGTGTTCTCATCGGCCGCGATCCTACCGAAGGGCTCTCACGAGATCGAGTCTGCGGCTCGATTCTGAGCAAATCACGCGCCGTGCTCGTTGATAGCCATTCGGTTTTTGAGGGTTTCTGTCCCGCAGCGCCATCTCGCCTTGACGCCACCAGTGGTGCCCGCTAGGTTCCGCAGCCTTCACCGGAGCGCCCGGTGGTTTTATTGAGGTAATTTTTAATGGTTAAGGTCCGGCTTTCACGCGGTGGGTCCAAGAAGCGCCCGTTCTATCACATTGTCGTCGCCGACAAGTCTCGTGCCCGCAATGGCAAATTCATCGAGCAAATCGGCTACTACGACCCCTCGCGCCCCATCACGGAAGCGCACGTCGACCATGAGCGCTACGCGTACTGGAAGGGTGTTGGCGCCCAAACGTCGAAGCGTGTGCAGCGGGTCATCTTCGAGCATTCGAAGGCTGTCTCGCCCGCGAGCTGAGCGTGGCATCTGAAAGCGAAGAGGCGATGCGCGAGCTGGTTACCCTGCTCGCGCGTTCGCTTGTCGACAACCCCGATGAGGTGGAAGTTGGCATCGCAGACGACGACGGGCTCACGGTGATCGAGCTCAGCGTTGCCCAAGGTGACCTCGGCAAAGTGATCGGCAAGGAAGGTCGCACCGCACGTGCGATGCGAACGCTGATCTCCGCGATGTGCGCACGTGGCTCAAAGCGAGCCGTGCTCGACATCCTCGAGTAGATGACGGATCCGACGCACCCGGAGCGAGACGCTTTGGTCGTCGGCGTCGTCGCAAAACCCCACGGACTTCGTGGGGAACTACGGCTCCATCCGTACAACATGGATTCAAGCGCCTGGGATCAGCCCAAGGCGCTTTTTGTCGTCCAAGGTGGCAAGCGGGTTCGCTTCACGAAGGCGAAACGCGGAGGCAAGTTCGTGATTGCCCGGCTTCCGGGCATAAACAGCCGTGAAGATGCCGACGCGATTCGCGGACTCGAAGTTTGCATTCCGCGCGACGCTGTCCCTCTCGAGGAAGATGAGTACTTTCTCGCAGACCTCGAAGGGCTCGATGTCATTCAGGGCGAAGAAGTCGTCGGTGAAGTCATTCGGGTCTGGGAGTATCCATCCTCGATCTGTGTTGAGGTGCGGACCCAAGAT
The DNA here is from genome assembly GCA_020629955.1 of Myxococcota bacterium. Classification (GTDB taxonomy): domain Bacteria; phylum Myxococcota_A; class Polyangia; order Polyangiales; family Houyiibacteriaceae; genus JAHDCI01. Next base: position 14,783 of record JAHDCI010000038.1, on the reverse strand, counting down.
GGGATCTGCGAAATCCCGCTCCTTGAGCCTTGGGTAGAGGCGATCGATATCGAAGGCGGTTGCATTTTAATCGGCGACATATCCGACATCCCGATGCGCTAGCCCGATATTGAGCTGACCCCGCGAAGGTTCGCGCGCGAGATGCAGACCTGAATCGAGAGCGACGACGCAAACCAAAGGCCTCCATCTCAACCGACGGAGGCCTTTTGCTGTGAGATTGTTTCTGAACGACCTCGTCGCTATTCCTCCGCCGGCGCTTCCATCGCGGAGGGTGCCATCGTCGTCTCCGCCCCCGAGATATCCGCGCTGACCTCATCCGTTTCAAGCTCGATGGCAAGCATTCGCTCTCGGTTGATCTCCGGCGGGGTCGCCTCGCGGAGCGAGTTCACGAACTCCTCGATCGCCTCCTGACGACGCTCGCGCCAGAGGCGACTGCGAATGCCCGCCTCCGCTCGATCGAAGGGGGTAAGACGCTCTGCACGTCGCCCTGTCAACTTCACGAGATGAAAGCCATCCCGAATCTCGACCGGGTCCGAGACCTGCCCGAGCTCTTCGAGCGAGAAGGCGACCTGGACGATCTCCTCGTTGACGGGATCATCCTCCGTGCGCGCTCCCGCCGGGCGTCCATCGCGCGTAAAGAAACGCAGGTCGCCGCCCGAGAGCTTCGTCGCTGCGTCGAGAGAATGCCGACGCGCCAGTTCGCGAAACTCGGCAACATCCGCCGCTCGCACCTCTTCCAGGATCGCGTCAGCGTCCTCTCGGTTGGCGAGCCGAATGTGCGCGGCCCGAACCATCTCCGGTCGTCCAAACTCCGAAGAGTGAGCATCGTAGTAAGCTCTCACGTCAGCGTCCGTGACGGCGGCTCGACCTTCATCCTCCGGGAAGCGTTGTTGCAGAAGCAGCTGCACCATCCCCTGCTTCACACGCTGCGAAACCACGGCACGCTCGTCAATACCGCGACGCTCCGCTTCCTGGGCGAGGAGACGTGCACGAACCAACGACTGCGCGAGCTCAACGAGGGCGGAACGTTCGCGAAAGCGTTCGCGCATAAACGGAGACTGTGCGTTGATCGCATCCTCAATCTCACCGACGGTGACCGTACCTCCCTCAAAGCGGGCGTACACGCGGGCTCGACGAGCTGTCTCTGCATCAGCAGTTTCGTCTGCAGCTTCTTCCGGTTCTTCCGGAACAACATCGGCACTCGCCATGAGAGGAGTCAATGATGCGAGAGCACTCATCACGAGAAGCGTGGAAATTTTGCGCGGATTCATCTTGGGCTCTTTAGCACAGAGCAGCCGCGCACGCTCCGCAGACGCTTCGATTATCGAGGCGTCAGCGACAGGCTCAGGTCAGCACCCGCCCGCTTGCATCCTGTAGCTTTGGAAGGCTGATCCCCTCGAGCTCATCGGCGAGCCAGCTTTGCGCTTCCGGCAAGTCAGCAAACACGCGCTGCGGAAATCTTCGTTCGCTCTTGCGATTGATCTCCGCAAGCAAGCCTCGGAACGCCGCCGCCTCAAAGCCTTCCCCGCGATAGACCAGCGCGTGCGCCAGAATTCGTTCTTCGTACCGGCGCCAAAGCGAGGCCAGTCGACGCCGGAACTCATCACTCGGCCGTTCGTGGATTGCGTCGCGTGGCAGCACGATTAGCAGCCCGACGTTTTCGTCTTTCTGGATCCACTCCGCAAAGCGTTCTTCGTAGACCTTCACGGCTTCGACACATGCCTTCGCCGCGTATTCGATAATGACGTTTTGCCACTTGGCGATGCGGCCGCCTTCCACCGTCGAATAGATTCTCACCCATTTAGAGTAGACGTGAAATATTTCGATCTCAAGGAAAAAGAGAATTTTTTCTCACTCACCGGCAAACATCGAAAAGCAGAAAGATTTCACCCAAACGAGAAAGCCAAGCAGAGCGATACGTCATCCATCTGGACAAATATCCCCCAAACGGAACACAGACATCTACGGATCAAACCTCTCACCATTTGTCATTCCGGAATCATTTTCAACTGAGGGTCGTTTTTTATCTGACTGTTTCAGCCGTTCTACGAGACAAGAACAACGAGAGTCGATACTCTCAAAACAGGCTTCGCTCCGCAGCCTTCATTCGTTGAGGAAAAAACGAGCATCACCAAGTTCTCCGCGTCAGAAGGATTCAATGCCACCTGCTCCATCAA
>JAHDCI010000038.1:0-12506 GCA_020629955.1 Myxococcota bacterium | reverse complement strand
CGAGCATCACCAAGTTCTCCGCGTCAGAAGGATTCAATGCCACCTGCTCCATCAATCCAAGATCTTCTCGACACTCTACGCGATATCGATGCCGACCCAGACCGGCATCAAAGCCGTTCCGCGGGTTTTCTTCGCTCGCTCGAAGATCTCAGCGACGACGAACTCGACACGCTCGACCAGCAGCTTGTCCGACGAGCGCCCAAGGGGAGCGGCAACGAATGCTGGGAGCCTGAGGGACGATACCTTCGGATCTGTCATCCGGCGCCAGTGGAATCGAACGCCGATGATACGTCAAAACTGAAGACCGTCTTGCAGCAGAGCGCAAACGAAGGCTCCCGCTTCAAAGCGGTTGGCGGCGCATGGGGACTGTCGAGATTGGGGGTATGCCGCGGACGCATCATTCAAATGGATAAGCATTTCGACTTTGTCGACGTCGACGTCGCAAAGAAGGAGGCTCGCGTCGGAGCGGGCGCGACGTTTCAAGATATCGCCCGCGTCATCGACGGTGCCGGGCTTGCGATGGCCAATATGCCGGGTTTCGAACAGCTGACCATCGGCGGAACGCTCAGCGTCGGCGGCCTCGGTTCCGGCATGAAGCACGCCGCAATCTGCAGCGCGGTGAAAGAGTTGCAGATGCTCTGCGTGAACGATCGCGGAAACGTCGAGGAGCGTGTCTTTCGGCGAGGCGACGAACACTTCTCAGCGGCCGTCACAAGCCTTGGAGCGCTGGGCGTCATCACGAGCGTCACCCTCGACCTGATGCCGAGCTACTTTCTAAAAGAATCGCGAGAGCCGCTCTCCTGGCACGAAATCAAAGTCGCCCTCCCCGCTCTTTTGCAACGACAGCGCGACGACTCCCCGGTTCATGGAGCGCTTCACAGCGCGGAGGTGTGGCTCAGCCCCTATTCAGACGGCAAGAATTGCATTCTGGGGAAGCGACGATACGACCGCGGACCTGCAAAGGGCACACGCCCCCCGGCGCTTCGAAAGCCACGCCAACCCTTGATGCGATTCCTCGGACACCTCCTAAACCTCTTCCCCAACCGAAGATGGGACCCGCTCCTCTTTGCCCTCGAACAAACCGAATCGGACCCGGTGATTTTGCCCTGGCACGAAGGGCTTAACTTCGGAGCACCAAACTGGGTTCGGGTGCTCGCCTCCGCCGTCGCAGTTCCGCTCGATGCGGTCGTATCGGGAACGCTCGTCGAAGACCTCTCCGCGCACTTGCAAAAGCTTGCGAAAGACCACGATCAGTTCATTACCTCGCCCATTGGCCTCCGCTTTGGGGGAGCGAGCGATTCGTGGATGTCCATGGCGCATGGACGAGAGACGTGCCTGATCGAGATTCCTGTGCTCATCGATACGGATTCGGCCTCCGATACGCTCACGCGTTTTGTCCGCGATTGGACCAAAGGCGTGAAGGGGCGACCGCATTGGGGTCAGTTTAATCCGCTCAGCGCGGCAGAGATCAGCGAACGCTATCCGGTCAAAAACCGAAGAGAATTCGGGAAGGCCATGAAGGCATTGGATCCCAAGAGCGTATTCGCGACCGAGCGTATTCGTACGCTGCGAGGGCTTTTCACGCAGCTTTGAGCAAGCCTGGCGCGCGTCGGCGGCGACTCCATCCCATTCTCGCGGCGCGCCCGAGTTCTTACGCGCGGAGCTTCGCGATCGGCGAGTGCGGGGATCAAATCGATAGAGGGGATGATCTTTCTTCAAGGGCGCCGAGGCGAGCTTCGACAGGCCGACGACATGCCGAGTATATCGAAGGATGAGCGAAGCTCGGATGGGCGCTCCTGGCGGAAGAGGACCCTTCTAGCGACTTGAACAACGCACTAGCTCTTCAGTTTGTCGAGAAGCGCTTTTGCTCTTTCGGGATCCGAAAGGGCCTGCTCAAAGCGTGCTCTCTCTTCGTCACTCAATCGCTCTCCGGAGATCCGTTCAAGGTGACCAAGCAGCCGGAAGAGCTCGGACGCCGGCAATCGGCGCTTGCGCCCCGGACGCTTTCGCTTGGTGGGCTTCGTGCTCTTTGCCTTCTTCTTTCGGCGCCACTCATCGGGGGCCTGCCCTCTTCCTCGCGGCGTTCGGAAACCGCCCCGCGGCCGAACGCGAATCGTAAGTGGTCTCCCTGACTCAGTCGTCGATGCATCGAGCGGAAAGTGAACCACGCCACCATCGCTCCCTGCGAAGAGCCCAATGCACCAGAGGTGATCCGGATCTGAGATTTCGCCGTGATCGAAGACCCACCCACTCGCGATCGCGGCAGGAACCTCCAACCGGCGGAGTAGCTCGCAGAGAAGCGTGTTGAGTTCATAACAGACGCCCGCTCCGAGCTTCTCCTCGTCACGACCGAGGTGGAGCGCCGCAAGATGTGCGTTCGCGCGGCCACGTGTCTGTCCCGCGAGCCATCGAGATACCGACGGGTCCTCAAGGTAACTCGGATCGTAGCGATAGTTCTTCCGCACAAAATCTCTCGCGAGCAGCGCGCGGTCGAGGGCGGAGAGGTCATCGGAAACGCCTTCGATGAACGCATGAACTTCCAATGGAAGCTCCGAATCGGGAACGAAGCTCTCCAGCGCAGACAGGGGAGCGCCCTCGTATTCATCTTCGAAACTCGGCACTGCCAACAAAGCGATCTGGGCGCGCACCTCGGCGTCGTGTTGAAGCTCAACAAACGGCGCATCCGCTCGGTGATCGAGCGAATCAATAGCGACCGGTTCACCATCGATTTGTAGACGCTCCACGAGACCAAGCGCCGGCACTGGAAGCGCGACGCGCCCGGCTGGAAGAACTCCGCGAAGACGAACCATCCCCACCTTACGAGTACTCCGCGCCGGCTGGTCGAGCAGCCCCGTGAAGCGTTGCCGTCGCCGGTCAAACTCTGCGCGAATCGTCTTCGGCGCGTATCCCCAAGGCAGATGAAGTCGGCGCGGGGAAATCGCGAAACCGTAGGTCGGCGTCGCTCCTCGTCGTTCGTTAAAGCCCTCGGTATTCCCAAGCTGCGACTCAATCGCCTCGCTTTCAGAGAAGGCCCCCCGATCGCGACGACGTTCTGTTTCGGAGATCGTTGGCTTCGATCGCGTAGCGGGGCGGGCAGGCGGCGCCTCACTCTCGTCGCGCCGGAAGAACGAGCGAAGACGCTCCCCAAGTCCTTTTCGCTTCGTGGCCGCGGGCGTCTTCCCGGCGCTGGGTTTAACCAACTTGGAAAGTGCACCGGCTTCGAACGCCGAGCGCAACGCATTCTTGAAGCGGACCCGCTCGGCCGGGTCGGGGCAAAGGGTCGGGGCGAGAAGCGCAGGTTCATCAAGGACGTGCTCGAGAAGAAGAAGCCGGCCGCCATCCACAAAGGCCTCGACCTCGACCTCCATATCCCCCCACTCAGCCCGACTTAACACTCTCAGCTCGTCGACAACCAACGCCTCTTCTACGTCCTGGATGCGCTCGGTCACCGAGAGCCCCTGCAAGTGAGACGTGTTTTGCATTCCAACGAGCAGCGCTGTCGCGAGGTCACTCGCGCGCGGATTCGAGAACTGAACCGCGAGCACCTCCCCGTCTGCGAGCTCACTCCATCCATCCCAAACGCCGGATGACGCGAGGGCATCCACGAGTGTCTCCGCACCAATTTCCGAAACGTCGAGCGGCAAAACGTAGCGCCCCGCGCGAAGCATCGGGTCAACAAGCCAGGGAGGTTCCGCGAGTCGAAGTCGGGGTTCATCAAGGGATGCGATTCCGAACGTGATGGGTGAGCCGGCGCGCGCACGATAGTCCCCTTCGCCGGCCGACGCGTACATCCGAATCGGAAACCTTTGGTCAACGTCGAGCGACGGGAGTGGCAGCTCGACGAGAGCCTCCATAAGACGTTCGCCCTGCGTGCCTCGCAGCGAAGGAGAAATCGATTCGTCTCGGAGAAATCCCAAAATCATCTCCGCGTCCGGCTTTGCCGGAATCGACAATGCTTTGCGTATCCCGCCGGAGAGCGTCACCCCGAGCTCGCCGCGCGTTTCGCCGAAGAGCTCCCGCGCTCCCTCAAGGCATAGATGTGTCGCCGGTCGCATCACTCCGTTTCGATCGGGGAGCAGTAGGCGATCGCGCAGGGAGCGCAGCTTCTCGAGGGCTTGCTTTGATTTCGGCTTGGAGAGCCCTCGCAGCTCTGTCTCCATCCAATCCACGACCTCTTCGGTCGCCCGAATCTCGGGAGCGCGCCCAAGGTCGTTGAGAGTGAGAGGTTTCGAGCGCACGGTCTTCGAAGGTGTGTTCCGTGCCGTGATCGTGGTGCTCAGCTCCTCCTCCACGACCGCATCGGCTCCAAAAACCGCAAGGTGGATTGCGCTAAAGAGCGACGCTTCCTCTGGAGAGATCCACTTTCCGGAAACCGACAGGAGCCACGGCAAGTCTCCGAGCTCACCAGGCTCTTCGGCGGCCTCAAGCGACTTCAAGATCAGCTGGCTCCAAACCCGGCGAGTTTCCTTCGGAGCATTTTGAGTCGTCAGCGTTTTTGCGAACGAGAGGGCATCTTCTTTCGTCAGATAATCCCGTCCTCCGGTCGCCCGGATGAGCCGCTGGATCGATGCGTCCATTCGAAGCGCAACCCGAGGGGGCAGCGCGGCGCCTTGCACGTGCTCGAGAGCACGCGCCGTCTCGGGGGCAACGAGGAGCGCATCCTTCGGCTTGCTCCAGCCAATCACGTTCCCGCCGCGCTCGACGGGCACACGAATGCGGGTCTTCGCCTTGGTTTGCTTCACTCGCGTCGCGAACGCCGTGGGCTCGCCTTCGCTATCGAGTGCGCGAGCAAGGATCGACAGGAGAGGCGCCGCAAGCTGGGGTTCGTGCTCTTCCTCCGCTTGCTTAAGTCGGTCGAGCAACGTCTCGACCAGCGCTTTGCGCTGCTTTCGTTCGAACGGAAAATGAGCGCGAAGCCATGCGGCAACATCCACTGGCACCCGCTCTGCCAAAGACCACGCGTATTCCTCCCCCGGAAGAGAAGGTATTGAAGGGTCGAGAATCATCTCCGAGGGAGCGCGCGCGGGGCCACTACGAGCGGGCCAGATCGCCGCAGCGCCGAGGCTGCGGAGCGCCTCCGGATCTTGCGCAAGTCTGGCTCCGTTCTCTCGAATCCAATCGAAAAGAGCCGTCTCTTCTGCTTTGAGCGGCGCAGACTCTCGTTCGTTTCGCGGAAATGAGAGTCGAAGATGCTCAGCGACCTCAAAGGGACGCACCTGAAGAAATAGTCGAGCACGCAGGTCGTCGGGAAGAGCGCCGACGAGGTCTCGGTGAACAAAAGAATTCTCTTCGAAGCGCGCGAGCGCGGCATCCTCTTTACCCGACCTCAAGAGCGCCTCCACCGCTTCGGGGACATCGAAGAGGCGATCGCGCCGAAGCGTGCCTGTCCGATCGAGCGTGGGTGCATCCTCGAGCAAATCCACAGGAAGCCGCGAGAGCCAAACCCCGAGCGCTTCGATTCGATCCGCCGACGATCCGGTTGCCGATAGGCCGAGCGCACGCGCGGGGATCTCTACGAGCTTCGCGTTATCCGGTAGCTCGCGGAGCAGCCTTTCTCCAACGCTCGCGAGGGAAGCAAATGAGAGCCCGAAGAGATGAATGTCCGCGGCAGAGAGCTCGCTTGCGATAGGGACATCTACACTGCGCAATCCTTTTTCGAGGGAACTCGGCAAAGCTCGGATCGCCTCGGGATCGAAGAGCTCCTGAGCCCGTCGCAGCGGCTCCCCCTCACGCTCGCTTGCAAAAATCTCGAGTTCATCGAGAAGCGCGCGATCACCGGCCGAAAGCGTGGAGGCGCTCGCTCGGAAGTAGTCCAAGAATGCTCGCGCGCTCTCTGTCGTTAACGCAACTTCGCGAAGCGCGGAAGCAAGCTCCGTTCGGTGAGGAGCAAGAATTTGTGCCCGCTCAAAGAGAGGCGCTAGCGCAGCTTCTTCCTCCGCGGTTAGAAGCGGAAGGTCCACCAACTGGAGCTTCTCTCGAAGGGCTCCTCCATGCCACGCGAGCGCTTTTGCCTCTGAAAGGGAAAGCCCTTCGTCTCGAAAGCGTGACCAGCGAGCCACTGGCAGCGACCCATGATTCTCAGTCTGAAAGAGGGGGAGCTCGAGAAGTCGATTCAATCTTGCAGGGGGCAGTTCCTCGCTGAGTGCAAGCAGCGCGTCTCGCCGAAGTGAATCCTCCACGTCGAGCTGTTCAGGGCTCTCCGAGAGGCTCGCGAGGAGACTCCCGGCGTCGCAGACCAGTGAACCGTAGTCGCCCAGTTTCGCAAGTACGGCGAAGGAATCTTCATCGATCGGCGAGAGGCTCTGGGACCCCGACTCGACTGCGCGCGCGTACCGCGGGCTCAACGCGTGAAGGTCCGAGAGATGCCGGAGCGCTCCACTCGTTTCCGCGTCACCTTCTGCGCGCGCGAGGAACGCACGAGAAACAAGGAGTCGTTTTCGTTCTTCCGAATCGAGAGAGAGCACGTGCTGTGCAAACCACGGCAGCGCTCTCGCCCACTGTGTTTCGGTCAGCATCCCCTCAAGAAAGCGCGTCAGCAACCATCCCGCGTCCGCCACGAGAGGCCGTGCCGCGCGCAGAAATCGAGAGCCATTGTCTTGAAGCCAGGGCGCGTCGGGGACGAGCTCGACGAGCCACTCATCGACAGGCAGCACTCCGTATTCCGAGCCGCGGATTGCCCTTCGTGCGCCGTTCCGATCAAGGAAAAGAGGTAAGCGCGAGAAGTGATCGATGAGCTGATGCGAGAGCTTCGCGGCGATCGCGTCAAGAAGCGTCGCTGCCGCCGCGGCGTCCGGGCGCCACCAGTCTGGGACCTTCGCAAGCGAGTCCGCGTCGAACGTCGGCAACCACCTCGCAAGCGTCTCTCGACCAAGCCAGCTTTCTTCCGCCAACAGAAGTTTGGAACCATCTCGGAGCGACGACGGAAACGCTCCGGAAAGGTCGTTCGAGAGAAGAGAGACACCTTGCTCGAGGCTGCGGAGTTTAGAATCGACTCGAAAGAGTGGAACATCAGAGAGCTCGGAGAGCGCAGCGTCCGGAAGTGAATCGAGCAGCTGCCGAAGAGCGTTCTCTTCCGCGAGCAGCGTTGCGGGGTCGAGGGAGAGCAGCAGCAGCCGAATGTCCGCCAAAGCGAGAACCCTGCTGCGAATCTCCTCTGCCCAGGCGCGCGGAATCCTCGTAAGGTCACGCTCCTCCAACACCGCTGCGCACGCGCGAAAGAGCTGCGCTTGTGCGGAACTGCCAAGGCGTGCGTCTTCGAGTGTCACGAGCTCACCGGTCCCGAGCGCAATCAATGGAACGGAACGAGCCGCGGGCACGTCGCGAAGAGCCTCCAGAACATCGCGCGTTAACCAGTCGGGCCGTCTCGCCGGAAGGACCTCCCGAAGAGCGTCGAGTAGCCCTTCCCCGCGAAGCTCCGGTACCCCAAGGTCACGAAGGAGCTGGCGTTCTCGCTCTCCGCCTGGAGCTTGGACCACCCTCCCCTGCAGCTCGAGTCCAGAGAGCGCGACCTCTGCGCGTGGGTCGACGAGAATACAGTCCGCGGCCGGGATTGGCGCGCCACCCCGCTTTGGAAAAAGTCGATACTGATCGCCGCGGGAGAAGAATGCCTGCGCAAAGGGCGCCATTTTTCGCGACACGGCTTCCCGGGTCGGCAGCACGCGTAGGATATCGACGTCGTCCATCGCAAGTGTCTCTGCGAGCTCGAGCGTCAGCGTGGCCGCCCGAGCGAGCGACTCATCATTTCGGCGGGAATCGAGCTGCAATCGTTCCCGATCGACGGTGACGTCGAAACGCGAATGAACCAGATGCCCAAAACCTGTTTCCTCGCCGGTCGGTAGAAACGAGAAAAGCGTCGGCCCTTCAAGCGGGATTGCCCGCTTTTCGTGGACCTCGATCGCCACCATTGTGGTTTCTGGGGGATTGGTTCTCTTGGCAAAGAACGTTCGTGTCGTCCCATCCGCATCGAGCAACGCGACTTCTTCGAGACCGTCCCCAAGGTCGTCTCGTTGTAGCGATACAAAGGCGTCGCCCTCCCCAGCGCATAGCTCCCTGACGTGCGCCAAGGTCATCAGCGTTTCGCCCGGTATCGCCCTCGTCTTTCGAAGCGCTTCATCGAGGCGTCGGGTCGGCGAATCGATCCCGTTTGCGATCGGCAAGAAGAGCGTTGTGAGCTTCTCGTCGATTGCCCTGGGTCGCTCGATCACTCGCGGGATCGAGATGTGCGCGATCTCGATATCGAATGGCCCGGAGTGGATCCGCGGACGCTCTGTGATCTCGTATACGCTCTTGAACCCCACCCCGAAGAAACCGATCTGGTCCCGCCCCTTTGTGGTCTGTCCAATCGATACAACCCCGACGATATCTCGAAGCGAGAAGGGGACACCATCATGCTCCACTCGGAGCGTTTCGCGACCTTCTGCACGAACTCGAAAGCGTGAAGCCTTCGCGTCGTCCGCGTTCTGAAGCAACTCAAACAGGAAATGCCCCGGATCCGCATACACTCTCCGAGAAAGCAGATGTTCCGCGTTGGTTTGAGAAATCGACTTGGGAGCGGCCGCGAGATGAGTAAGCGCGTTCCGCAAGGCTCCGCGAATCTCCGGAGTATTCCCTCGCTCCGCAAGCATTGTCCCATCTGCGAAAAGCCACCGAACATCGCCTTCGCGGTCATCCGGCGAGGGAAGAGTCCCGCCTTGCCGAGACACCCAGCGCGCGAGATGGGCCAGCGCAGATACCCGATCCATAGAGAGCTGACGCAGCAACGCATCGGCTGCCGGGCGAAGGAACATTGCGAGCGTAGGGGACGCGCTATCTTGAAAGAGCGTCGAGATGTAGAGGTCTGGAGCGTCGTCGAGCCCCTCCCTTAGTGCCGACTGAATCGCGACCACGGCCTCGGTCCGACTCTCTTCCTCGAGCTGCCTCAAGAGAAATGCGAGCGCACTCGGGTCCGAGAGCCGAACGCACCGGGCGATCAACTCAGCAGCCGCCTCCCCTCTTCCCAGGCGATCTCGGAGCACTTCGCATTGTGCGTCAAACGGGAGCTGGTCGAGGGAATCCACGGTCGACGAGGAGGGTATCTCCGGATGGCGAAGGTAGGTCGCAAAATCGGGATCGGGAACAGGGAATCACGCACTCGAAACCTGCGAGAAATACCAACTCAGATTGAGCGTTTTCTACCGTTCGGGGAACTCCGAGACCCGACGGGGAGAAATTCTTCAAGAAGAGGGCGCTCGAAAAGATAGAAAACTTTCTCGTGAGAGGGGAATCCCGTACCCTTGCCGTAGGGTCGGCCGGTTCTCCCGTTCGCTCCCTTAACGTCACGAAACGATGAAATTTAACGACCAACTGGGCTCAAAGCGAACTGAACCGTGGATTTCCCACTCGGCCGTTCAAAATCGAGACGCTCTCAAATCCCCCACCGACGTGACCAATGAAGAAGTCACTCGCCTGGAGACCGTGCTGTGGTGATCACCGACGCGACCTTTGTCATCGTCCGATGGGACGATGCGCCAGACGTCGAAAAACGTTACGAAATAAACCCGATCGGGGACAACGGTGCCTTTCTCCTCTCGGATGAGACAAGGGACGTCGGTCAGCTAGGTCGGGCGCTTGTATTCAACGATGCGGGGCCGCTCGGCGAGAGCTCGGTACGGATTGTATTCTCCGCGGACTACGGTGGAATGGGCGTTCGATTCGAGGAACGCCAAGAGGTCGCGCCGAAGCAAAATGAAGCGGAGGACAGCTCAGAAGAACAGAGTGCCGGAGCGATGGCGGGTGAGGCATCCGCCGAAATCGTCAGCGACGCCTCCGACCTCGCGACGGCCCGCACCGCCGCGCCACCGACAAAAGCCGCAGGACAATCTCGCCTGCGAAATAGCGGCCCGAAGAAGCTCGACCTTACCTTTACGGAACCACCCGCTCCGGGGGAAGACGGAAAGGCCTCGATTCCAGCTCCCGGGGGCGTACCGAAGTTCGACCTGCCCGAGGTCACAGAACTTCCGGGCGAGCCAACGCAGCCGCGCCGCCTCTCGGAGACTCCCACCCTCGATGAAGACCAGATGCCAGAGCTTCCGGATGTGGAGACCCGACGCGAGATGGCTCGCAGTGAAGTCCCCCCGTCACCCGGCACCGGTTCAAATACGAACGCTCTCCCAGGAGAGTCAACCCAGCCGGATGCCGAGAGCGAACTCCCGGGCGAGTCAACTCAACCGAACGCCGAAAGTGAACTGCGGCGGGAAGCTACCCAGCCCGATGCGGATGGAGAGCTACCCCGCGAGTCAACCCAGCCGGACGCGGACGAAATTCCAGCGGATGAGACAACACAACCATCGGCAAGTCCGATCGACGCTGCGCTAGAGTCCGAAGCGATCGAAGCCGAAAGCGAGCTCCCAGAGCTCCCCGAGCTCGAACGAGACGAGCGCGTCTCCCTCGGCAAAGAAAGCGATGACGCTGAACGTCTGAGCGATCTTCCCATCGAGATTGGCGAGCCAATCGACGATCAGAACGTCCTCGTCGACCCCGCTCTGCTGGAAGAAGCCCGAGCCTCACTCGCACCGCCTCCTGCGGAAGAATCGAACATCCAAGTCGAAGAGGAAGCGGAACCCGAGCCCTCGGCGCGGGTTGCGACACGAATCAAGGGCCACGCAGCGGAAGAAGGCGTGGTGATCGGCATTGATCTCGGCACGAGCAATACGTGCGCCTCTGCGGTGATCGATGGACAACCGCAGGTGATTCCGACGCGCTGGGGAACCAATACGATCCCGAGCGTGCTCGCCATCATCGACGGATTTCCTCGGGTCGGTCACGCCGCAGCCAAGCGTCTTGTCTTGAACCCGGAGGAGACGATTTACGGAAGCAAACGTCTCCTCGGACGAGTGTTCACCGACGACCTCGTAACGGAGTACCAACCCTTCTTCGCGTACCGCCTCGCGGAAACCGACGACAACCGCTTCGGCGCGAAGATTGGTGAGAGCGTTGTCTCTTTTCAAGACGTCGCGAAGCTACTCCTTGCCGAAGTTCGAGACGTCGCCGCGCAGCAGCTCCAAAAGCCGATCGCCGGTGCAGTCGTGACCGTCCCCGCATACTTTTCCGAAACCCAGCGCGACGCGGTTCGGCGGGCGGGGCGTGCAGCAGGCCTCACCGTTGGGCGCATTGTGAATGAACCGACGGCGGCGGCGGTGGCGTACGGATACCGCCGAAAAGAGGACGGCAACTTGGTCGTCATCGACCTCGGCGGCGGCACCTTTGACGTCAGCGTGTTGAAGCTCCAAGGGAAGCGTTTCGAAGTGCTCGCAACGGGCGGCGACCCCTTCCTAGGCGGAATCGATGTCGACGACGCGATCGCGAGTCACGTGCTTGAGGAGTTTAATCGGCAGAACCGGATTGAGCTCGAGCCAAACCCGCAACAGATCGCGCGCCTCCGTGAAGCCGCGGAAGAATGCAAACGTGGCCTTTCGGTTCAAAACCGGTTTTCGATCTCATTGCCCCACTTTGCACTGGTGGACGGCAAGGCGCTTGATCTGAACGTAAACGTCGACCGAGAGAAACTTGATGCGGTAAGCGAGGACCTCTGCGAGCGCATGATCGGCATCACCTCAATGGTGCTCGACGCGCATGGATATGACGTGAAGGATATTGACGACGTGCTTCTCGTGGGAGGCTCAACTCGCCTTCCCCTCGTTCAAGAGAGTATTCAGTCGTTCTTCCAGATGCAGCCGAGCAAGCGCATTAACCCTGATGAGGCTGTTGCCCTTGGCGCCGCACTGATCGCAGCCGAAGGTGGGCTCGTCGAGTTGAACGACGTATTGCCCATCTCGATTGGATTCGCCGGTCAAGGTCGGCAGTTTATGCGACTCGTAAGCCGCAACACGCCCGTGCCCGCAAAACGTGTCTTCGGCGTAAAGACCACGGCAAAGAATCAGCTCGTCTACCCGATGCCGCTCTTTCAGGGGGAACGCCTCGATGCCGGCAAAAACGAGTACCTTGGAACACTCAAAATCCAAGACATTCCACCCGGGCCGATCGGCTCGGAAATCGAACTCACCCTAAAGCTCGACGAGCAATGCATGCTTTCGCTTACCGCGAAACACCTCGGTACGCGGCGCCCGCTCCGGGTCGAGATCGTCCGGGAACGGAGCGCAGAAGCAGTCGTGGCCTCACTCGGTCCCTTCGAAGGCGAAGAGCCAGACGAGCCGAAGAAGAAGGGCTCTGCGCTTGGGCGCTTCTTTAAACGGGTGAAGAACGCCTTCGGGCGTTAGCAGCCCGTCAATTTACTCCGAATCCCGCTTCGCGGCATTTTCCCCACTCACACGCCATCCGATTCTCGCCCGTTTCGACAAAGGGAGTAAATCAACGGGGTGCTGAGGGTCGAAGCAAGGACGCTGCTCCTTTCGCAAGTGGCGGTTTTTCTCAGTTCGAACTATTCAGCGCGCGCGGGGTGGTTTAAAGTCCGGGGCTATGATTCAGGACAGTCTCAACGACCTTAAGACCTCCATCGGCAAAGCTCACGA
>JAHDCI010000037.1 GCA_020629955.1 Myxococcota bacterium | reverse complement strand
TTGACCTGCACGGAGCGCGCGCTACCAAGAAGCTGTGAAACGTCTTTCGGTTATTCTGGCAGCTTCGGCGATGGTGCTCACCGCGTGTGAGTCCAATATGGGCTCGTCCAACCGCAGCTCTCTTGAGAACTACGGCGCAAACGCGGAAGAAGCCTATACCCGCGCGCTCTCCGAGTTTCGTTCGGACGATTGCCTCGCCGCGGAGCCCATGTTCCGCAGCGTTCGTCGCCACTACCCGTATTCCCGTTTTGCGGCGCTCTCCGAACTCCGCATCGCGGACTGCAAGCTTAAGCAAGACCTGAACGTCGAAGCGATTGCCGCCTACCGTCAGTTTATTCGTTTCCGTCCCTCCCACGACCTCGTCCCTTACGCCCGATTCCAGGTCGCGTTTGCGCACTATGATGAGATCCCGACCGAATGGCTGCTGTCTCCGCCGACGCATCAGCGCGATCAGCGAAAGGTGCACGAAGCGCTTCGGCAGCTTCGCCGCTTTATCCTCGATCACCCGGAACACGAACGTGTCGCCGAGGCCCGCGAGATGGAGCGCCGCTGTCTCAATATTCTCGCCGAGCACGAGCTCTATGCGGCCCGCTTCTACGCACGACGCGATGCTCACTCCGCGGTCATTCTGCGACTGCGCACGCTCCTCAATAGCTACTCCGGCTCCGAGGTTGAACCGGAAGCTCTCTTGCTCTTGGCCGACGCTCTGACCGCAATGAACGAGCCGAGCGAGGCAAACGAGGCCCTTCAGGAGTTGGTCGAACGCTTCCCCGATAGCGAAGAAGCGGGCAACGCGCGAACCAGACTTGCGAACTGAGCGCGCTCGTAAGTTCGAGCGACGTTCATTCCATGAAACCGGCTCTCTTCCCAAGGAGAGCGGGTTTTCTTTTTCTGGAGACCTCTACATTTTCGGCGCATTCGACAAAATCTGAACCTTGCTCGAAATCTGAAAACGATTTCCGTGCTGGTTCACCGTTTAGGTGAAAGCTCCTGCCGCCCGCGTCGCTCAAGCGCGCGGAGATGAAGGAGCTTTCGATGTCTGCCCACTCTCAAGTCTCAAAACCCGGTTCGACCCGAGCGACCATGCGCCCTTGCTTGGCGCCGCTCTGCGTACTTCTCAGCGCGCTCTTCTTCGGTGCGTGTGCCGCCCCGATGGGCGAAGGGCTCGGTGAAGGAGACGACGTCAACGACACCATGCTTCCACCCGATGACATGGAGCCTAGCGAGATGGCGCCGGATGACATGGAGCCTGGCGAAATGGAGCCTGGCGAAATGACGCCGGCCAACGATCCGGATGGGAATCCCAACCCGGCTCCTTCGCCCAGCGCGACACCCCCATCTGTGCAGGCGATTCTCGAACCGGTACGCGATTCTCGCGCGCGCCTCATGATTCGCCACAACATCACCGGCGAGAGCGTACCTCTCGCGAACGTACGATTCGTTCGCGGGGAAGAACCCGCGACACCGGAGCAATGCGCAGCCGCGCGCGAACGCACGAACGGTTCCGGCGATCTCGACAAGCGCGACTCGACCCACATCTCCTACTGCTTCGCCAACGGCTATGTCGTTCACGTCGCCATCGAGGAAAACGAGAACATCATCGAGCGTGACGCGGCCAACTACAAGAACCTCCTGCGCTTCGTTTTGAGTTGGCATCTCGAAGGCCGTGAACACATCTTCCTCTACGGTCACGAGCAAACCCTCGAGCTCGATTTCTCGGCCCCGGTCGACCTCTTCGAGCGCTCTCTCGCACGTCAGCTCCTTCGCTGGCGCCGAGTCCCGGCACGCATCATGGAGCGCGGCGTCGGAGTGAACCTCAACTCCGCTGGAACGCAGTCACCGCTCGTCGGACCAAGCCTCGTCTTCGCCGATCTCTTCCGCACCGCGACCCCCTTCGAGGACTACTCCGGCCGGCGCATCGAGCTTCCGGTGGATGAACACGGCTGGATCACCGAGGTACCCGAAGGCGCCGTGGTCCTCAGCTCGCTCATCCGCGGCCAAACCGAAGGCATTCCGCACGGCACCTACACCGTTCTCTACGACGGCGAGGGAAGCCTGTCGTACGGCGGCAGCGCGACCTTGGTCGAACGCACTCCGGGCCGGGATATCATCGAAATTCACCCGGAGGCGAGCAGCTCCAACCAGATGTGGCTACGGGTCAACTGGGTCACGGCGGGCAACCATATTCGGAATATCCGCGTCGTGATGCCGGGTGGCTACTGCGCGATCAACCCCTCAGTGCACGTCATGGACGCCAGCCCCTGCGTCGGACCGGGCGAGTACCGAAGCTTCGAAGCCTTGCTCTCTGCGGACCGCAACGCGTTTGTCTTTAACCCGGAGATGCTTTGGTTCCTAAAGGACTTTTCGACGATGCGCCTCGGCGCAGCGATGGAATCCACCCCGCAGACTCCCCCCGATTGCCGCAACGAAGACGGCACAATCCAAAGCCGCTGCCTCTCGCACGTCTCGGATTGGGAAGATCGACCTTCCATGGATGCTTTCTCCTTCGGATCTCCCGGTCGCTACCTCTATGAAGACACCCGTGGAATTCCGATCGAGGCTTTGATCGCCCTTGCCAATAGCGTCGAAATCAATCCCTGGATCGTCTTCGATCCAACGATGAGCGATGACTACATCCGAGAGATGGCCGCATACGCGAACCTCCACCTTTTCGAGGGAGCGACCGTATACCTCGAGCTTGGAAACGAGATGTGGAACGGTCACTTCCTCGGGTTCCACTACGCAGAAAGGCTCGGCGTGGAACGCGGCTATGGAGATGGTGATCGCGCAGCGGCAGGTCGCGAATACTACGCTCGGCGCTCCGTGGAAGTCTTCGATGTATACGAGAGCAACGACTCGCACGATGTCTACCGAGTGCTCGCAGGTTTCTTCCGAAATGCGCCGCTGACCGAGGAGCTGCTCGGATACGTTGAGCCGGGCGATATCGACGGCTTTGGTCTCGCACCCTACTTCTACGGCTGTTACACCAACGTTTGGCCCGCGGCGTGCACCGACCGAGAGCTGACCCCGAAGACCTACTTCACGTCTCGCTCCGTCGAGGACGTCTTCGAGATGCTGAACAACCCCAACGATCCCTTCGCGATCGACGCGCTCTTCGATCAGGTCGAGACCCACGCGGAGATCATCGAACGCCACGGCTTCGAGATGATTATGTACGAAGGCGGTCAGTCGCTCCGGGCGTTCTCTGTGCAGACAGGGGATGCTCGAGAAGAAGCGTCGATCCGTTGGCACATCACACCTCTCTTTGAGCAAGCAAACCTCGATCCCCGAATGGCGGAGATGTACTTTGATTTCCTCGCCCGCTGGCGCGGACTTGGCGGCGGACCGATCGTTCTCTACACGAGCCCCCGCAGTTACTCGATGTTCGGCAACTTCGGCATCACGCCTGCGCTCGGCACAGCCCGCGCGGACGCGCCCAAGTACGACGCCGTTCTCCGTTGGCAGGAGGATGTCGAACCGTGCGGCCACGCGGAGTGCGTCGCGATCGCGGAACGTCCCTAAGCCGCAATCCAAGCAAGGCCCGCCCGCGATCTTTCGCTCGGCGGGCCTTTTGCGTTTTCCCTCTTCGCGATGCATCGACCTGACCCCGCACCGGGAATTCAATCGCGCGTCATCCGAAGCTGGGAATACGGCTGTGCTTTCGGTAGACTCGCCGCGAGATGACAGCTGAATCCTGCCCGGCGTGCGGCGCCCAACGGCCGCAAGTCGGACATTTCTGTGGGCAATGCGGGCATGACTACCGTAGCGACGGCGCGCCCCAAGCAGCGCCGGCCCCAACCGATCCCCCCATTCCGGCGAAAAAGGCCGCGGCCAAAACGATGCTCGGCATGTCCGCTGTTCCAATGCGTCCAGAGACCGGCGGCCCGGCTTCTCCGATGAGCGCACCCGCCTCTCCGATGAGCGCTCCCGCTTCTCCGATGAGTAGCCCCGCGCCACAGAATGAATCATCGGCGCCTTCCATGAAACAAACGGTTATGGGGATGCCGGCAGTCCCAATGAATCTCGGCGGTAGCGCTCCGCAGGAAGCTGCTCGTCGCGAGGTCAGCGCTGCGCATGTGGAGACCGCCGATAGCAACGCGGGCCAGCGGACGATGCTGGATATGCCGCCACCGAGCCCGCCTTCCGAGCCAGAAAAGGCCGCGAAACGTACGATGATGGGGATGGCGCCTGTTCCTTCACCGGTCGCGAGCGAGCCTAGCCCCGTGGACACCGTTCCGGAGCAGAAGACCATCGAGGCGCGCGAGGCGAGCGCTCCCGCGCCAACGAGCCCGGCCACGTCAGAATCCGCGGGACCCGCGAAGCAGCAAAAACCGAGCCCGAATACGAACCGCACGATGCTCGGGATGGCGCAGCCACCGCCCCAAGCACAAAAGCCCGCAGGCAATCGCCGAAAGCCAATCGCTCCTTCCAATCGAACGATGCTCGGCGTTGCCCAGCCACCTCAACCTGGCCAGGTGGCGGAAGACTACGACGACGAGGAAGTCGTCGCGACCCCAGCAAAAAGCTCACCGATTCGCGGCATTTTGATCGGGCTTTTCGCGCTGACGCTGCTCGCCGGTCTCGGCGCGCTCGGTTGGTACTTTCTCTCCAAGGGACCGGAGCTGAGCGCGTCGATCGCAGAGGTCGATGGTGCCGAAGTGCTGCGAATCGGGGCTCCAAGTGCCTCGGAGGGCTCGAAGATTCGCTTCGACGGAACCGAGGTCGCACTCGTAAATGGCGTCGCCGAAATCCCACTCGAGGGACGTCACCTAAACCTCGGCGAAAACCCACTATCCCTTGAACTCGTCTCCGCAAGCGGAGATGCAGAATCCGCGGAAGTGATTCTCGATATCGCGTACCGCGTTCGCGCAGATGTCAGTGGATTGAGCGCGACACCTCCCCGAATCGCGGTGGTGGTCGACGCAGCCCCGGGATCGACGGTGACGCTCGCCGAAGCACCGCTTACGCTGGACACCAACGGTCACGGTGAATACGAGGTCCCGCTCGCGCTTGACGCGGACACACCCGAGTTCAGCGCGGAAATCGCCTACGTTGTGAACCCGCCGAACGCGGAGGCCTCGACGGGCTCCGTTCGGTTGCGCATCCCGCGCGCGACGCTCGACGTCGACCGGCCCGGTGCAAGAACGGTCACGGATCAAGACGCGGTCTCAGTGGCCGGTGTTGCCGCGAATGGCGCCACACTCACCCTCGATGGAAACGCGATTTCTGTCGAAGAGGGACGCTTCGAAGCGAGCATCGATTCTTCCGCAACGGGAGAGCAGGAGCATGTCCTGGAAGCCCGACAAGAAGGGACGATTCCGAGGCGGCGCGTATTTCAAGTACAGCGCGTGAATAACCTTGCGGAAGTCGCGGCGAGCTACGAAATCGATGAATCCTTAACGTACGCCCGCATCGCGGAAGACCCCAATGCCCATCGCGGCGGCCGAGTCGCCTTCGTCGGACAGGTTTATAACGTCAACGTGCAAGGCGGCGAGACCACGTTGCAGATGGTCGTGCAAGGATGTGCCCGCGGTGAGCAGTGCCCGCTCTGGGTCGTCTATCCCAGTGCCGCGAATATCGAACTTCGAAGCTGGGTAAAGGTGTACGGGGAGCTTGCTGGCGAACAGCAATACCGCGCAGTTTCTGGCGAAGTGCAGACCGACCCGCGGGTCAACGCGTCGTTTGTCATTCCACAAGAAGAGCCCCGCAGGACCCGGCGGCGGAGGCGGCGCCGGTGATCGAAGATGCCACTCAGGAATTGGAACCGAACGAGTGGAGTCCGTGCCCCGAGTGTCAAAAGCTGAACCCGCCGGGCGCACGCTTTTGCGCTCAATGCGGCGTTCCGTTTTCGGAAAAGCCGACACCCCACGAGAGTCACGCAGACCCACTCGTCGGTCGCGTAATCGCAGAGCGATATCGTCTACTATCGGTTCTCGGCCGAGGCGGAATGGGGGTCGTCTACAAGGCCGAGCACGTCCACATCGGCAAGATCGTCGCCATGAAGATCCTTCATGGTGATCTCGCCCGCGATCGTACCTCGGTAAAGCGCTTCCGCCGGGAGGCCGAGGCGGTCTCTCGATTGAGCCACCCCAACACTGTGCAGATTTTCGACTTCGGCTCATCCGAAGGAATGATCTACCTCGTGATGGAGTACCTGGCCGGTGAAGACCTCGGCGCCGTACTGAAGCGAGATGGCGCCCTCCCCGCAGAACGGGTTTTTAAGCTGGCCTTGCAGGTCTGCGCATCGCTCGAAGAGGCGCATCGGCTCGGAATTGTGCACCGAGACCTGAAGCCCGAGAACGTGCTCGTCCTGCCCGCGAGCGAAGAGCGCCCCGAACGCGCGAAAGTTCTCGACTTCGGGCTTGCAAAGCTCCGCGACGAAGGCGCCGGCAATACCGTTACCCGTGCGGGGACCATTGTAGGCACTCCCTACTATATGTCGCCGGAGCAGATTCAGGGTGAAGCGGTTGACCCGAAAAACGACATCTATTCGCTGGGCGCGATGATGTACAAGGCGCTCACAGGGGAGCCGCCGTTTGTTGCGAGCACGCCCATGGCGGTACTCACCAAGCACCTGACCGGGGAGCTTACCCCGCCCTCAAAGCGGAACGAAACGCCGGTCGATGCGGGCGTCGACCCGATTATTCGAAAGGCCATGGCGCGCTCACCGAAGGAACGTTACCCGAGCGTTACCAAGCTCGCGGGTGACCTGCGCGCCTACCTGTCGAGAGACGGAAGCGAACTAACCGATCCCTCTGTGCGCCTTTCCGACCTGAACGTCTCAGGAGGTCACGAAAGAGCGACCCGGCGCGACGTCGATAACTACGAGCAACGAATTCGCCGGCGCGGGATCTTCGCGTACCTCGCACTCTTCGCGCTCCTCGGTGGCCTCGGGTACGCAGGATACGAAGCGTACAAACGCTACGAGCCTCCCCCTGCGTTGGTCAGTCACGAGCGTGAACCGAACGACGAACCCTCGCAGGCGCTGCCGCTTCCGGAGGGCGCGTCGGTCGATGGAATGCTCGGACGGCGTCTACAGGAAGACCGCGGCGACGAAGATCTCTATCTGATTCGAAACGCCGGCCGGGCTCCGCGCCGGGTCACGATCGACGTCGGTCCAATCCCCAATATTGATGTGGTCGTGGATATTGTCCGGATCGATCAGCACAGCCCAATCCTCACCGCTGACTCCGGCCCTGCCGGTGCCCCTGAGCGAATTCCGGATTTTCCACTCGGCGCGTACGACTATCTCGTGCGCGTACGTGAGCGGGCCTTTGTCAGCCAGGCGCCTACCGAAAACGTGTCAGACGCCTACACGATTCGATGGGAAACCGTCACCGTGGGCCCCGGCTGGGAAACCGAAGTCAACGACTCCCTGGAGCTCGCGGACGATCTGAGCGTGCCTGGCGAAATGCGTGGCTACATCGCATGGGCCGACGATAACGATACCTTTTGCTTCGACGCGACTGGAGGCGAGGTGCAGGTCGAACTGAGTTCGATCCCCGGTGTTGACGTGGTTCTTCGCGCAGTCGACCGGGTGCGGCATCGTTCCCGGAAAATCGACGAGAACGGCGTGGGCGAAGGAGAGCGGACCACCATCACCGCAGAGAACCCAGAGGCAGCGTGCGTTGAGGTCTCGGTGGACGAGCGTGATAGTGAACCGCTTCGCGGGAACGGCCGGGACCCGTACCAGCTTACCCTCACTCGCGTCGAGGCGGAGTCAGGCGAAGAGGCTGCTGAATGAAATGGCTCGCGCGTTGCGCGCTGATCGCCGTGCTAGCCCCTGCGCTTCATAGCGCTGCCCATCCTGTTCGAACGGGAAGCTTTCCGACGCTTCGATTTGGAGTCGCGGCCGGCCACACCTGGTGGATGCAGGGAGCGAATCCGCAGCGAGATTTTCGAAGTGATGGCGTGCTGCCAGATATACAACCACCACTTCTCTGGTCCCACGAGCTCGAAAATCGAACGCTCGGCATCCTTGTTTTGCGAGATCGCTCGATGTGGGCTCTTAGCACCCATCATCTGACCCTCGTCGGGGCTGACGGTCGACAGCGTCATCAAGTCCAGATTCAGAGACCGCGCGGCGGGCTCGCTCTTCAACCTTCTGGCGATGTTGTCTTTCCCGCGCGAGATGGACTCATTCGAGCGAGCGCGTCTGGCGACGAGACCCAGACAACAGAGGTCGAATCGCTCCCGATGGGCGAACCCTTGGTACTCGACGATGGTTCAACCGTGGTCGCGACGCAGGAAGGATCGATTCGACGAATTCGGGTGAACGGAAGACAGATCTTTAGCGCGGGTGGCGCGCGGAGCACCACTCCAATGGTCGCCCGATTCGAAGACGAGCTCATCTTCCTCTCGTTCGAGGCGCTCACGTGGATGACGATGAGTGGCGAGGTGATACGGAGCATTCCACTGGATGGAGGCATGCTTGGCCCTGCCGTCGCGCGTGACGGTTCGGTGTGGATCGCAACCGGAAGGGCGCAGAAGCTCTTGCACTATTCTCGCAGCGGGGGACTGATCAGCGAGACGCAGCTGCCTGGCGTGCCGACGGCAACCAGCGCGATCGCCATCGCCCCCGATCAAAGCGTTCGGATTGGGACTCTTCAGGGTCTTGTCGCGGCCGGGGACGAAGGGGTCTTGTGGCATCTGCCGGCGACTACGATTCACGGCATCTCCGTCGATGCGCGCGGAAATACGATCGCAGCAATGGGCCGCTCTCCCACGCATATCCGTGCATTTACTCCTGCCGGGCAAACCATGTGGACCATTCGTCCAAGCCCGGAGCAGCGACTCGTAGGACCACCGGTTCCGCTCGATAACGGATTCGTGATCGCGAGTGCGAGTGGTCGAATCCTCCGATACGGCACGCCCTAACGCTGCTCTACGATTCGATCACGTCGCGCTCGTGAGCCGTCGAAGTCCAATCATCGCGCGAAGCCTACTGAATCGGTCCATCTTGACGGCGCTCGCAGGAATACGAGGCCGTTCCGGAGCGTTTAATGCGGTAGAATATGGCCATGCGAAAGATCGTGCTCTTCTCCTGTCTCGCGGGCCTGCTCCTACCGGCTCTCGCAGCCGCGTGCGTCAACTCCACCATTCGCGAGTACGCGGTGCGTCCCGCGCTTCAGCGAGCACAGAGAGTGGAGCGAAGACTCGCACAAGACAATCCGCGAGCGGCCTACCAAACTGCATGGGAGCTTCGGGATGTGACCGCGGAGGGAGTCGCGCTTCGTCGCTTCGATGGGGGCGACGACTGGTGGCAGATGTCAGGCTCCGAAACGGAAGAAAGCGCGATCGAATACGCGGGTTCGAATCACGCGGCCCAACATCAGACCGCGCTTCGAGAGCGAGCTCAACTCCTTCACGCAATCTGCATGATTCGACTCGACGGGAATGTCTCTCGCCAACATCGCCCAGCGCGAAGCGTTCACCCGAGCGTCCGCGAGCAAAATCTGCGTAGCGCCCTCAGCGACTTGGAAGGCCTCGAAGACCCTCGCGCCGAAGCCTTCCGTGCAGAGGGCGCATTTACGCTCAATCGTGACGCGCGCGAAGAGACCCTTGCGACGCTCCGCCGACTCGCGAGCGAGGATATGCTCGTCGACGCCTTTTCCTGGCGCTTGCTCGCACAGCTTTCGGATTCCGAAGAGGAACGCGAAAACGCAGCGACCCGCTGTGAGGCCGCCGCGGTTGGCCGCGGCGCTCGTCGATGCCGCAGCGAGCGATAGTGGAACTTTCGACGGCCACTGGTGTCGATGATGGCCATGAAGAGATCATTCCCCTCCACCACCCGTGACGTTCCCCCGACAAAGACGAGCCCACTCACGCGACGGATAAGCACCAGCCTCCTCGCACTCGCACTCGCGACTCCCCTCGGTATTGGCGTTGGATACGAAAGTTCGGCAGGCGCCTGTCACAACGTCGTGACGCGCACCGACCGCTTGATGAGGGTGGTCGTGCGGAGCGTTGAGCGCGCGGAACGCTCGCTCGCCCAGGGCAATCCGCGGCAGGCATTGCGCCGACTTCGAAGGGTAGATCGACAAGAATATCGAGATGCTCTGTACTCAACGCACAGCAATACACTTCAGGGCTACCAAAGCGTTGGAAGCGTTGGAGGAACTCGGCCACGCGCGGCGCGGCCGGCGTACATCAACCAAGCGCTCATCAATCGCATCGCGACCATTCGGTCGATCGCCACGATCCGTCTCGGAGGCAACGTTCGACCGAACTTTCGCCCCGGACGACTTTCACCGGAGCAGGCACGACAGCGGATCGAAGAAGCGGTCGCGACATTGCGTGAGTTCGATACCCCCGTCGCACAGGCCTATGTTGCCGAAGGAATGGTCGCCCTGAGTGAAGACAGCCGCGATGCCGCACGCACCATCCTCGCGGAGCTCGCGGAAGCGGACGTTCTCGTCGACGCGTTCTCCTGGAAACTCCTCGGGGAACTCTCCTCGGAGCCAGCCACGCGTGAGCGAGCCGAAACCGAATGCGAACATCGAGCGATCGGCGCCGGGCGAAACCAATGCGCGCTGCCGCGCCAGGACGCACCTGCCCGAAGCTAAAGGGACGGGCTGCCAGGCGCGCGGTACACTGCAGCAACCTTCGATGAAACTCCGGCAACTGACTGCGTTCCTCTTCCTCTTCGGCTGCGCCCCCTGTGATTCAACAGGGGAAGTAGAACCGGTTGAGCCCTCGTCTGCCGGAGCCGTTCTCTCTCTGCTCCCGGCGGAGAACGCTCCGGCCGCATCCGAAGTGGAACGCGGACGCGCGCTCATCACGCGATACGAATGCAATCGCTGCCATCAGATCGCAAACGTCGAACCGCCTCCCCTCGAACGAAACTGCATGGGCTGCCATCGTGCTGCAATCGACGGCGAGCCCATCGAGTTCGCCGAGTTTGGGATCGAGATCGAAAACGCTTCCGAAGCAGGCGCAAGAATCGATCATCTCCTCGCGACGCCAAACCTGGTTCAGATGGCGCCTCGCTTCCGTTTCGAGTGGCTTCGAGATTTTTTGGCGGAGCCGGCGGATTTAAGACCTCATCTCAGCGCTTCCATGCCTCGGCTTGGCCTCACCGAATCGGACGCTGCGGCCATTGCGAGTGCGCTTCTATTCGATTCCGTACAGGGTGATCGAGGAGACCGGTTTGAACTGCGGCGTGACGCGGCCGGCATCGCCTCCGGTGAAGCGCTCTTCGAGCAGTACCGATGCGGCCGCTGCCATGCGTTTGCCGAGCCCGCGAGCGAACCTGAGAATCGTCTCGCTCGGCTCGCTCCAGATCTCCGCTGGACCCGAGAGCGCTACCGTCACGGAACATTGATCCGGTGGATTCAGCGTCCCGAGTCCATCGTCCCGAACACCCAAATGCCCAACCACGGCCTCACGGAAGAGCAATCCAGGCAGCTCGCCCAGTACATTCTCTTTGCGGAGCTCTCCCCACCCGTGGCGGCGGAGCCTCCGCCACTGCTCGAACTTCTCGAAAGGCCGGTCTCGTACAGCGAAGTTTCAGAAGCCGTGTTCTCCGATACCTGCCGACATTGCCATTCTGATCCGGCTTTCGCGTTCGGCGAAGGGGGCCCCGGCAACACCGGTGGCTTCGGCTTTGAGCCTCGCCGTCTAGACCTCAGTTCGTACGAGGGCGTTCAATCCGGCTTGCTCATCGACGGCAGGCGAGCGAGCGCGTTCCGAGACGTCGACGGGATGCCGCTACTCATAAGGGCGCTTCGAGCGAGACAGCTCGAAGAAGCCGGTCAGTTCGACCCGAACGTGCGCGGGATGCCACTTGGCCATCCCGCCGTGAATGCAGAGCGGCTGCAGCTGGTTCGCACCTGGGTCGCGCAAGGCCGTCCGCGCGAGTAAAAAAATGGCGTGGGGAGAGAGGCCCTCGCCCACTTGACGCAGCCTCTCAGAACTTCCCGGTCACCGTTAGGAAGGTCATCTTATCGTTTGTCTCTCGCAATCGAGAGGACAGGATCCGAACAACATTCCAGAGGATCTCGTAAGCGAGGTCCCGGTTCAGAAAGAGCATCTCGTCGAGCGCGTTCTTATCGATGGAAAGCAATCGACACGACTCGTGAACGATCGCATCCGCAGATCGGGGGTAATCCTCGAAAAGCGCCATCTCGCCAAACGCGTCGCCCGGACCGAGGATCGCAAGCGCCTCTTCGCCCATCCCGCTGACATTTCGAGAGATCCGCACTTTGCCCTCTTCGATCAGGAAGAGGCTGCCGCCCGTATCTCCTTCGGAGAAGACCTTCTCACCACCCTTGAACCGCTTCTCTTCGGCAAGTTCGGCAAGCACCTTCAGCCCCGCAGGTTCAATCCCCTCAAAGAGATGAATTTTGCGAAGCGCTTCTATCGTGCTCTCTAAGCGGCTGCCTTCGGACATGTCGGAAGTTTACCAGGGAGCGCGCTCCGCGGTCACATAGTTGGTCAAGAGCAGCGATTCGATTGCCCTCTTTCCCTGCAAATGTCATCTCCTCCGGACAGTTTCTGCCGAAGAAGGCCCATCGATGACGAACCGAACGATTTCCGCTCTCCTATTTTCCGCTCTCCTTGTCGCATGTGGGGGCGCAGATACCCACGAACACGCCGAAACGAGCGCCGGAGGGGAAGAACATCACGCGGACCACGCCGACCGCCACGAAGGGGAGCACCATGAGGGTGAGCATCATGAAGGCCACCACGGCCATCATGACGTCCCGGCGGAGCTCGCGGCGGTACACGATATTTTCCATCCAATCTGGCACGGAGAAGAGGCGACGCGCGGTGAACGTGCCTGCGCTCACTCGACGGAACTGGTCGAAGCCGCTGCCGCGCACCAGAGCTTTGCCGAGACCTCCCCCGAGGGAGTCGACGCGGAGAGCTATAGCGCCTCCGCCGCAGAACTTGTCGCAACGTCGAACGCGCTGAACGCAGCATGTCAGAGCGATCCCGGCAGCGTGAGCGATGATCTTATCTCCGCCGTCCATGAGCCGATGCACGCCCTCATGCACGCATTCCACTAACGATGAAGTTCCTCCACTCGATGATTCGCGTCCGTGACTTGGACGCCGCGCTCCACTTTTTCTGCGAGCTGCTTGGGCTCCGAGAGGTGCGCCGTCGCGAGGTCGAAAAAGGCCGCTTCACGCTGGTCTTCCTCGAGACCGGCAGCGAAGACGATAGCGCTCAGATCGAGCTCACTTACAACTGGGATCAAGAAGAGCCCTACACCGGAGGGCGAAACTTCGGTCACCTCGCGTTCCAGGTATCGAATATCTACGAAACCTGCGAGAAGCTTCAGGCCGGTGGCGTCACGATTCTTCGGCCACCGCGGGATGGACGAATGGCCTTTGTGCGAAGCCCCGACGATATCTCGATCGAGCTACTCCAGGCCGGCGCAGCACTCCCCAAAGCGGAGCCCTGGGCCAGCATGGAGAACACAGGATCTTGGTAATATCTTTATAAAACAGATGTTTACGATTTTCTTTCGCGTCGTAAGAGCTTCGTAAGAACTCAAGTCTTCTATTTGAATCACCGGCAGCAAACGGGCCGGCAGATAGGAGACCCAGATGTCCATTTTCAAGAACCGATTCAACTCTTCCACCCGGCTCCTTGGCGCTTTCGCGCTCAGCGCAGCCCTCATCGGAGGGGCCCCAGCGGAGGTCTCAGCGCAGCGCGGCGCTGAAATGTCGAGCACTGAACGGGGCGAAGGCCGACGAGCAAGACGCGCAGGTCGTCGCGGTGGTCGGGGCATGCGGGGGATCCTTGCCCAACTGAATCTGAGCGACGCACAGAAGGAGCAACTCCGCGAAGTGATGCGCTCCACCCGTGAAGAGCGCCGAGCGCTTCGCGGTCTCGAAGGCGAAGCCCGCCGTTCAAGCGCCCAGGCCCTTCGTGCCCAAACGCGCTCCCGCATTGACGCCATCCTAACCCCCGCGCAGCGCGCCGAGGCAGTTCGACTCCACGCTGCTCGCCGCAGCACACGCGTCGACAATCGTGTGGCTCGCATGGCAGAGCGACTGAATCTCACCGCGGCCCAGAGCGCTCAAGTCCGAGAAATCCTCACCCGGAACAGCAACCGTCCCGGTGAGCGACGAGACCGCGCCGCGCGACGTGCAATGCGCAGCGAGATCAACAATGTCCTGACGACCGAGCAGCGCGAACTTCGCCGCGCCACGCGAGGCGAGCGGGGTGAGCGCGGAAACCGTGGTCGCCGCGGAGGACGAGGACGTGGCGGCGGAATGGGTCGCGGCCGCTAATCTCGAGACGCAAGAAACGCCCGGCTCCGAGCTGGGCGTTTCTTCTTTGGGGCAAGCAAATCATTCCGAAAGCTCCGCTCGCTTGCCGCGGGCATGATTCACGCTAGGGTGCTTGCCCCGTGGCTGACCGTGATCGAGATGAGCATCCGGAGCCGGAAACCGACGACGTCGGCGCCCGTCCCTATTTGAGCTCCGGCCCTCCCCCGGCCGTTTACCCGGTGGAACTCGATCGCGACTCGCTCGACCGCGACGCGATGAAGGTTGCGGCCCGACTAACGCGCAACGGTTACGAAGCCTATCTGGTTGGTGGTGGTGTCCGGGATCTCCTTCTCGGACAAAAACCCAAAGATTTCGACGTCGCAACCAGTGCTCAGCCTCAGGAAGTGCGAAAACTCTTCCGAAACTGCCGAGTGATCGGACGACGCTTTCGACTCGCTCACGTGATCTTCGGTCGTAAGATCATCGAGGTCGCCACCTTCCGGAAAGACCCCTCCCAACGCTTCTCGGAAGAAGCCTATATTCATCCGCCAGAGGGGTGCCTTCGCGAGCTGCCACACCCCCAGCGGCTCATCCCCCTTTTCGATTCGACTCAGGAAGACGATCTCCTCATCCGGAACGACAACGTTTTCGGCCGCCCACACGAGGACGCGGTTCGGCGCGACTTCACGATCAACGGACTCTTCTACGACTTCGCGCGCAAAGAAGTGGTCGACTACGTCGGGGGGATGCAGGACGTTCGGCGCCGGGTGATTCGAACCATCGGCGAACCGGGGGTTCGTTTTCGAGAAGACCCCGTCCGCATTCTGCGCGCGATCAAGTTCAGCGCACGCATCGACCTCGGTATTGAGCCCGATGTCTACGACGCGATGGTCGAGTGCCGCGGAGAGCTCGAGAAAGCCGCACGCCCGCGCCTCTATGAAGAACTGCTTCGGTTCTTACGCGGCGGCTCTGCGCACCGGTCGATCTACCTCGCATGGGATACTGGGGTTCTAGCCGAGCTGCTCCCCGAGCTCTCCGCGTTCCTCGACGATGAAGCCGAAGGCGTCGCTCAGACGTGGAACCGCCTGATGGCGCTCGACGAGCTGATCTCCGGAGGAGAAGTCCCAGGGGAGGCGGTTCTTCTCACCGCACTACTTCTCGGTCCCATCGAAGAAGCACTCGAGGGTCAGCGCCAAGCCATGGCTGCGTTCGAGGATTTCTTCGAAGAGGTTTCGGAGCGACTCGCGGTCCCCCGGCGCATCAAAGACCAAGTTCGAATGCTCGTCGGCGCGATGGCATGGATGCGACGCGGAAAGGTCGCGAAGCTGCAACGACGGGACATCTTCGGCGAAGCGGTGCAGCTCTTCTTGCTCGAATGTGCCGCCAACGGAAGCGCTCCTCCGGAGTGGGCGCTGAAACAAATTCCGACGCGCGAAGAGCGACCAAAGCGTCGTCGTCGTCGTCGTCGTCGCAGATAGGCGCTTATGCCCGCGTCAAACGCCGACCGTCTGAAAGCGCTGAACCTATCGCAGTACCATGGCCGGTGGAATGTCGACTTTGAGATCGAGGGACAAACTCCCGTCGAGATGCGACTCCCATTCTTTGACCAACTCGTTCAACTGCTGATCCCACTCGCCAGCGAGGTTCCCGAGAGCTTCATCCGCTTCTTTGAGGAACTCGCAAACTTCGTCGAAGGCCAGGACGAAATGCACCGCGGGAGCTTCGACGCGGAACCAGTTCACGAAGCGTTCGAACGCTTCCTTCCGGTGTTCGACGGTCAAGACCTCGGGCCGTGGTCCGCCGCGATCAGAGCGCTCGCGGACATACTCTGCGCAAACGCTGAGTCACCGGCTCCAAAGCGCGCGCTTTCCTACCGCCGCTATTGGTGGTGAGCTTCGAGGGAACCTCGCTTCCGGAAAGTTGTCCGTGTGGGGGTGAATCTGACGGCCGGAATGTTTTTGGGGGCGCTGACGATGTCGGGCGCGATCTTCTTTTGGGTGGAAAGCGAACCTCTTCGGGACCTTGAAGCGCGCGAGGCGGAGTGGGGCGTCACCATTCAAGCGGGCGATCTTGTGTTCCAAGATCTGAACTGCGGAGCGCGATGCGACCTCATCGAAAACGTCACAGAGAGCCGCTATACACACGTCGGCATCGTTCTCGAAGAGAATGGCGAGCGCGTCGTATGGGAGGCCTACCATCCGGTCGGCCCCACCCCGCTCGGTGAGTGGGTCGCGCGAGGTGTGCGGCGAGAGATCGGAATCTACCGGCCCCGGGCCCCGATCGATACCGACGCATTACGCTCCGCCCTCCAAGAGTACGAAGGGCGGCCTTACGATGGCTTTTACCAATGGGAAGAGGAGCGCATCTACTGCAGCGAACTGGTCGCGCTCAGCTTCTCCCGGCTGGGCCTCGAGATCGCTCCAGAGCCGATTTCGCTCGGCGAGCTTGCCACTCGCATCCGCGCTCTGAGCCAAGGACAGATCGACAATGGCACCATGATGGTGACGCCCGCCGCGCTAACTCTCGACCCCCGATTCGAGAGAATTCGCGACGAGCTGGTTCCGCAATAGTCGGCGCGAGAAGGCGACCTTACTCCATCTCGGCCATCATCGCCGAGTCGTTCATCGCAGAGCCACCCAGCGCCATCCCGGGTTCGCGCGCCATCGCGCCCATCCCCATTCGAACGCCCATCGCCGACATTTCGCTCATCGCGCTCGGTCCCATTTCAGAAACGGAGGAGGGCGGGGATTCCGTTCCCGCCGGTTGGTAGCGGAATCGGCCTGGCGCGCCGTTGACGCGAACCTGCACCGCGTTCATATCCGGCGTCCAAACCCCGGGCGCTCGCTGTCCGAGCGAGAAAAGCGCCTGCGTCTGCGTATCGATATTTTGATACGACTCATCGAACTCGAAGCGCATCAAGGTATCGACCCGGGTGTTGAGCAGTCCTCGCTGCAAGCGAGGCCAAGCGGGCCCTTCGGTCGCCGGCGGGGTCCCAAGCGTGAACTCGCCTTCGCCGTCGATTTTGAGATGCTCACCGCGTCCCATCATCCGGGTAATGGTCCCCGCGCCACCTTCGATATCGAGCTGCGCCACGAAATCACCGGCGTTCATCTGCTGAACCATCAGGCCTTCGCGAGGAATAAACGCACGCATCGCCCGAGGCACCATCCCCTGTAGGAACTCCTGAGAGAGGCCCGACTGACCATCGCCCAACTCCACCCCGCTCAGGTTCAAGCGAATCTCACCATTGGATTCGCTCGGCTCGAGGTTGAGGTCGAGGTCGACGTTCAAATCCACCGTTCCGTTGACTGGAAGTGGCGTAAAGCTCCGGAGGATAGGCGCCCTGCGTAGCCGAACGCTCGCGATTTGTGCGTCAACGTTGAGGCCACTCGAGTGTCCTTCAATCGCAGCATCGATCGTCCCGCCAGCCACCTCCGCGGCGAGCGTCAGATCGAACCCTCCAAGAAGCAACGCGAGCACGCCGACGCGCGCTTCGATGGACGGGAAGGTCACATCAAGCGTCGGATCCCCGATACGTTCCGGGAGCTTCGCGATACGAACGCCGGACATCTCGATCCCCGTGAACCAGGACGGGCTAAGGTCGACGATCTCCATTTGCATCCCGCTCGCGCGGCGCCCACCGGAGGGGGTCGGCTCCGTTTCGACTTCGTAGATGATCCGTCGCTTCAATCGATCGTAAGGAAACGTCAAATACGAAAAGAGCAGGAAGGAGAAGATGAAGAGGAGGGGATAACCCACCCACTTACCTATTTTCTTAAGCGCGTTCATGGCGTGGGAGGTCCTGCTCGTCGCATGCCGCGGCGGGAGCGACGGGAGGTCATACCCTCTTCATCGCTATCGCCTTCTTCTTCGGACTCGTTGCGTTCGTACGCGATCACGCCCAGCTGGAAGTTGTAATCATCACCATCACGGAAATGCTCGATCTGCACTCGTTCCAGCGCGACCGGGTGGCGACTGTTTTCGATCGACTGAAGCATCAGCAGCACCTTCCGGAGGCTCCGATTGTTCATGGTCGCGCGGATGGCGCGGCGCTTAAACGCGCCGAGCACCTGTTCCGGTTGATCGCTAACCTCACTGGGCCGGTCGAGCTCCTGAGCCGAACACTGAGATTCGAGAAAGCTCGCGAGCGGCGGGGCGGACTGCCGATACCGAGCTTGCGCAGCGGCACGTTCCGCTTCCCGTTGCGCCAGGGTCCCGCGCGCCCCGGAAATATCGCGGAGTACTTCCACGATCGATTCGTTCTCTTCTTCGAGCTCGGCGATCGAAGAGCTCATCAGATAGAGCGGGAGACCAAAAACAAGGACAACAAAGATGACGCCCAGCAAGACCAGCAACTTTCGTTCGCGCTCGCTCAGGTCTTCGATGGCGATTCGGATCTTTTCCATCATCGGCCCCGCCTCCTTCGCCGACGGCGACTGCCTTCTTCCTCAACCGGAGGAGCATCGCCCGGACACTGGATTTCGCCTTCGAGGCGATAGTTCAGTCCTTCGTTCGGAGCAGGGCTAGTTGGACCGCGATCGATTTCTCGGAAACATCGCACCTGCTCAAAGTTCGCGGCAATGGTGTCGCGTTCGGCGAGGCTCGCGACCGTTCCCTGAATCTCGAACTGTCCTTCGCGCGTCGTGTCGTCTACTTCGATATTTAGCCTTCGCGTGTTGTGAACGATCTCGCCCGGAATCGCGGCGGAGATCGCCTCAAGGGCATCGAATGCAGTAAAGCCTGGCAGGGGGTCCGCCACTTCGCGTCCGCCCTCCAATAACTCACGGGCCCGGCTCGGGTCCCGTGTTTCTTCGTCAAAGGTCTGATCGGTCACCTGAGCGAGTCGCTCGAGAAGCGCGTCATTCTCTTCGCTCGCGACGGAGTACTTCGCCCAAGCCGAGTAGAAAAACGCGAAGAGGACGACGGCCGCCGCGATACCCAGCGCTTTGAGATGAGTCCGGAACGCTCCCATCGCCCGGGTGTGTGCGAACACCCCCTGGCGCAAATTGATCCGGTTCCCCCCGCCTCCGAGGCGTGCGCCCAAAGAGACTGCACGAGCAAAGAGAGGTTGGCGGGAGCCGTCCGCCCCTGGCGCCTCGGGCATCAAGATCGTCTCGATACCGACGCCGGTATGCTCGCTTAGCCACGGCAACATCGCGTCGGCATAAAGGCTTGCCTCGCCCACGAGGAATCCCTCCGACGGGGCCTCGCCACCTTGCGCTCGATAGGCCGCGAGGGTGCGCCGAATCTCAAGCCCGAGCTCCTCCTGTTCCTGAGCACGCAAAAGATCGAGGCCACCGGTAAGTGTCCGCGCAAAAATGCAGCGTCCCTCTTTCAGAATACACAGGTCCGTATGATCGCTTCGAATATCGATCAGCAGCCGGCCTCCCGTATCTTCCTCCGAGCCTTTGAGCCCTGGGACCAAAAGCGGAAGTGTATCGAGCGCAGCGGCGCCAACGGCGATCTCACGCGGGTCGAGACCCGCATCCGAAAGCGTTGCAAGCTCGGTCTCCACGCGGCCGTTGCTCGCGGCTGCGGTCAGCACCTTAATCTCCACCTCGCCCCGGCTCATGATCTGATGAGAGACAACGGCATCGGCCATATCGAAAGGTAGAAGCTCTTCGAGCTGGAATGGCAACACCTCCGCGATTCGCTTCGCCGCACCCGCAGGCAAATCGATCACGCGGAGCGAGACCTCGCGACCATCGATCGCGGTGACGATCTGGTCAGGTACGGGAGAAATCTGCGAAAGCAAATCCGCCACCGCTCCACGAAGCGCGTCGGCCTCCGCGTGCGCGGACGGATCCTCGCTCAAACGGCTGCGCGGAACCTCGAGATAGCGAACGACTTCGTGTGTACGAAAGCTCGAGCGTACGAGCGCCGCGCGGATCGTATTCTCGTCGATGTCCAGGCCTAAGGTCTGCGCCATGGAAGCCTCACTGGGTTAGTCGGTGTCAGTGTCATTCGATTCGGTAGTGGTGGAAGATTCCGAGCCCCGGCATACCACCCGCATTTGGAGGCGGGGGAGTCCATCGCTCGTGGAAGTTAAAGACGGTGGAGATATGGGTTGTCGCGCGCCAGCTTGAACACTCGTTCGTTTCCTCGTCGCGCTCGCGGCAACCTGCGCGTCCCGTTACATCGATCGTCAAGATCCGCGCGCCGTTCACAAACATGCGGTCGACCTGACGCCGCTGGTCTCC
This sequence comes from Myxococcota bacterium, assembly GCA_020629955.1. GTDB lineage: Bacteria > Myxococcota_A > Polyangia > Polyangiales > Houyiibacteriaceae > JAHDCI01. The sequence goes on along the minus strand of JAHDCI010000037.1, from coordinate 16,650 downwards.
GGTCAGAGAGATCGGTGTAAAGAGTAATGGATTGTCCGGTCCGAGATATCCCTGCAGCATCGGATAGAGATCGCGCGCGCCGCCCCGCCCTTCGATGAAGTTCATGAAGTCACCGCGACCCGTAAAGATGGGGAGAGGGATCATCGTGCGCACTGTCTGGAGCAACTGCACAAACTTCGCAGCTTCGGTCGTATCGATGCAGAGAGTGGTTTGAGCCTGAAGAAGTGAACAGAGACGCGCCAACAACACTTCGGGAGGCGCCTCGTTCACGTTCACACGACCCGAACCGTAGATGGTCACCACGCGATCTTGAGGACGCGAAGGCCGAGGGTCGACAAAGGTCGCCCAGAAATCATCGCCAATGCCGCGTACGAGACGTAGCTCATCGAGTGAGTCGAAGGGCGCGTTCTTTACCTCATAGGGATCGTCGAGCCGGTTGTAGCTGTCTTCGGAGCCGGAGTTACTGATCTCGGAATTGCCCGGGTTAAACGCTGTCCGGTTGGTGTCGAAATCCCACCAATCGATCAACGAGCCGACAACGATATCCCGCGAGGTAAAATTCCCGTCTCGGTCTCGCTGCTGAAAGAGCGGGTCGTACGGGCTCGGTGATTGATAACCGCCCATCATCGAGAAGAGCTGCATCGCGATCGACTGCCGCGCGGTATCCCCTTCGAAGGAGAGCGGCGCGTTCACATTGATCTTGCTGTTCTCCGCGAATGAGATGATCTCGCACATGCCGTCCACGTCCCCAAGACCGTCGGCGCCGCCGAAATCGATTCCCGTGCTGAGGCGACGTGCGCTCTCGTAGTTGCAGAAGGGGGTGAGCAGCTGGTCAGCAACATTCCAAACCGGTAGCTGAGGCGGCTGTCGACCAAGTAGCGAGCGATAGATCGGCGAGACCACCCGGCGGATATCAGGCTCCTTCGCGATCAATAGGCGAGTCAGATTCAGACCGCTTCGGGCCATCATCTCTGCCTGAAGCTCGTCGCGCTGCGTTGTCGATATCGCAAACGCTTGCCCGGTCGACTCGTGCATATCCGCGAGCATGACGGTCATGATCGCAATGGAAGAGAGCGCGAGAATCAGCGCCACGCCGCGCTCGCGGGCTTTGGCGTGACCGCGCCCCGATTGCTTCGGACGCGAAGGTGCATGTACAAAAGCACGCGAATCCGCCGCGAGCTGAAAGCCAAAACCGGAAGGACTGTGCGCAACCGATGAGCGCTTTTGAAAGGGCGCACTCATGGGTTGTAAATCGCGTGGTTAAGGGCGAACTCGATCGGGACCATGGCCCGCGTGGCGTAGACTTCGTTTCGGCCGGTGCGCGGGTGCTGCACCGTGAGGACAATCTTCACCTGGGAAGGGAGGCGATTTGCCTGACCGACGGCCTGGGTCGTATCCCAGGTCTGCTGCCAAAGACCGGTCTGAGGATCGAGATACTCAAGCTGAAAATCCTCCACGTCCTCGAGAAGGATTTCAACGCGCCCACCTTCCTGCGGCCGGTCGTCGACGCGGTTGTCTTCGCGTCGCGCGAGCACCCTTCGGCTGTTGTCCTCAGGGTGCCGCGCCAGGAAATAGCTCAGCTCGTTTTGGTCGCTCTCATGGGAATCGCGGATGAGGCGTTGGTGCGAGAACGAGGTGAAGTCGATTCGGTCTCCGTTAGAACGGTCTCTTCCGATGAAGCATGTCCGCACGGAGGTCAGCGCATCATTCGGATTCACCTGCGCCGAAACGTAGGCCATCGAAAGTTCACGCTGAATGCGCCGAAGCGCCATCGAGATCGCATGAGAGCGCTGCGTATGATCGTCGATCTTCTCGCGATTGCGGCTCATATGCGTAAAGCCTCCCGCGATCAGCAGGGAAACCATGCTGAGGATCGCGATTGCGACCATCGCCTCGATGAGCGTCACGCCTTGCTCCGAAGCACGCTGCGGCCGGCGCATCATTCTTGAGGGTCCTCCTGCGCAGGAGGCTGTTCCGCAACGAGATATTGGACGATCTCAAAAGATCGGCCTCGTTCTTCGCTGCCCCACGAAATGGTGACACTCGCCCGTCGAACTTGGTCCTCGATGGCCGGCTTCAAAATCGGGAACGCAATGCCAAGCGCCATCTCCGTGAAACCATCCCCGCCGCCAGCACCACCGAGCGCCATGTCGATCGCCGCAGTCTGCGCGTTGGTATCGCTGAGCGATTCCGCGGCCCCGCCGGCTTCAACACCTTCGCCCTCCCCGCCCATCATGCCATCGTCAGGCAATTCAACCCGGTCGATATTCCATTCGCAGGTATAGCCTTCGTGCTCGCCATCTTCGCAGCAGTCATCCCGGCCGGAGCGATGATCGGCGGGCAAACCTTCGGACGCGACGAGCTCTTCAATCTCCGCCATTTTGCAGCGCGCGAGAAGGGTCGCGACATTGTACTCGGTCGAGAGTTCTCCAGCGCGCAGCGCGACACCTTCGCTCGAGAAGATCGCCGTTAAGGAAACAGCGAGAATCGCCACCGCCGCCATAACTTCGAGAAGGGAGAACCCGCCTTGACGATCATTTCTCATCGCGGATCCCTCACTTCCTGAAAGTCTTCCTCAGTATAATTCGGGGCTTCGTAGGCGAAGGGGTAGACCGTCGCGCGTCCCGTCAGGGGATGAATGGAGACGCTGTAGACGTGATCCGCGTCATCCCCGATCTGAACAACCGCGCCTTCCGCACGGCCACCTGGGAAGAAGTAGATATACCCCTTTCCTTCGGTGCGTTCTGCCACTTCATGCGGCGTGACCAGCGAAAGGAAGAAGACGTCGGCCGTTCCGGAGACGGGGTTGTCCGCATCAACAACCTGGCGGGTCACGATCGGGAGGCGGTGTGGTTGAAAACGCATCACCTGTTCCCCCTCTTCATCCGTGACGGCTGAGAAGGTTGCGCGACCAATGTTTGCCGAGATGGCGTCATCGAGACGGCGCTGCGCTGCCGTCCACGGGTTCACCGCGGCATTATCATCGTCCGGATCGATCTCGCGTTCATCGTCCATGTTGATGGTGACGGCGCCGACCGCTTGTTCGACTGCAATCGTATGCGCCTGAAAATCGATCGCGATGCGATACGTGTTTCCCCGGGTGTTCGCGCGGTGGTAGGCGAACCGAACGGCAGAGACAATATCGAGTGCGCTGCTCCGAAGCTCGGTTCGGCGAAGGGCCCCGAGCCCATAACTTGCACCCACCGCGCCGAGAGCGATGATCACGATGACCACCATGATCTCGATGAGTGTGACGCCCTCGGTCCTGAGGTTGCGCCTTCGCATCGGCGTTCGAACCCTCATCCGATCGCTCCGATGCATGCGTCGAGCACAAACGAGAGCGTCATGAGCGCGAGCGCAATGATGCTCACCGAAGAGACGACAAAGATGACGAGCAGGCTGCGGAGCCCAATAAGCGCACAAATTGATTGAACCGCACTCCGAGGCGGAACTTCTTCGACGCCGCGGGAAGCAAGCTGATTCTCCTCGCGCGTCATAGGTACTCCGAGATGGAAACCAGAAAGAGAATACCGGCCGAAAGCACGATCAGCGCAGGGAGCGCGAGCCGGCGTGCCAGCGGAGACCAGAAAGGTGTGGGCGGCGGCCTCGGCACGTTGCGCTCATCGTAGCCGTCACGGTTCATCGGGCACCTCCGAAAAGCACGCCTGATCCCTCACGCTTCGCACCGGCTCCCCACGCCCTTTGCAGCCGGGGCGAACCGAAGTGGCCGCGGCGAATGTGGTTGCAGACGTGTCCTCGCGGGAGACGGAATCGACCGGAAAAATCACGACCGGCCCGATCCCGCAGAGCAAGAACACGAAGATCATTCGGAAGAGCACTTCCTCGACGTACTGCTGAAGCAGCGTCCGTTGCGCTCCGTGCGCCGAGGGGTCTCCCGCCGGCCACGTGCCGACGCGTCCGGAGGAGCGCTTCTTTCGCACCTGCGCCACCATCTACTCGATATCGTCTTCGGTGCCGAAGAGACCATCTGGCCCCGCTGAGACCACGAAGATATCGTTGCCCTCGCACTCGATTCGAAAATCGTGGTTCCACGCATCGAGCATTCGTCGGCTGGAATCGAGGTAATCCCCAGCGAGTTCGTCCACGCTCGCAGGGCACTCGCGATGTTCGACCTTGTACATCTGAACGGCGCTCCGGATCGATTGCGCATCGGTCCGAGTTGAGTCGATCCGCGAAGAAATCAGTCGAGGTGGACAGAGAATGGTGCAAACGAAAAACATCAGAACCCCGGCGCTGCCCCAGAGAAACGCCTCCCAAACGAGAAACGCCGTGCCTTCCGAGAGCGCATGCGGGATGATCCGCAGTCGCCATCTCCAGCTGGGACGGAGCGGAACGCTTCCCTTCGCGGGAATCATCGCCCGGCTCTGCGGCTTCGAATGTGTTTTGCTCTATCGGACATCGCTTCCCTGCTTGGCCACTTTCGTGGCCAGATGTTTGGCCATGCATCCCGCGCGTCTGCGAGAGGCATATTTCAAACAAAGAAACAGTCGCGATAGATTCCGAAAAAGAAGGTCTAAAACGATCTTTTTCAGCGCTCAAAACACAGTCATCCGCCTCGCGCATGGACGCGGCGCAAATGAAGTATTTTGGAGCGCTTGAGGTCATCTGAAAACTGGGGACTACTCGACGTCGTCTTCGGTGCCGAACTGGCCGTCTGGGCCAGCCGAAACGACAAAGATATCGTTGCCTTCGCACTCGATCTGGAAGTCGTTATCCCAGGCGTCGACCATGCGGCGGCTGCTATCGAGGTAATCTCCGGCAAGGTCTTCCACGCTGGACGGGCAGTCGTGATTTTCGACCTTGTACATCTGAACGGCGCTACGGATCGACTGGGCGTCCGTGCGGGTGGAGTCAATTCGCGCAGCCTCAAGACGCGGGATCACGGCGACGCCGACGGCGGTCGCGATAAGCGCCATGATGACAACAACGATCATGATCTCGATGAGGGTCATGCCTTCCGTGCCTTTTCGAAGGCGACGGCGGATGATGGGGCTACGGACGTTGCGGGATGTCATGTTCATTTCCTTTGTGGTTCAGCTCGGTGTTTCAGCTTGTCGGCAAAAATGTTCGTTTTGAGTAAGACGTAAGAGAGGTCGAAATATTGATAATAAAAGAACCGATTTTCGCCTCAGTTCATTCCGTTAGTAGATATTGTCATCCACGAAAAAATCTCCGCTCGGACCGGCGGAAACGACGTCGGCGGAATCGGGGTCGTTGTGTCCGGGACACTCGATATAGAGCGGGTTGTTCCACGCATCCTTCGGCGTCTCTCGAAGGTATCGGAGTCCACTTCGGGGCGGGTGAACGAGCTCTGTAACGGAGTTCGGACAGCGACCAATTTGGGCGCGAAAGCGTTGCACGGCGCGGCGCGTTTCCACGATTCGGCCGCGTGTCGTCGAGAGCGTCTGGTGCCGACTCGCCGTACGAATGAGCAAAAGCGCAAGGCTCGCAATCAAAAGCCCGCCGAGCACGATCCGCCAACGTGGCCCCCGCAGCGCCCCCGAGACCCATGCGGTCCTTCCCTCCCACGGGAGAGGGAGCCCGGCTTGCTTCGCTCGCCGATTCATCGCGCATCTCGCTCCGGTCGAAAGCTCATCCGGTGAACTCGCTGATCTGAAGAAGCGGCATCAGAATGGAGAACGCGATCGAGCCGGTGATAATGCCCATCACCAAAATCATCAGCGGCTCTAGAACGGAGGTGAATGCCTGAATCGCGATATCGACTTCCTGATCGTACGCATCGGAAAGGTGTTCGAGCATCTCTTCGAGCTGCCCCGACTTTTCGCCGATGGCGATCATATGCGAAGCGATCGGCGGGAACTGACCGCTGGCCTTGAGCGGCTTCGCCAGCCCATCACCTTCTCGGACACTCTCGCGTGCCTTGTCGATCGCATCCTCGAGGATGACATTGTCGAGAACGTCGCGTGTGATCTCCATCGCTTGAAGGACCGGGACGCCACTCGAGAGAAGGGTCGCGAGCGTTCGGGCAAAACGGGAGACCGATACCTTCACCATGAGCGGCCCCACCAAACGCGAGGTCAGCATCCACTTATCGATCCGAGCGCGGCCCTTGTCGGTCGCCTTCCAGCGACGGTAACCATACACACCGCCGACCAAAAGAATGATCAGCAAGAGCCAATAGTCGGTAAAGAGCTTGCTCGTGAAGATGAGCAGGTCGGTATACCAAGGCAGCGCCTGGCCAAAATCTTCGAAAATCGCCGTCACCTTCGGCACGACGACCGTCATCATGAGCGCAACGATCGCGAGCGAGGCGACCGCCATGAACGCAGGATACGCGAGCGCGCTCGAGACCTTGCCTTTGAGACGGGCTTGGTCGTTCAGGAACTCGGCAAGACGCCCGAGCACAATCTCAAGCGAACCCGAGGCTTCACCCGCCGAGACCAAGCTGAGGTAGAGCTTGGAGAAATACTTCGGATGCGCCTTTAACGCTTCCGCGAACGAAATACCTTCATTGACCTTGTCTCGGGCATCGGTAAACGCGTGACGAAGCTCTTCCTGCTCGACCTGTTCGATCAACGCGGTAAGCGCCTCGACCAACGGTACGCCGCTTCGAAGCAGGATATAGAGCTGCTTCGTCGCGAGCGCGATATCCATCGTCTTTACGCGCTTGAAGTACTTCTTGAAATTGATCTCTCGCGCGCTCTTCTTCGCCGCTTCCGCGCTCTCGAGCACCTCCGTGACAAGAACACCATCACGCTTGAGGATCGCGCGGAGAGCTTTCGGGCTATCGGCATCGCGAACGCCTTTGACGTTCTTGCCAGCCGCGCTGATCCCTTTCCACGCGTAGACCGCCATTACTCTGCAGCCTCTTCTTCAAGCCCGGCCTGAGTCGCTGCGAGTACCTCTTCAATCGAGGTCACGCCGGCGATTACCTGACGCGCGCCGTCATCACGCAGCTGACGCATGCCGGTTCCGCGCGCGATCTTCGCGAGCGTCTTGCTATCGTCACGGCGTAGGATGGCCGCGCGCACTTCCGGATTCACGAGCATCAACTCAAAGATGCCGAGCCGGCCCTTGTATCCGCCGCGACAATGCTCACAGCCCACTGGGCGGTAGAAGGTCGGCATCTTACGGCCGCCATCATTCAGCGTGCGAGACATCTCTTTCGTGCTGGCCGCGAAGGGATCGACGCCCATCGCATTGAGATCCAGGACCTGCGTCACCTCGTTGTCCATCGACTCCTCGAAGGACCACCCCAGATTTCTTGCTTCGAGTGCGGCCGCATGACGTCTCGCGGATTGGGCATCTGGGAAAACAAAGACGAGACGACTATCTGGCGTGTGCGCCATCATCGCCGCCGCTTCATCCATCTCACGTTCGGTGACAATCCCCGTCGCCACGTTCACGGTGGTCGCGCCGGGCGGAATCGCAGGCGCCGCTTCTTTGGTCGGTGGCGAGCTATTGCGACCAAGCACGGTGGTCGCAGCTGCCGCCTCAAGCTGGGCCAGTGTCGTATCGAGATGCTCCATCGACATCCCGAGCTCCATGAGATGCTCGCGGGTCGCCTGGTAAGGCTCTTTGCAATGCGGACAGAGCCGGCGAACAAGGCGCTGCGCCAAAACGCCGAGAACCGTCGAGCTGATCTGGAAAGGCTGAATACCCATATCGACGAGGCGGTTGATCGCACCGGGCGCGTCATTCGTGTGCAATGTCGAGAGCACCAGGTGACCGGTCAACGACGCCTGAATCGCGAGCTCCGCCGTCTCCTGGTCACGAATCTCACCAACCATGATGACGTCGGGATCCTGACGAAGGAACGCGCGAAGCGCCGCGGCGAAGGTGAGCCCAATCTTCGCGTGCACCTGAAGCTGGTTGATGCCGCGGAGTTCATATTCGACCGGGTTTTCGGCGGTCAGAATCTTTACATCCGGCTGGTTGATCCGGTTCAGCGATGCGTAGAGCGTCGTCGTCTTACCGGAGCCCGTCGGTCCGGTAATAAGCACGATGCCGTCCGGACGTTCAACAAGGTCGCCCCAGTGATCGAGTTCGCGACGCGCAAAACCGAGGTCCGTCAGGTCGAGCTTAATATTGTCCTTGTCGAGAAGACGCATGACGATGCTCTCGCCCTTTGCCGTCGGGATCGTTGAGACACGAACATCGATGACCTTACCGCGGATCTTCTTGGTGATACGGCCATCCTGCGGGAGGCGCTTTTCGGCGATGTTAAGGCCGGCTTCGATCTTGATGCGGCTGACGATCGAGGCCAGTGCACCCTTTGGAGCCTCGCGCTTTACTTCGAGTCGACCGTCGATGCGGTAACGGACGATGACTTTATCGTCGAGGGGCTCGATGTGAATATCCGAGGCGCCCTCGCGAACCGAGTTGTAGAAGAGGTTGTTGACGAAGCGGATAATCGGCGCTTCGTCGTTCGCGTCGAGGAGGTCCTGAAGCTCGTCTTCTTCGTCATCGTGATCGGCGCCGAGTTCCGCTTCCTGCGTTCGGTCGTACACCCGGTTGATCGCGTCATCGATCGCGTCGGTCGTCGTCACGACGGGACGCAGGCGACGACCGAGTAGCGCGCGAAGGTCGTCGAGTGCTTCGAGGTCGAGCGGGTTCGAGAGAGCGACCCGAACCGCGTCTCCGTCGAACGCGTAGGGAAGCACCTTCTGTTGTCTTGCAAAGTTGATCGGGGTCTGTTCGACCAACTCTTCAGGCACCTCGTCGGTCTCGATCTTTTCGATGACCGGCATCCCCATCTCGTCGGCGAGCGCTTGCACGAGCGCGTTCTCCTCGATGGTTCGCGTGACACGGATCACGTCGAGCAGAGAAGCCCCACGCTCTTCCGCGCTGGTGCGAAGCCCTTCGAGCTCCTCCGCCGGCACAAGGCCACGGCGGAGCAAGATCTCTGCGACGAAAGCGGAATCCATTAGCGGCGCTCCGTCATTGTTGTTGCTCCAAAAGCCCAGGCGTTATGGAGAGCTGAGGGGTTGGAGACGGTGTGGGCGGCTCCGCAAGCTGTGCATCGCCTCCTCCGCCCGAATCCGGTTCGATCACCACATCGCCACCTTCGACGCCTCCTTCGCCACCTTCGACTTCGTAGGTGCCGACAGGTGATCGTGGGCGATGTTCGGGCGGTGGCTCGGCTTCGATCGCAGCGGCGAGCTCCGCTTCCATATCGAGGTGATCGATCTCCTCGATGATCTCGGAAACCAAGCCCGAGGTGCGCGAGTAGTCGACCGGCGGCTCATAATCGTGGTCGCCGAAGACAAAGTATCGGTCGAGGAACTCTTGGCGCTCGCGCATCTTCTGCTCGTAGATTGCGCGGAGGTCCGACATATCCCGGATGATGTAGGGCGTGAGGAAGAGGAGAAGGTTGAGCTTCTGCGTTCGCTGCGTGGTGCTTCGGAAGAGCGCACCGAGGAGCGGGATATCGCCGAGCACCGGGATCTTCGACTCTTCATTCACAACCTGATCGCGCATCAGACCACCGATCACAATCGTCTGTTGATCACGGACCTGGACCTCGGTCTTCGCGGTGCGGCGGTTAATGCTGGCCACGCCAAGGTTCCCCTGCCCAGAGGTACCCACCTCTGAGATCTCTTCTTCGATCTCGAGCCGGATCTCATCGTGCTGGTTGATATGCGGGGTGACGCGAATGATCGTACCGACATCCTGACGGGGAACACCGAAGCCGCCACCGCCGCCGGCAAGGCCTCCGCCGAGCGCACCGAGCAGACCTCCAGCGCCTCCCGCCTGACCGCCCGCCAGCGCTCCGAGGCCGCCAAGGCCGCCGAGTGCGCCAAGGCCGCCGCCACCGAGGCCGACGCCATTGGTCTGGAGCGGAACGTTCTGACCGACATTGATCTCGGCCTGAACATTGTCCATCGCGATGATGTGCGGCGTCGAGAGAACGTTCGCATCACCGCTCGTCGCGAGCGCGTTTAACACCACACCAAAGCCAGGGATCGAGAGACCGGTGGAAGCCCCCGGGATCGAGCCGACTTCAATCTCCGGTCCGCGCAAACCGAGCGCGAGGCCCGAGAGCGAATCCTGGTTCGGGAAGAGCGCCGAGTTTTGCGCATTCCACCCGAGGATCGACAGCGATCCTTCGCCCGCAGGGTCCGGAACGCCTCCGTGGAAGGAGAAGCCGAGCTCAGTGCTTCGCGTGACCTCAAGCTCCATCACGACCGCTTCGATAAAGACCTGTCGCCGTGGACGGTCGAGACGTTCGATAACGCGCCGGAGCGACGCGTAATCGTGCAGCGAAGAAGTGATCACGAGCGCGTTTGTCGGCTCGTGGGTCGTGACGCGGATATCGCCCTCAAAGAGATCTCCGAGCGAAGCTCCCGCGGCTCCCATCGTCGGCGTCGCCCGGCGCATTGCCGCCGTGCCCATTGCGCTCATGGAGCTTCCACCGCTACCGCCAATCAGCGACGAGAGCGTGCTCGCGATCTCCGCAGCGTCTCCGTTCTGGACATAATGAACGTGAATTCGGCCTTCGCCCTCAAGCGGCACATCGAGGTGCCGGATCATCTCAAGGATGCGAAGGTAAGCGCGTTCGGTCGCCAGAATGATGAGAGAGTTCGTGCGCTCGTCGGCGAGGATATTCGTGATGCGCATCTCGCCGCTGCGTGAACCAACGGTCGTCGGAGCGGCGCTTGCCGCAGCAGCTGCAGCCATGCCCATCGCGGTCGCGGAACGGCGCCGCGGAGCGCGAGCTCGCGCCATCGCGGTCGTCATCGCAGTCGACGAAGCGCTGGCCCCCGAACTCGGGAAGATCTCGGCCAAGCGCGACGCAATCTCACTCGCGTCTGCATAGTGCACCGGCTCGATCCAGATCTGCTCCCCAGTGCGAGGCACATCGATCGCTTCGATGACCCGAAGCATCCGCCGAATCTGGCGGCCGGTATCGGTAATGATGAGCGTATTGGTGGGCGCGTACGCCGTGACGCTCCCCGCCGCGGATTTAAAGCGAGCGACCAAGGTGGCGACATCCTCGGCAGCGACATTCTGGACTCGATGAAGTCGCGTCATATATCGGTCGCTCGAGGGCGTCGCGCCGTTGCCCGTGTAGAGTGAGATGGGCTGGTTCTCGATATTCGAGGTCTCCGCGATCTTCAGATACCGACCGGCGGGGACAACGGTAAGTCCGTTGACCTCGAGAATGGAAAGGAAGGCGTTGTACGCTTCGCTCACGCTGACCTTCGTGGGCGAAAAGACGGTCGCTTTGATGGAGCGCACCTTGCCGGGGAGAATAAAGCGCTTGCCCGTCAGGTTGCTCATCAGGCGAACGAGATCGGGGAGATCGGCATCTTCGAGATTAAATGTGACGCGGGTCCGCGGCGACGTACGCTGGTACTCGATATCCGGCTCGCGGCGCGGGTCGACGCCGCTGCCGGCCGTCGACTCGGCTTCTTCGCCTTGGTTCTGCGCGGCCGCTCCGCCCACGCGAATCTGGGGACGCTCTTGCTCCTGGGCGGACACGTTAAACGTGAGGCCAAACGCCATCACGCATGCCGCGGCGGAGAGCAATGGAAGTGCGTATTGTAGTTTCATTGGATCGTGTACTCGATGGTCAGCGGGGCATCGCCCCGAGAGATTTGAAGCGCGATGGCGGACGCGTCGCGGAGAGCGTCGTAGGCGCGAAGAGCGTTGACGGGCGAGTCGAGAGAGAACGCCTGGTCGGTTTCGGTGTTGCGGATTTCCAGGAGGACGTCTTCCTCTCGGAGACCGAGCGCGGCGAAGAGTGAGCCCTCGCCGACGTTCGTAAGACGAACGCCGCCCGCTTCGGTCACCGGCGAGAGCCGGGCGCTCGTCATTCCGAGCTGCATCGTATTGGTCTCCACGAACGCCGCGCGATCGATGCGGAAGTGGCTTTCGTCGACCGCTGTGATGGCCGCGGCTTGCTCGGCTCCAAAGGAAGCAGGCTCCGCGGCTGGCCCATTGTCTTCTCGCGCAGGGGGAGGATCGCTCTCGAGGTCCGGGACCTCCGGCAGGGCGGGCGCTTCGACAACCGTCGGAGTCTCGACGACCTCGATCTGCTCGGCGTCGCCAGAGCAGGCGAACGCAGCGAGGGGCGCGACCAGACCGATCGCGACGACCGGATGCGATGCTGTGATCCGGCGGCTCATTGGATGTTGTAGTTGAGGGTCACGGGATTCCCGCGACGCACGACGTTGAGGGTGAGACTATTGGCCGACTGAAGCCGCGTATACGCTTCGAGGGCGGTCGCCGGATCCGACATATCGTAGCCGTTGATCGTGCGAAGCATATCGCCGTTCTGAACGCCGAGACGGCCAAGAAGACTGTTGCGCCGGATTCCATAGACCTTGACGCCCACCGTGCGATCGCCTTCCTGATGCGGGATGACGCGCGCGGTGTTCATCAGCTCGGCCTGGTTGCCGAGGACGCGGTCGACGAGCGAGCGCTCGATGTTGAAGTTCGTATCGCTGACCCGCGTAATTGAGGAGTCCATGTCTTCTGCCGAAATGCCGCCATTCCGTCCGGCTCGGCTCGGGCGAGAAGCCATCGCGGTCGCCATCGGCGCCATCGCCGCGGCGACAACGCGCATCCGCGGCGCTTCCGGGCTTTCGTTAAAGAGACGCAGCTCGCAGCGGGAGGCTCCGCCGGGAGCGATGATCACGCGGCGCGACAGAACATATTCAAGGGTCTTCCCATCGATGGTCTGACCTTCGCGGTAAAGCGTTGCGCGTCCGGCAGCCGTGACGATCGACGCGAAGGAGCGCTCTGGGTGATTGGGGACCACAACGGCGGCGACAAGGCGCATACTGCCTTCGCAGACTTCGAACGGACCGTAGGGATTTTCGTTCGGCTCGACGACCTCGGTATCCGGCTCTTCCACTACTTCCACCTCTTCCGCAGGTGGGTTCTCGATCGACCCCTGCTCCGAGGAGAAGATGTTTCGTCGCAACACCGGAGTGATATCTCGCTTCGTTCGCCCCGCGCCCTCGCCGGCCGCCAGCGCCTCTCCTGGCTCCACGGGACCGGTCGCGAGCACCGCACCAGCCACGAGCTGCATCGTGCCCTTCGCCAAGAAAAATGACGTGAGCAAGAGCGCGCCGATCACGATGCCGAGTGCGATTCGCTTTTGTCGAGGGGTGGACACGAGAGACTCCTAAAACCAATGCGACGTTTGGAAAAACTGAGCTCACTCCCAAACGAAAAGGCTGCACACCAGTGCTTAGCAACGCCCGTGCCTAGCTCGTTTCGCCCAGATCGACCAGGTTTTTGCGTACTTTTCGGGCCGCGGCGGACAAGCTGACATCGATTTTGCGGACAGACTCGCTCCCTTTGACAATCTGTCACTCAGCCGAGGCGATCCGTCACTGTTCAAGACCGAATTTCAGCCCCCACGCCCGGGTGTGAGCGAAATCGCAACAAATCGATTTTTCGCAATTAATTCAGCAGCTAAATGGCATTCGTCCGATTCGCTGAAGACTCTCGAATTTTCCCGGAGGTCGGATGCCAGAGCGCTCCTCTCGCGACAGAGCGACGAGGCCGATCTTCCACGTAGAAACAAGCGCTAATGACTCGACGCGGGATCGCCTCCGGACACTGAACGGGTTCTGGCTGTCCGTGGTAGCTCTCCTCGGTATTCGCAAAGAGCACACCTCGACCGGGGGCTGGCAAGATCTCCACTCGTTTCTCGCTGGCATCCCACAGTTCGAGCGCGCCACCCCACTCCGGTTCCCACAGGGGATTCGTATAGAGGAGCAAGGTCGCGGCTCGATGAAGGTCTCGCTTTCGATCCCGAGTGAAGTCGAGATGCACGCCAAGACCGCCTCCACGCAACGTGCAATGCGCACCCGCGCCCGCAAAACGTTCGTCGGCGACCAAACCCGCGATGCCTGTCTGCGCCTCCACCCAGCGCAGGGTGTTTGGCGAGCAGAGCTCATCGAGCAGCGCACGAAGTGCGGGGCCCGCTGCCCGAAGTCCGTGACGTTGGAGCCCTCCGAGCCGACGACGTTGCTCGGGATAGTCCTTACTTCGCCAGTCCGAATGTTCAACCGGTGGAAACGAATCGGCCACAGCCGCCGGATCGACGATCAAGGAATCGTAGACGGCGTAGGGAAAGGGTTTCGCTTCGAGGAAGCGCTCGGGCGACCCATTTTCAGGTAGGCGAAGCACTTAGTCGCTTCCGATCGCATCGAGAAAGGCGAGCGCTTTGAGCTCCGTTTCGGCGACCTCACGCTCAGGGTCCGAAGGCCAAACGATTCCTCCCCCGGCGTCGTAACGAAGCGACTCTCCAAGCCACTGCGCCGTGCGAATCGCGACCGAAAACGTCGCGAGCCGTTCGGCCTTCGAGTCGAGAGCGTCATGCCGCATGACCTCCGCCGGCACCACACAGCCAATCGCTCCGCAATAAGCGCCGCGAGCCCGTGCCTCCAGGCGGTCGATGATCTCCATCGCCCGCAACTTCGGAGTGCCGGTCACCGAACCGGGAGGAAATGTGGCTTCGAAAATATCGGAGAGAGCGGAACCTTCGCGGGTCATCGCGACCACGTCCGAGACCATGTGTTGAAGCTTCGCGAAGGGCCTTACGGAAAAGGGATGCTCTACGCGAACGGAGCCGATTTCCGCCACGCGACCGAGATCGTTTCGGATGAGGTCCACGATCATCGCATGCTCCGCATGTTCCTTGGGATCCGCCCGAAGCGCAGCCGCTTCTTCCGCGAGAGCCGCTGCTTCAGTCTCTTGGCTCCCTTCACTTCGCTGACGAGCGACGGTGCCTTTGATTGGAGCACTGCGAATGACCCCTCGGCCCTGCGCGTCGGGGCTCCACTCAAAGTAGGTCTCCATACTGACGGAGAGGAGCGCGCGCTTGTTTCGTCCAACAAAGGCACCTCGCGGCACCGGACTTGCGCTGCGCATTGCGAGAAACGTCTCGAGCGCCGAGGCGAGGTCTCCATCGGCTTTCGCCGTCCAGCTATGCGCCAAGTTCAGTTGATAAACCTCGCCTTTTTCGATCTCGGCCTTCGCAAGACGAATCGCTTCAATATGCCGAGCATGGTCTGGTCGGCGAAGCTCTTTGAGCGATAGCGGGTTTCGACGCGGAGGCGCTTCGCGCCGTTCGACAAGAGTCACGTAGAGCGCTTCGAGGTTCGCTCGCTCTCCGAACAGACGGACGCCCTCTTTTGAGAAGACAAGCAGCGTGGCAAAATGGGAAAGCGAGACCGCCGGGAACGAACCGCCCGTGTCGTGACGTGACGCCTTCCGCATCATGCCCATCGTCCATGCAGCGTCGTACGAAATCGCGCCGGCCCAAAACCCTTGCTGCCCAGCAGCATCGAGCGCATCCCACGTCGCGCGCTCCGCCGCGTCGATCTCAATGCGATCCAATTCACCGAAAAAGAGCAAGCTCTGTTCGTGCTCACCGGCGCCGCCGTCGAGCCAGACGAATGGGAGATGAAGAGCTGCAAGAGCGCGCGCGCACTGGGGCGCCTCGAGTTCATTCAGCTTCACATCCCCATCGCGGGGGACATCCCGTTCGACCGGCGTGTTCAACGGGTTAGTCGAGCACGTGTTTTGGAAGAACAAACGTCGTCAGCGTGCCCTTTGCAACACTCTTCTCGCCAACCTTCGCTTCCACTTCGACGATCCGCTTCTTGCCCTCGTTCGCCGTAGCGCGGGCCGAGCAGATCACTTCATCGCCCACCGAAACCGGCGCGAGAAAACGAAGCTCTGACGCGCCGAGCACCACATTCGGATCGTTGACCGCAAGCATCGCGGCGTAATCGAGGGCGCTGAAAACAAAGCCGCCATGCACCAACCCGCGACCGTCTGCCCGCATCTGAGTCGTCGTATGAAGCCTTACCTCCGCGAAGCCCTCTTCCAGCTTCGTGGGCTCACCGCAGAGCGCGGGATCGATCTCGAGATGCGTGCGAAGTTCCACGTTCAGGACTCGCTGAGGCGCGGGAGAAGCTCCGCGAAATTGCAGGGCTTATGGCGAATATCAAGCTGCTGCTGAAGGATGCCATCCCAGGCGTCGGTGACCGCGCCCGTTGAACCCGGCAGCGCAAAAATCAGGGTATTTCCAAAAACGCCCGCGCAGCAACGCGACTGAATCGTGGAGGTCCCAATCTTCTCGTACGAGAGCATCCGGAAGAGCTCGCCGAAACCGGGGATCATCTTTTCACAAAGCGATTCAACAACGTCCGGAGTGACGTCCCGGCCGGTGATACCCGTGCCGCCCGTCGTCAACATGATCTGAACATCGCCGCTCTCCTGCCACTCGCGGAGCTGCTTGGCGATCGCTTCGCGATCGTCCGGAACAATGGCGCGTGCCGCCAGCTTGTGGCCGGCGTTTTGGAGGCGATCGATCAACCGGCCGCCGGACTTATCGGTTTCGACGGTACGGGTGTCGCTAATCGTGAGGACGGCGATTCGGAGCGGCGTCGGCGTCACGAAGACCGGGGTCTCCATCGTATCGCGCCCCTCATCCTCGTGGTCGTCGTGGTGGTCGTGATCGTGGTCGTCGTGCACTGGTTTTGTTCTTCCGTGATGGGACAGAGCGTTTGTCGCCGCGTCCGAGTCCTTACGCTTGAGCCCGCATCGCGTTTCGCGCTTCGAGGAAACGCACAGGTTGTGCTTCGATACGAGGCATGAGCTCCCCGTTTACCATGACATCGTGGCCGCGAATGATCGTTC
>JAHDCI010000036.1 GCA_020629955.1 Myxococcota bacterium | reverse complement strand
GCGACAAAAACGTTCTCGGAAAACCAAGCGATTTCAGCGATCTAACGAAAACCTAAGATTCGCGCCCAAGAAAATCTTTGCTTTCGCGGTCACGAAATGGCGACTCGCGGGAACAAGGGGATGTGATGGCATTCGAAGCAAGCGCGCCAGACCGGATACCGGCGGCGGAAATATCGGGCGATCGGTCGCCTCTTCAAGGGGACGAACGAATCCTCGAGCGGATTCAATCCGGCAACTATCGGGAAGCGATTTCGCTCTGCGCCGGCGATCATGGCGCCGCGATCGGAAGGCTCGCGATGGCGATGCTCGCAGATCAGGGAGAAGCCGAAGAGGTCGCGCAGGAAACCCTGCTTGCGGCCTTTGACGCGTTTCCGAGCTTTCGGGCGGAATCGACGGTGCGGGCCTGGCTCATGGGCATCGCCCGGCGGATTTGCGCAAAGCGGCTCGTGAAGCGCGCGCGAAGGGAACGTCGCCTCGAGCTTGCGTACAACGCGGAGACGGACGCGGAGCTTCCGGATGCGGCGCTCGAGCGGCGTCGTCGCGCTGCCGGAATTCGACACGCGCTGGAGAAGATCAAGCCTTCGGACCGGGAGACGCTGCTGCTGCGTTTTGAGTCTGGGCTCTCCTATCGGGAGATCGGCGCCATCACAGGGGTCGACGAGTCATCTGCGCGGAAACGAGCGAGCCGCGCCATCGCGAAACTTCGCGAGGTCATGAAGGGGGAACAGCAATGAGCAAGGAAATCACGATGGCCGACGAACAGATGGAACGTTTTCTCGACGAGCTGGCTCTTTTGGTCGATGGCGATGACGCCGCGATCGAACGCTGGGCAGATGCCCTCGCGGACCGAGACGAATACCGCGACCTGCTTCACGAGGCCCAGTCTGCGGCCGGCGAGGTGGAGATGGCGGCGGCCGATTATGTCGCGCCTTCCGATCTCAGCGATCGCGTGCTCGCGGCGATCGATGCGCGCGCCGAGATGCCCCTCGAAGAAGAAAATAACCCAGCAATCGACGCTCCACCTCGTGATCGAGAGGAGCCTCGAGCCGATGCGCCGAATGCTGCGACCGGCGCCGCGGTCGAGAATAGGCCCGCGGAAAGCGATTCCGCCGAACAAGAAGAAGAAGAGAAAGAACTAGAGCAAGAAGTGGCAACGGTCGCAGCCGTTTCTGCGGCCAACAATGCGCGCGTTGAGGTGGAGCATGTATCCCCAAAACGTTCGACCGGAAGAGCGGGTTGGCTCGCTGGCGGTGGTCTCGTGGCAGCCGCGGCAGCGGCGCTTCTCTTTTCCGGATCGCTCAGCGACGAGGGAAGCGAGAGCATCGAGAACGTGACGATCGAGACGGGTGCGCCGGTCGCGACCGTTGCCCAAACGGCGCGTGTGGCGGGCGCAACCGGAGATGGCGTCAGCTTTGAGCCAGCGCTGGAGGACGGTCAGATCCTCGCGGGGACAATCGTTCGAACCGACGCGCAAACCCGAACGGAGATTGCGCTCTCGGACGGCTCGCGACTCGTTCTCAATCAGGACACGGAGCTGCGTATCGGCCTTGAGGAACGTCAGGTTCAGCTTCGCCGCGGCGAGCTTCTCGCGGAAGTTGCTCACCTGGAGGATGCACCCAACGCACGCTTCGAGACGCCGCACGGCACAGTCGAAGTCATCGGAACGAAGTTCGTCTTGGCGAGCTCCGAACGGGATGCCTCAGTTCGCGTGATGCGCGGCGCGGTCCGCGTTCATTCTACGAGCGGACAGAGCGAAGAAGTCAAGACTGGTCAGGAAGGCCTGATGCACGAAGGCGACGCGCCGCGTGTCGTGCCCGCCGTGGGGCTCGCTAGCGCAATCGGTTGGAGCACGCTCGCAGAAGACCCATCGCAGGTCGAAGAGGAGCGAGCGCTCGAAGGCATCGGTGAGCTTCGCGCACATCGTCCGGGAGAGCGTGAAGAGCAGGAGCGTCCGCTGACGCTTGCGCACCATGGCGTCACGGTCCGCGTCGCTGGCAATGTCGCGCGGACCACGATCAGCGAGACCTTCCGCAACGATAGCGATGAAGTGCTCGAAGGCGTCTATCGCTTTCCGCTTCCTGCCGACGCGCGCATCGCAAGCCTTGCACTCAAGGTCGACGGGCGCTGGGAAGAGGGCGCGTTTGTCCCGAAAGATCGAGCACGACGAATCTGGCGTGGCGTGATCCGCAACGCGACGCCCGAGCAGCGCCGTTTGCCGACCGAAGAGTTCATTTGGGTGCCGGGTCCTTGGCGCGATCCCGCGCTCCTCGAGTGGCAACAAGGTGGCCGCTTTGAGCTCCGCATCTTTCCGATCCCCGCGAACGGTGAGCGCGAGATTCGCCTGACCTACGAACAGAATGTCCGTCCGCACGGCGAAGGGCGTCGCTACGTCTATCCGATGGCGCACGCTGCGGACGATTCGACGCGCGTGGGACACTTCGAAGTGGATGTACGTGTCGCCGGTCAGGATACGCAGGCGAGTAGTGTCGGCTATCCGCTGGTCGCAACGCCCGACAGCGGCGCGCAGCGTTTCCACTACTCCTCAGAGGATTTCCGCCCGGCCGGCGACTTGATCGTCGACTATCGGACGCAAGGCGAAGATCGTGAGCTTCGGTGGTGGACCTTCGGACAGGCGCCTCTGCCTCAAGGCAACACTGCGGGCCCGGTGCCACCGAATAATATTGTCACCGCACCTGCGACCTCGACTCGGGAGAGCCAAGAGGTGGCTCGTCTGCAGCGTGAGCTCGTCGCGGACCGCCGCGGATATGCGGTCTTCGCGCTCCGCCCCGAACTCCCTGGGTGGACCGAGCGCCGCGAACGGGACTACCTCATCGTCGTCGATAGCAGCCAAAGCATGGTCGGCGAGCGCTACGCCCGGGCGTCGCGACTAGCGACTCAGATGGTGACCGAGATGGACCGTCGCGACCGCGTCAGTGTGGTCACGTGCGACGTCGAATGTCGCGGCATGGAAGAGGGCTTTGTGACGCCGAATGCAGAGGGCGTCGCGGAGGTTCAGGACTTCCTCGACAAGCTCGACCCCGCCGGCGCGTCCGATCTTGCGGCGAACCTTCGCGCATCGCTGAACCTGGGCCGCGCGCTTCAGGGCAGCGAAGCGCGAGAGCTGCACGTGGTCTACGTTGGGGATGGCCTCGCCACGGTCGGTCATCGCCGAGCGGGATCTCTAGCGGCCGAGATGCGAGAGATCTTTCAGGGATCGAATGGCGCGCGACTCACCACCGTGGGCATCGGACAAGATGCCGACCAGATCGCGCTCGCTGCGATGGCGCGCGCAGGTGGCGGGAGCAATGTTCCCTTTACGCCCGGGCAGCCAACGGCGGTCGCCGCAATGCAGGTGCTCGAATCGACGTATGGCGTCGCACTCGAGGATGTCGAGATTCGTCTCCCAGAGGGTCTCACCGATACCGCGCCCGCAGAGATCGCAACGCTGGTCTCGGGCCGAGAGGTGATCTTCGCGGCGCGCATGAACCAACCCAACGTCAGTGGCGAGATCGTGCTTCGCGGGAAGGTCGGCGGACGTGACTTCGAGCAGCGCTATCCGGTGCAGATCGAAGCGAGCCAAGCAGCCGGCAATGCGTTTGTCCCGCGGGTTTGGGCCGCAAAGACCATCGAATCGCTCGAGCTTGGGGGCCGTGCGGAGGACGTAGACAAGGTTGTCGCTCTTTCCCGAGGGTATGCTGTCATGAGCCGGCATACGTCGCTGCTCGTCCTCGAGAGTGAGGCGATGTTCCGCGCCTTTGGTGTGGACCGAGGACAGGCTGGCCTGCAATGGACCGGCGAAGAAAACGCGGAGGAAAGCAGCGCGGACGGGCTCGACGATGTGCTCGCGGAAGATCTCAATCAGCTCGCAGGTGGCGCGGCGGGCGTCGGCGGACTTGGGCTCTCTGGTTTTGGGCGGGGCGCCGGAGGACTCGCACAAGCGCAGCAGAGCTTCGGCCGCCCGACCGCCGGGGCAGACCTTGCGGACGCCACGGCGATGCCGGAGGCGGAACCTGCCTCGGCCGCGGAAGCCATGCCCACCGAATCTCGCAACGAGCGACTCGGCAACCTTGCTCGGATGACCACGGCAACGGGCGCTTCGGCAGCGCCACGCCCGCGTCGTCGTGCTCGGCGACGGCCTGTCGGCATACGACCGACCCGAATCATTTCCGGTTTCGACGGCATCGACTCCTTCGGAGGCGGCGGAGGAGGAGGTGGCGGTGTCGTTCGCATGCGCCGCGTGCGCGTCCTCCGCGGCTCGGTGACTCCCTCCGTGGATGTCCGCGAGAGCGATCGTCAGACCGTCGCGCAGGCCGAAGCGCTCCTCGCGCAGGAGCCCAATAGCCGCGACCGACACCGGGCCCTGGTTCGCGCGCTCTCTCGAGCGGGACAGCTCCGTCGCGCAGAGGAAGTGGCGCGCGATTGGGTCTCGCGAGATCGTCTCGATGCCGAAGCGCTCACCTATCTCAGCGATGTGGTGGGACGTCAGGGAGATCGCGCGGAGGCGCTCCGCCTGCTCTCGGGAATCGTCGATCTTGATCCCGAAAGCGTCGTACTTCAGCGGCGCCTGATCAACGCCTACGAACGTGCCGGAAAAGCGCAACGAGCGTGCGCGCATCGGGTGGCGCTCGTCGAAGCGGATGTAACGCCCACAGATGCGAATGCTCCGAACCGGGTGAATCGGCGAGGACGACGTGGGGCCTCCCGGTTCCCCGACCTTGCCGCCGCCATGCGCTGTGAGTCCTCGCTCGGACGCATCGATGCCGCGGGACGCTTGCTCGAGCTGGTCCCTGAGACTGCGCACGAGAATGTCCGCCGCGAAGCAGACCGCGCGCCCTCTCCCTCCGGTCGTCTTCGTGGCCAGCTTCTTCTGAATGCAAGCTGGGAAGGTGCGGCCGATGTGGACCTCTCGATCATCACGCCGCAAGGCACTCGACTAAGCTGGATGGGCGGCCGCGTGAACGTGGTCGGTCGCGACGCGACTCGCGGCGGTGCGGAATCGCTCGGCCTGCGGACCGCGACGCCGGGAACGTACTTCATCGAAGTGAACCGCGTCGGAGATCAACGCGTTCCTGTTCGCGGCACGGTGAACATCGAAGTCCTCGGTGAGCGACGTCGTGTGCCCTTCGAGCTGGTCGGAGAGCGCACGCATATCGCGCAGGTAAACGTCCGGCGCGTCTGGGAAACTCGGCCTTTCTAAGGGAGCTTCGGCTTGATCACGAACGCCCGCTCGATTTGTCGAGCGGGCGTTCGCGTTTCTCGAGCATCAGTCTTCGTACACTTCGAGGAGTTCGCTGCCCTCGATGAACATTGGCGAGGCATTTTGTCTTCGTTCGGGCCGCTCGTGTTGGGTCGCGGACTCAGCTTCTTCCCAAGGATCGATCACGCGCCGCCCACTCGTCGATACGCTCATGCTCGTCGCGGTCGGTTCACCACCTCGGTCACCGTGTCGATCACGGTGTTGAGTTCTCACTCTCCACGGATCCCGAAGGTCGTCTTCGAGGTGTACGCGCCGGATCGGCCGAATGCGCTCCGCACCTTGCTCGGCATTCATCGAAGCTGGCTCGTGCGGCTCGGTCGGCGTCTCTGCAGCAGAAAGGTCTTCCCTGGATTCCGGTGCGGACCGCTCCCGGGGAGCAGGCTCTTCCGGCGAAGCAGATTCCGTTGGGGTCGCTTCCGGCGGAGACTGCATGGGCAGCATAAGCGCCGCCGCGGCACCTACGGAGATTGCGAGAACAACGGCTGCAAGAATCAAACGTTTGTCCATCGGAACTGCCCGTTCATATCACAAGCGTCTCTCTCTTTGGAACGAAGTTCCGCGACCGCACATCGCTCACCGTATCGGTCGATACGCCGGCTTCAGGGCGTGATTCGATAGACGAAATTGATCACGCGAGGCGGACCGGTAAATCGGGGAATGATCGCGTGACTTCGGATCTGCGAGATGATGCAGGGCCCCGCGCCGACGGGGAGCTGTCCGGTGCCAAAGGTCACATCCGGGCGACCGTCGTTTTGAAAGGTAAGCTGCGTCGGGATGCGCCCCTCAATTCCCGGAAGGCAGCCGGCTACCCAAGGTCGCGCACGTGCCGCAGCGGTCCGCATCACCTGTTGCTCGTCGACCTCTTCGCGCTCCGCTCCATCTTCTGCTCCGTGCCAGGGGCTTCGATCACTCATCGTCACCGGAGCGCGTTCGGGCTGGCCTTGGGGAATGCACTCTTCACCCGCAAAGGGATCGCAATCTGGAGGCTCTCGCTCTTGGCGCTCACCACCCGTTCCGATCGTGGCTCCCTCTTCGGCGCGGTCTTCCGCCACGCCCTCCTCGATTGCGCCGTCTTCTTCGGGCCGAGGTTCCAAGTCCATCGTCGAGCGTCCAGCGCGCCGCGAGGGGTTGGCGATACGTCGCTGGGTGGGCCGGGAGGACGTAACGATATCCGGCTCTGGTTCGAGATCTGCCAGCGGGGTGATCTCTCCCACCGGGA
Source organism: Myxococcota bacterium (assembly GCA_020629955.1). Classification (GTDB taxonomy): domain Bacteria; phylum Myxococcota_A; class Polyangia; order Polyangiales; family Houyiibacteriaceae; genus JAHDCI01. Next base: position 30,673 of record JAHDCI010000036.1, on the reverse strand, counting down.
GGTGTGCGTGCGGGTCTTCCTCGACGCTCGGCGTCGCTGTCGAAGCGCGCTGCGCGACGCTTTCCGGTTGGGGGGAAGCCGGCCAGAATGCGAAAACGAAAACGGCAACAATGCAGCACACCAGCGCCGCGGCCGTCACCATGACGCGTCCACTCATGCTGCTTTGCGAGGGAGCGAGCGGCGGCTCTACGGTCTTCGGTTTCGGCGCGACGTGCTTTTCCGGGGATGGATACTCCGGCACGCTCGGCGCAGGAATGGAGGGCAGCTCCTGCGTCGCCGCATGTCCACCCATCGCCTCTTGGAAGAGGTCGTGAAGCGCGGCGGCACTCGGCCGCGCAGAGGCGTCGCGGTTGAGGCAGGATCGGATCGCGTAGCGAATCAGCTCAGGCACGTCCGCCGGCAGCTCGGGGATTGGCGCCGTGCAGATCTTGCTGAGAACGATTCCGGGACCATCGCCGTCGAACGGGCGCTCACCGCTCCAGATCTCAAACGCGATGACACCAATGCTCCAGATATCTGCTGCTGGGTCCGCGCGCTTGGCGTCCTTTGCTTGCTCCGGCGCGGTATAATGCGGCGTACCGAGAATAGAGCCGGTCATCGTGAGCGTTTGGAAGTCGGCGCTGCTCGAGATGCCAAAGTCGATCAGCTTGGTTCCGTTGACCGAAACGAAAATATTCTCCGGTTTGATATCGCGATGCACAAAGCCATGTGCATGCGCCGCATCGAGCGGAGGCAAGGCTCCCACGAGGGCCTGAAAGGCGAGTTCGCGATCGTTGCTCTGGATCACGTCTCGAAGCGGCTCACCGACCAGGTGATCCAGTACGAGATAGCTTTGCCCGGCGTGGACCGAAAACTCATGGACCTTCGGGATCCCCGGATGATCGATCGCATCCGTCGCGCGACACTCACGCAGAAAGCGTTCGACAATCTCGGGACGAACCGCCGCATGCTTATGCAAGAACTTGATCGCGACCAAGCCGGCCGGACCTTTCGCGGACCACACGTCGCCGTAGCCGCCTGCTCCGATTGGGGCCATCAAGGTGTAGACACCAACTCGCTCCCCGCTCTGTCGCGTATCACCCACCCCGATGTTTACCGATCGCTCGGATGAAGCCCGTGCTTCTTCGCGAGCTTATGAAGGTACTTCCGGTCCATATCCGCAGCCCGCGCGGCGGCGGAAATATTGCCGTCGTGCAAGTCGAGAATCCATGCGACGAAGCTCCGCTCAAACTTCTCCTCGAAGTAGCTCTTCGCGTCGCGATAACGAACGCCGGGAGCAAAATCGAAGGCGCCTTCGGTCTTCCTCGGTGGCGCGCTCGGAAAGGAAAGCGTCCCGCCCGATTTCATCTGCGCGAGTAGCCCCGCGCGGACGAGCGCGTTCTTCAGCTCCCTAACGTTGCCTGGCCAATGATGCTGCCCGAGAGCGGCGATGGCTTGGCGGTCGAGCTGCGGCGTTGGCTGACCATCTTCTTCGATTTGCCGAAGGAGATGCTTGGTAAGCACCGGGATATCCTCTAACCGTTCCCGAAGTGGCGGTATCCCGATGGCGAGCACAGCGAGCCGGAAGAACAGATCTTCCCGGAATTTGCCGCGCTGAACTTCGAGAGAGAGATCGCGATTGGTGGCGGATATGATTCGAATATCCAGCTCGCGATCGATGGAATCACCGACGCGGCGCAACCGGCGATCTTGGACGACACGAAGGAGCTTTGGCTGGAGAGCAAGGGGGAGCTCTCCGAGCTCGTCGAGAAAAAGGGTGCCGCCGTTCGCGCGCTCAAAGGCTCCGATATAGTCGTTGCTCGCGCCGGTGAACGCGCCACGGACATGACCGAAAAGTTCGCTCTCAAAGAGAGAGCCAACCATCGCGCCGCAGTCGACGATCACGAAGGGGCCATTCGCACGAGGGCTCTCTTGGTGAATCGCGCGCGCGAGAAGCTCTTTTCCAGTTCCGGTTTCCCCGGTCAGCAGCACGTTTGTTTCGCTTTGGGCGGCACGTTCAAGCACGCCGAAGACCGAACGCATTCCCTCCGAAACGGCGACACAGTCTCCGAAAGATTCTCGTTCCGACGGCGCCGGTCTCTCGCTCGGTGCTTGAAGCTGGACCTGAAACTCCAGCGTTCCAATGCGAAGGACACATCCTGGCTTCAGGTAGGCTTCGCGAACACGTTCGCCGTTCAGCCGGGTTCCGTTTGTCGAACCGAGATCACGCAGCAGGTAGCCGCTTCGCTCGTGCCGGATCTCGCAGTGACGGCGTGAGACTGTCTCGTGGTCGAGCCATACATCGCTCTCGCGCGCCTTACCAATCTGAATGCGAGTGCGCTCGAGGGTGAAGCGTCGATTGCTTCCATCCAGGAAGACCAGCGCGAGTCTGCTGATCGATTTCACGGTCCCTCGAGGTTCATTCGAATGGTTCCGTCGGCAGGGACCTCGAAGGGCCGCTCGATCTCATGAAGACTGCCGCTCGCTCGGTATTGAGCTCGAAGCCGATAGCGTCCAGGCACCAGGGATGTCTGCTCTCGAATGATGGCCGCTGGCGCAACGCGCGCGCCGCGGATGAGGTCGCCCTCGGCGTCGACATAAGCGATTTCGAGCTCATCCCAGGAAGCGTTTGCCTCAAGCTCAAAGTTCACCTCTCGTTCGACGCCGGTCGACACGATCGAGCCGACGACCAACGCCCCCACAAGCGCGATCAATCCCGCCACTCGCCGTCGATGCTTCCACATCGTCTTCAGCGCTTCTTTCATGCCGCTCACAGCAGATACTGTAGAGCGTGCATCAAGTGGCTCGCAAGGAAGCTCGCGGACTCCGATCGAGCCACGTCCATTGAAGCGGAGGCGTAACAAAGCTCGTCGGAGCGACTATGGGGGGCATGACTTCTTCAGGGGAAACGCCGAGATCAAAGCGCTCGCCAAGGTGGCGCCGTATTTTCCTCGGACTTCTTGGACTCCTCACGCTGTTCGCACTCGCCTACATCATCGCTCCCCCCGTCGATATTCGACCCGACTCGATCCTCGACGGCATCTCGGAAGAAGAGGCTGCGCGAGGCCGAGCGCTGATCGAGCGGCTACCCGAAGCGTATGGTGGACTGACGGCATTTGAATCGAAGCGCTCAAGCCGTGTCGAGATGAGCGACCATTGGCCGAGCCCGATCATGCGGCTGGTCTCGCCGTGGAAAGAGGGGGAGACGTTGATCTTCTCTTACGTGCATCGCGGTGACGAAGGCACGATCGAGTTCGTGGGTGGACCACGGGCGGGTCACCGTTGGCGTTTCGAAAACGGTCGTACCTCCGGGGAAGATGAGACGGGGGCTCGAGAAGAGGTGAGCGATGCGGACGTCCGATTTTGGGTGCCGACGATCGAGTATTTTCTCGAGATGCCATTTCGGCTTCTTGAGGCGGATATCGTAGCGCACGCGGGCACCCGCGAAATCGATGGAGAAGCCCACGACCTTCTCTACGTGACGTGGCGGAATGCTGCTCCTCAAGCGGATATCGATCAGTATCTTGTCTGGGTCAGTCAGGAGAGCGGGCGCATCTCCTATGTGGAGTACACCGTGCGCGACTTTGGCAAACGCATGCAGGGAGCGATGCAGTACGCGGATTTCCGCGAGGTTGATGGGATTGTCTTTCCTTACCGGATGACCTCCGCGCCACTCGGAGAGGACATCGTGCACCGCTTTACGGTCGATTCGATCGTCTTCGACGAAGCACGGTCCCTCGACAGCTTGTGAGGGGATCGTCGCGCGCCCGAACCGGTCGCAACGATCATGGTTTGCCCTCTGTGCACTTCCCTGTGCACTTTGTCACGCGAGTCTTGCGATCGATGGCGTCATGGCTCTAAGGCTTTCCGATGGCACACCTCTGCATGGGCGTCTCGGCACTCTTCTTTGTAGTGTTTGGAACAGTCGCCGTGATTCAGGGGGCCTACGCGTTGATGGGCAAAAACGAGCGGTCCTCCAAGAAGCGCGAAGAAGAGGATAGTAAGCGCGCATGGGTGCGCGAGCTGGCCCAGTTCATCGCCGATTTACGCAGCAACCCGCGACGTGCGGAAGTGGATCCGGGTGAGCTTCCCGAGCGACTGCTCGCTCTCGACGGCGTCGCGAAGGAATGCAAGCGGGGCATTCGCTTCTATTGGGCGGGGACCGTGTACCGGCATCGCACAACCACCCGGGACGAGCATGGCTTTTTGGCGCTCAGCGAGGAGAGCCTGCACTTTGTCTCCGAGCGTGGCGAAGCGAGCTGGAGTGTCGCGCTCGATCGGCTCCGGCGACGTTCCCGCTATGGACGCGCGCTCCTCTTCGAAGCCGGGCGCGAGTCCTTACGAATCACTCCGCTCGAGCATGTCTCCGCAGACGCGCGCTTCTCAGAGCCCCAGGTGCTCGCACATCTTGTTTCCATCGCCCTCGGGCGCAGCGCGCCGGAAGAACTCGAGGCGCATGGAGTGGAGGCCGAGGCTTTGCTTGAAGCGAATGTCTGAGCGACGAACAAAAACGTCCGCCGGACGCGCATCTTGGATCGCGCTCACACGAATCTCTGGCACAGTCTCGCCATGCCCATGTTTCAAGCCACTGTCCCCGTTCTGATCCGTTCTCTTGGGAGTCTGAAGAGTTTTCTCGCGGAAGCCTCCGAGAGCGCCGAGCAGCGCGGTTTTCCTGCGGATCGTTTTCTTTCTCTTCGCTTAGCGCCCGATATGTTCGACCTTTGTCGAAACGTGCAGACGGCGTGCGATACGGCGAAGTTTGCGCCGGCGCGCTTGAGCGGAAAGAGCGCTCCTTCGCATCCGGATACCGAGACCACGATGGAGGAACTTGTCGCCCGGATCGAGAAGACCATCGAATATCTTAAGACGTTTAACGAAGAAGATTTTCAGGGTGCCGCGTCTCGGCAGATCGAGCTGCCCTTCCTTCCGGAAGGAAAGTGTCTGCTCGGTGACCAATACCTGAACGGCTTTGTTCTACCGAACTTCTACTTTCACCTGACGACGACCTATTCGATCTTGCGCCATAACGGTGTCCTTCTCGGAAAGAGGAAGTTCATTGGGGAGCTGCCTCTTGTCGATATTGGCTGACTTCGGCGCGTGACCGTCACGCTACACTCGAGCGTGAACCGATGTTGTCATCGGTTCACGCTTTTTTCGTTGGCCACTCGCAAACCGAAGTGAAACAGCTTCGAAAATCGAAAAAAGCAAAGAAAGAAGGGGCTTTCGATGGGTGGCACGACGGTTGCTTAGAGGGCTCTCCGGAAACGGTCGATGACCGAGAATGGAGAAATGAAAATGAACAACCTAAAGACCCTTCTTAGCCTTGGTGTCATCGCAGCTGCCCTTGCGGGCTGCAGCGGCGGCGGCTCTGTTTGCGCTCGCCAAGCAGTGATCGCCGCGGATTGCGAAGGCGCGGACCAGGCCACGGCGGAGATGGAGTGCGAGGCGAGTCTCGAAGCCGCGCGTGGATTCCTGGGCGACCTTGGTGTTGCAGCCGCGGAAGCCGCGCTCGAGCAATGTCTCGATTGCGTCGAGTCGCAGCCGGATATGTGCAACGCCGAGGCGGCTTGTCAGGAGCAGTGCTCTTCCGACGACGAGAGCTGAACCCAAGAACTTGGGCCATAGATCTCTGCTTTGGTTGACGAACCAGGGCAGTGAAGAGGATACGATCGGCCTCTCGGATCTATGTCTTTCGCACACTTCGGCGACTGCCCATCCACAGAAGAGCTTGAGCACAATCCGCCCGCGACTCGCTGGGACCACGCTACGGTAGAGTTGTGAAAGACTCCCGGGCACATCTCTTCTTCGGCGAATCTGCGGCGGGTTCCTATCGCAGCGTATCGCCCACGGCCAACGTCTATGCGCTACGCGATAACCTCACGGTGGGCCCGCTCCCCGAGCACGGTTGGGAGAGGAATCGAGCCGCGTTTTGGCGTTCGATTCTCGAATCAGAGGAAGCCCCGCCTTCCGATTCGGCAACCCTCAAAACCTTTGTCGCGAATTCCGGAACGCTGGTTCTTTGGATCGGCGCCTGGGCGATTGAACGTCTCGGAATGATGTTCGCGATATCGCATCTTCGGGATCTTGGGATCTCCCGGGAACGCTTAAAGGTGGTCGATCTTCGCACGACCGCTTGTGCACTTTTGCCGCCAAAGGAACTCGCGGCCAACCTCTCACACGCGAAAGAGATGCCCTCGGCTTGGTGGGATTCGCCACGCCTGTGGGACCTCTCGGCGCCACCTTACCGCTGGCACGCCGCGAGCGTGCCTTCGTTGCCGACTGAGTTTAATGAGCTCCCGACCGAGCCGGTGTTTGCGCACGCTCTCGACGTCGCGCTTTGTGGCGATCACGGCGAAGCGCTCGATGCCTTTTTGCGAAACGCAGCGACCGCCGATTGGTCTCGCGCCGCGCGAATCGTCGGCAACGTTCTCGCGCGCGCACCCTTCGGCGATCGAATCGTTCACGCGCGCCTTCGGGAGCTCTGCCGGAAGGCAAAGCTTGAAGCCCGGGGGGATCTCGCGGCGCTCCGTTCGTTCGAGGTACGTCTCCCTCATTAAGCCCTCGGCCGAATCGAAGATTTTTTGCGCCGATTGTGATCCGCTCGCGTTTGAGCGTTATGAAACTCTTTCCAGCGATTCCTGCCTCTCTCTTTCTTGCCGCGATGTTGCTCTTTGGAGCTCCCGAAGCTTCGGCGCAGCGCGTTTATTCCCTGTCGGGCTATCCGATCGATTCGGCGATCCGAATGGCGGCGGAGCACGCGCGCGTTCGCGCCCCAGGGGACGTGCAAAAGAGCGCGATGCTGTCCTCTGCGCCTGGTGGAAACTCTCAGGTGCTGGTGATCACGCGCGATGCAATCGGAGGCCCGCGGCGTTTTGTCGTTGAGCTTGAAGTCGAGGTGTGTGGCTGCAGCGAGCACTCCTGCTCGTATCGCGTGGTTCGCATGACCGAACTTCAGCCGCAGGACCGGGTCGAGTAGCGGATAGCGACAAGCTGTCTCACAAGGTGATGCTTCCCAGGCGACGCACATTTCGTCCGCATGTACGATTTATCCAACGATCTTAGCGAAAAAACGGCCGTGAACACGATTCGCAAATGCGCACGATAATTGCACAATGCGCCGTAATGTCGATCTTCGAAGATGCCACTCGCCAAGTCACCACGGACTCTCCGTTCGCGTACGGCGACTCCGGTAGCTCCGAAGCGCCTCCCGCCGGCGATGCGACACGCCGAGTCGACGATCCGGCCGCGGCCGTGCTTGCGTACGAAGCAGAGCTTCGCGGTTCCGGCGTTCGCGTGGCCCCGCGACCGGTCGAGGCGAAAGACACCGCTTGGGCACGCTCAATGGAGGGCAAGCTCATCGGCGGACGATATCTCGCCGAGCGCTTTATCAGCACAACGACATTTGGCGCCGTTCTTCGGTGCCGTGACCGACAGAGCTCCCGCAGCGTAGTCCTTCAGATCGTACAGCCGGCGCTCGCGGACACCTCCGTTCGCCGTCGCTATCAGCGCGAAGTCGACGCGTGGCGCAGCTTGCAAGAAGCCGGTCTCGTGGAAGCGATCGGCTGGGGCATCGATGATATTCACGGCTGCTTCCTTGCGTGGGACGATCACGCAGGAGAATCATTGCAGAGCTTCGTCGAACGACAGGGGCCGATCGCGGTCGAGGATGCGCTCGATGTGATCCGCCAGCTCGCACGTACGCTTGCCGGCGTTCACCGCAACGAGGCGCTGCACCGGGACCTTCGCCCCGCGAATACGATCCTTGCCTCGGGTCCGCGCGACAGCTTGCGCGTGCTTATCGGCGGTCTTGGCGCCGCGCGTGTTCCGGGACTCAAGATTCCAATGCGAGGACGCCCCACGCCCGATGCGTTGGTACGCGATGGCAAAGAAGGCCCCGCGACCGATATCTGGTGCCTTGGTGCTACGCTCTACTTCGCGCTGACGGGCCACGAGCCTTATGGCGCAGCGGGTGCGCGTGCCGCGGATGTGCTCCGGCCTCCCGTCCCAGTGCTCACGCGCCGCCCCTCACTTCCGATCGAGCTCGCCCGTTTGGTCGACGCAATGCTCGCCCAAGCACCGGAGCGCCGTCCTTCGATCGACGCGATCGTTGCGCAGGTCGACGCGATCGCAGCGCAGCGCCTTGATGTTCTTGCGGCACTTCCTTTCCGGGGAGATGCGGCCGCCACGACCGCCTTTAAGCGCTTCTCCAAGCCCGCTCCGAAAGCGCCTCCCACCGCGGTAAGCGCAACCACGCCCTTCATCAAGCCCGCCGCGTCGCCCAACGTGCAGCATGGCGCATTGGTGGGAAGAGAGAATACCGGACCTTCGGTGATTATTGCGCCCGATGCGTACGTGCTCGAACGCCCGGACGCTCCTTCCCGCGCGCTGCCGACCGGGCAGATGGATGCGGCACGCCGGCCGGAGGATGAGCCCGTCGATCTCAACAATATCGATGGCTACCAGGATTCAACGCTCGGACTCTGGATCGCATGCCTTATCTCCGCAGGGATCGCAGGCGCCGGCGTCTGGGCGTACCTGACCACCGTCGGTCCCTACTGAACTCAGGAGGCCGCTCCGTCACGTGCGGCGCTCTCTCTTCACGGACCTGCCAGGGCGCGTCTTGGCGAACCGTTGTCGGCCGCAAAGAACTTCGTTACCCTCAGGGGGCTTTCTTCGCTTGTTGTCTCGGTATCAAGGAGCCTTTTGATGGCCAGTTCTGCCAAACGAGTCCGACGTAGTTCCCAGCCTGATGTGCAGATCGCCCGAATGTCGGCGAAACATGCAGAGTTAAAGAAGCAGCTCGATGCGCTGAATAAGCGACTCTACCTCTCTCCCGAAGCAGAGCTCGAACGGCGCAAACTGCAGAAGCAGAAGCTTCTCTACAAAGACAAAATTCGCGCGCTCCAATAGGCCGCGCTTGCGTCGACATTTCCTAGGCCCCAAGTCGCTACCGTGTTTCGCTGGTTCGGCCTTCTTTTGATTCGTTTCTATTGGTGGACTTTTTCTCCGCTGATCGGGAGCGTCTGCCGATTCGAGCCCTCATGTTCTCGTTACACTGCAGCGTGCATTGAACATCACGGATTCTTCCGGGGCGGCTGGCTTGGAGCGAAACGGATCTGTCGCTGTCACCCGTTCTCGGACGGCGGCTTCGATCCGCCTCCAGGCGTGCCGAGTGGGGAAGAAGGCGGAACGGTGAGCGCCTTCTCAAAACAGTAGAAGGGCGCTTCTCGTCGCGGAAAATGAATCTGTCCACGCCGCTCGAACCCGAGGCGTTCGTAGAACCCAATGGCTCGGGTGTTTTCGGAAAAGACGTCGAGCCGGATACTCTGAAACGCACGCTCCTGCGCATGCTCGAACGCGAAACGCATGAGGTCTTGGGCGAATCCTGCGCCTTGGTCCTTCGGGGCGATGGCGAGGCGATGCACGATCAGCGCGTCTGAATCACGCCCCTGCCAAGTCACCTCGTCGTACTCTTCGTCCGCCTCTGCGTTCAGGACGATGGCGCCTCGGACCTGCTCTCCGAACCGAAGCACGAAAGCTTCACCGCGCTGGATATCCTGATGGATTCGTGGGCGATCCGGATATGAAGCATCCCATTGATCGATGCCGCCTTTGAGAAGGGCTTTTCCCGCGCGAGCGTAGAGTTCGATAAGAGCGTCCTCGTCCTCGGGCTCGGCGCGTTGGATCTGCAGCGTGCACCCGCGCGCTCGTTCAAAGTCGAAAAAGAGCAGGCCTTCTTCGTCCGCGGAGAGCGCTCCGAGAAGCTCGCCCTTCGGCCCCCAAATAGCGCTCTCGCCTCGGCTCTCAAAACCTTCGCAAGCACCGACGGCGTTCGCCATCAACACGGGAAGCTGATGCTTCTTCGCCATCGCAGCGTAGTGTTTTGCCCCGCGCTCCACGCCATTTGCGGGCTTGGCCACAAGAGCGATATACGCCTCCGCTTCGGCCTTTGCGGCTTCTTCAAAAGGCGCTTCAAACATCGTCTCGTGACAGATGCCGAGGAAGACAGATTTCTCGTGCGTCAGCGTGACGTGCGGGTTGGCAGCGTTCGCCACAAAGAAGGGAAACTCGTCTTCGTGGAGTCGCTGTTTCGTGTAGGTGCGGTAGTGCCCATCCGCATCGAAGAGGTTCGCGCCGATTTCGACGCCCGCGTCGCTCACCATCGGCGCACCGATTGCAATCGTCATTTTGAGCTCGGCGGAGAGCTCTTGAAACGCTTCCATTGTTTCTGCGGACGGAGCGAAACGTGCCGCGTCCGTGAGCAGATATCCGGAAAGCGAAAGCTCCGGAAAAAAGATCGATGTCGCTCCGCGCGCGGCCGCCTCGCGAGCGAACCATTCGTGGCGTCGCGCGTTCCGGAGAAGGTCTCCGCGTCTTGAGCGGATCTGTGCGAGCGCGATCAGAAGCCGACGCGGCGCATAACCGCGCGGGGAAGCGTGCGGATCACGCCCATGATCGCGCGCCATGGCTTGGGGGCGTAGATCACGGGATCGCCGCGGAGGATTCCCTGCCAGACCAACCGCGCGACCTGCTCGGGCTCGCCCGCGAAGGGCGGTGCGTCGAGGCCCTCGGTCATCGGGGTGCGCACGAAGCCGGGCTTGACGGTGACCACCTTGAGGCCGCTCCCGCGGAACTTGTGATCCAGCCCTTCGAGGTATGCGCTCAGGCCCGCTTTGGAAGCTCCGTAGATGACGACCGGCTTGCGTCCGCGTTCTCCCGCAACGGAGCTGAAGACGCACAACGTGCCCTGATTTCCGAGCTGCTTTCGGGCGGCTTCGCAGAACACCACCGTGTTCGTAAAGTTGATGCGCGTGAGGCGTTCCGCCAGCGTTTCGTCCGCCTCGAGTTCGTCTTGCGTCGCGAAGAGCCCGGCGCTGATCACAACTGTATCCACCCCGCCAATCCCTTCGGCTGCTTCGCGAAGAGCTTCCTCAAACCGCTCCGTATTTTCGAGGTCACACTTTACCGATGCCGTTTTCGGGGCTCCGCGAACGGAAAGATCGTTGGCGGTCTCTTCCGCCTTCTTGAGGTCGCGTCCCAGCACGGCGATCGAGACACCTTCGCGCGCCATTTTGCGTGCGAGCGCTTCACCCATTCCGCTGGTTGCCCCAAGAAAAACTACGCGCGTCGGTCTGCTCATATGCAGAGGGTAGAGGCCCGCGCGAACGACGCAAGAGCAGAGTTTGCGAAGGTCAATCGCCGAACGGGTCTCGGACCAAAACAACGTCCATACGCGTGTCCATGGACTCCGTCATGGTCGGTCGCATCGTCGGCCGCATGGTCGGTCTCATTGTCGGCCGCATCGTGACCTGCATGATGGTCGGCTCTTCCGCCCAGGGATCGGAAACGGAAGGGCTCCCAACGCGATCGGTTCCTGCCGGCTCGTCGCCTCGGGGCGTGGTCCCACCCGAGGGAGGCTCGTCCTCCCGCGTGTTCTCCGCCGAGGATGGATTGCTGGGCTCGGCGATATCTTCCGGTGGCGCATTCACGGGTAGCTCGCTCCCGGAATTTTCATCGATCGGATTTTCCTCGCTCGGATTTTCGTTTGCGGTGCTCTCTCCGCTGGGATTCTCCTCCCCATTCAGATCGGCCGCGGGAGGTTCAATATTCGCCGGAGGGTTGGTAGCCGGTGGCTCGGTCGCGGGCGTGACGCTGGTCACGGTCGCAGGCGGCTCCTCCCCGCCGAGACCTCCGAAGAGAACAAAGGAGATACCGCCAACCGCCGCGACAAACACCAATGCGAGCAACCCAAGAATCAGCCCCTTCTTCGAGGAGCCCTCCTCATCGAGCGAGATCTCCTCGGTCGGCAACTCGCGCTGAGGGGTTTGAAAGCTCGGTGATGAGGGCGGGCTCTGAAACCCTGGCCCATTGGCCACGGCGGCTTGCGCGGCGCCCTCCATCGCCATTTGCGTCGCGGGAATGTTGCGCTGGACCGGGGATTCCATCGCCATCTGCGTGGCGGGAATGTTTCGCTGGACCGGGGATTCCATCGCCATTTGCGTTGGCGGGATCGCGCGAGGCTTTTGCGCTGGGCTCGGCGCAGGTGCCGGTTTCGAAGCAGGCGATGAGCTCGGCGAGAGCGACATCATCGTTGGCGGGATATTCCGTTTCTTCGGAGCGGCCGATCCAACGACCTGCGGGGGAGCTTGCGGGCGGAGCGGGCCGGAACCGGGCCGCGCGTCGGGCAGTGCGAAATCTGGACGCGAAGCGACCATGATCGTCGCTTCTTCCTCATCGTCATCGCCCCCTTGTTGATGGGGCCGAATGCCAGATCCCACGCCCGAGGCGCTTGGGGTGTGCATCGCCGTGACGGGCTCCAAAATCGTCGCTTCGCCATCTGCTGTCTGCACCATCTGCGGCGGCGTCGTTAGCTTCGAGATGACCTCGTTCGGCTTCAGAACTTTGGTCGGCGCGCCGAGGGCTGCGCGCACGGTCGGCTCGAGATCCGCATGCTTATCGTTCGGGTCGACGACCGCGCCGATCAGCTCCGCCATATTCCGGGGCGTCACGGAGAGCGCCTCGGGCATCGCCGCTGCGAGGGCATCGCGGAACTCCGCCGCGTTCGAGAATCGGAGATCCTTATCTCGCGCGAGGGCCTTGCGAACCACCGATTCGAGCGCTCCGGAGACTCCTGCGATTCCGCGCAGCGAGGGAACGGTCGCTTCGCGTACTTGGTCCAAAAGTGCGAAGTCGTTTTCGGCATTAAAGAGCCGCCGCATCGCGAGCATCTCCCAAAGCACGATGCCCAAGGAGAAAATATCGGAGCGGCGGTCTAGGTCTTTCCCAAAGGCCTGTTCGGGCGACATGTAGCGAAGGGTGCCTTTGAGCGAGCCGGCGCTCGTGGCATGTGCGCGCCCAGCCGCTTTGGCGATGCCGAAGTCGATGAGCTTGATGTAGCCCTTGTACGCCACGATGACGTTCTTCGGGCTGACGTCGCGGTGAATGATGTTGAGCAGGTCCCCTGTCGGACCGGTGCATTCATGTGCCGCGTGAAGACCGGTCGCGAGCTGCATGGTCACCCAAGTCGCGAGAGCCGGCGCAAAGCGTCGCTGGCGAAGCGCAACCGAGCGCAGGAGCGTCGTGAGCGGGATGCCCGGCACGTACTCCATCACCAGGAAGTAGTTGCCCTCCGACTCGCCGAGATCGTGAACATGGACGACGTTCGGGTGTTCGATCGCTGCCGTGATTCGCGCCTCGTCGAGGAACATATCCACGAAGCTCTCGTCGTCCGCCAAGTGTTCCCGGACGACCTTGATCGCGACGTGTTTCGCAAAGCCGCCGACGCTATCTTTACGTCCCAGATAAAGCGCAGCCATACCGCCGCCCTTCAATTTGGCGACGATCCGGTATCCCGCGACCTCATCTCCTACACGCACTCTACGAGTCTACCGTTTTGAGAGGTTCGCGCCCAATAAGAAACGTGATCGACATTCACAATGGCTGTGGCGAGCTCGCTCCTCTACCGCGATCCCTGCCGAGCTTCGTCGAGTGCGGCTTGCAAATCGTCTTGCGAGACCTGCGTTTTCGCCGAGATCCATTGAATCGCTTCGTCCGCATCGCCAAACACCTTCGCCGAGTTCGGCATCACCTTCAGGATGGCACTCGCCGCACCCCGGATCATCGTGCCAGCGACGCCTCCAGCCAGCACAGCGACCGCGATATGACTCACAACCGAAGGGTTTTTCTTTGCGGCATCACGGTACGTGCGAATTGTGTCGCGCCCGGGAACGCCGCCGATCTTATCAAGTACGACAACGAGTGAGGTTTCGCCGTTTTCGCGTGTCGCGCGCTGAACCGCCTCGATCTCCGCTCGGGCCTCTTCGGGGATCGGCTTTCCATGATGAACGCTGACAACAACAGAACCGGCGGTGGCGATACCTAACATCCCGGGTTGTTGATCCATGCCGGAGGGCTAAGCAAGCTCCCAGCGGATGCGCAGATTCAGGCCTCGCTCTTCGGCCACGGAGGAGAGACGCCCCGAGAGGGCTCGAAGAGATTCGCTGTGTTCGCCCTCGAGCAGCACCTCGATGCCTTGACCGCGCCGCTCAAGAGTCACCTCGACCCCTAAAAACTCCGCGCCAAGTTTGAGCTGAACCCGCTCCGAACGCGCGTCCACGCGGCAGGATTCAAGATAGACGCCCGCGTTTCCAAAAAGCTCGGCGGCCCCGGCTTCTCGCGAGGGCAATGTGGGTTCGGTCGGCGTGGCTGGCGCGCCGGCCTGCAATCTCGATTCGAGCCACGCCGTGACGAGGTCTTCGCGAATGGGCGGTTCAACCTCGGGTTTCGCCGAATCTCGGATCTCTCGTTCGCGCCTCGGATCGGCTCTCTCTTGCGGCGTTGTTCCTGACGCGCTCCGCCTTCGCGCGAGGCCCGCCGCGCCGAGAGGAACCTCAGAAGATTTCGCGTCTTCGAAAGGCCTCGAATTCGACAGTCTTGCGCGAAACGAATGCCCTTTTGGCTGAGTACGGAGCTTCTGCTTCCGCGAATGACGAGGGGAAACGAGACGATATGTAGTGCGGCGCATACGACGTCATCGGTCGATACGGAGTTCGGTTGCGGAAAAAAGAATCGGTTCGGTGAATTATTTTCGCGTCGACTTGGAAAAAGCCCCGGCCTCGCTCGACTCACCACCATGAAGAAGCTGGTCTACCTCGCCGCGCTCTCCTTTATGGCGTGCGCCAACTCCCACATTGAACCGGAGCCCGAGACGTTGGTGCCGCCCCCCGCGGGAAGCGCGACTTCCGCCCTGATTGGCCCCGCGGGTGGTGAGATCGACCTCGGAACAATGACGATTTCCTTTCCCTCCGGCGCGGTCGCGGAGGAGGTCATGGTCTCCGCGAGATACGAAGATAGTGGCCCGGATTGGATCCGTGCCTACGCGCCCGAGCTGGTCCTGGAGCCGGCGGGTCTCGAGCTTTCCTCGCCCGTCACCGTCTCGCTTCCGTTCGAGGGTGCCGCGCAGGACGCAACGATTTATGCCGTTGAAAATGGCACGTACTTCGCGCTCGATACTTCGTTCGCAGAAGGCCGCGCGAGCGCAGAGCTCAACGTGCTTGGCCGCGTTCTCGTAGGAACGGCGTGCCTCGACGATTGTTGCGGTCGCGGACAGAGCGAGCTCGATGTTCTCCTGATGGTCGATAACTCGAACTCGATGGCCGACGAACAGGCCGCGCTCGCAGAGCAGCTCCCGCGCCTCGTTCGCGCGATCGCGACCGGCGACCTCGATGGGGACGGCGTTCAAGATTCGCCCGCCGCCCGTTCGCTCCAGATGGGGGTCATCTCTTCGGACCTCGGAGTCGGTGATAACGCGATCGCAACGTGTGATCGCGAAACGGGAGACAGCGCACGTCTCCTCTCGCAAGGCGCGTCGGGATGTGAACTCGCTGGCGGACCGATCGCACAATATCTCGAAGGGGACGACGCTGACGCCTTCTCGACGAATGTCTCGTGTGTTGCGATGCAGGGGGTCAACGGCTGCGGGTTTGAGCAGCAGCTTGAAGCGATCGTGCAAGGGCTCAGCGACGAAAGCTCGACGCTGGAGTTCACGAGCCCACCTGCGGGAATGGGGCCGAACGCGGGTCTTGTCCGCGAAAACTCGGTCCTATCGGTCATCGCGCTGACGGACGAAGACGATTGCTCCGCGCGCGACAACGAACTCTACAATATGAACTCGTCGACGTTCCCTGGGAGCCTCAACCTTCGCTGCTGGCAGTACCCCGAAGCGCTTCATCCCGTGAGCCGCTACGTCGAAGGTCTGCGTAGCCTGCGCCCGGATGGCCGCCTCTCCTTCTCCGTGATCGGTGGCATGCCCGAAGACACCGACGGTCTCTCGCCGGCCGAGATCCTCGCGGATCCGGCGATGGTGGAGCGACAGAATCCGGATGAGCCGCAGCAGCTGTATCCGGCGTGCACCGGCACGAGCGGCATGGCGTTCCCGGCACGACGACTTCTTGAGACCGCGCAGGAACTTCAGGATTTGGGCGCCACCGTCAGCGCGCACTCGATCTGCTCGGAAGACTACACGCCGGCCATTCGAGGAATTCTTCGCAACGTCTCTCGCTCGCTTGGGGGCAGCTGCGGCTAAAACACGCTCGAACGATCTCCGCGAAACGCCTCCGGCCTTGAGGGCTGGAGGCGTTTTGCGTTGGAGGGCCTTCGCACCCGCGTGAAGGGGCCGAATCGCGTTAAGAAATATCAACAGCGAATCGTTTCTTCGAAAAACACTCGCAAGTCACGTGGAGCGACACAGGTTGGTGAGGTTCCGTTGATGAAGAAGTTGGTTTATCTCGCCGCGCTTGCCTCGATGGCCTGCGCCAACTCCCATATTTCGCCATTGGAGGAAGCGGTCCCGCCACCGCCTGCAGGGAGCTCGACCTCCGCGTTGATCGGTCCCGAAGGCGGGGAGCTCACCCTCGGCACGATGACCATCGCGTTTCCAGCCGGCGCGCTTCGCGACGCGACGATGATCAGCGCTCGCTACGAAGAAGGTGGCCCGGATTGGATTCGCGCGTATGCGCCAGAGCTCGTGCTGGAACCTCAAGGGCTCGCGCTCGATGTGCCCGCGACGGTCTCGTTGCCTTTCGACGGAGCCGTAAGCGACGCGACGATCTACGCCGTGGAAAACGGCACCTATTTTGCGCTTGAAACTTCGCTCGAAGAAGGGCGAACGAGCGCCGAGGTCCGTGTTCTCGACCGTGTATTGGTCGGTACCGCATGCCTCGATGATTGCTGCGGGCGGGGCCAGAGCGAGCTTGATGTTCTTCTGATGGTCGACAACTCCGCCTCGATGGAAGAAGAACAGCAAGCGCTCGCAGATCAGTTGCCCCGGCTCGTTCGGGCCATCGCGACAGGCGATCTCGACGGAGACGGCGTTCAAGATTCTCCGGCTGCGCGTTCCCTTCAGATGGGGGTCGTATCCTCCGATATGGGCGTCGGTGGGTTTGAGATCGCAACGTGCGGGAACGGAGCTGGCGACAATGCGGAGCTTCATTCCAGGGGAGCCTCCGGGTGCATGCTCCCAGAGGGAAACTTCGCTCGTTTCGCAGAGGGTGAGGACGCGGATGCGTTCTCTGAGAATTTCGCATGCGTCGCTCTACAAGGAACCGAAGGTTGCGGCTTCGAACAGCAGCTCGAGTCGATTATTCAAGGGATCAGCGATGAACGGTCGACGCTTGCATTCGAGCGTCCTCCGGCAGGCGCCGGTGTAAATGTAGGGTTGGTTCGCGAAAACTCGGTGCTCTCGGTGATCGCTCTCTCTGACGAAGACGACTGCTCTGCGTCGGATAGCGATATCTACAACGAAGGCTCCACGCGCTATCCCGGCTCGCTCAACCTTCGATGCTGGCAGTACCCAGAGGCGCTGCACCCTATCAGTCGATACGTGGAAGGGCTTCGGAGCCTCCGCCCGGAGGGGCGCCTCACATTCTCGTTGATCGGCGGCATCCCCGAGCGCGCCTCGGGTCAGATCCCCGCGCGGATTCTCTCGAGCGACGCCATGGTGATCGAGCAAGACCCGTCCGCTCCCGAGCGAATCAACCCGGTCTGCGTCGGTGATGCGGGCGTGGCCTTCCCCGCGCGACGTTTGGTCGAGACGGCGCTTGAGCTTGAGAGCTTGCGCGTACCGGTCAGCGTTCACTCGATTTGTTCCGATGATTACACCCCCGCGATCGAACGTATCCTCCGCAACGTGGCTCGTTCGCTCGGCGGAAGCTGTGGGTAGCATCGCCGGGTCGCATCGCCGGGTCGCATCGCCGGGTCACATCAATGGATAGCCCTCGCGTCTCGCGTCGCCTCACGCCGCCGCTTGTCCCGGGATAGCGACTCCTGCTATCGCCTCTGCGTGAACGATTCTCTTTCGGCATCTGCGCGCCTGCGTTCGGTCTTCGCGACGTTTCTTTTGCCGCTCGTCTCGTTCGTGGCGCTGACAGCGTGCGAGGGAGCGCCGGTTCCAACGCAAACCTGGTCGCCGGCCGATCATGACCAGCCGCCGCGACGAGAGGTCGACCCATCACGAATCCCCCGGCCGTCTTCGAGGTCAGAGACCGCCGAAGCACCGGAGGGAGCGGCCGAAGAGCGAGCGGCTGCCGCACTCTTTAACGTAATGTGCGCAAGCTGCCATGGGCGCGAAGGACTCGGAAACGGACCGAGCGCACCCGGCGTGCTCGCGAACTTCCAGGACCCGGAATGGCAGCGCTCGCGGAGCGATGCGGATATTGCGTCGGTGATTCGCCTCGGACGCGGAATGATGCCGGCCTTTGGAGAGCAGATCGTTCCCGCAGGAATCGAAGCCCTCGTCGGGCACGTCCGGCGGCTTGGAAATGCAAACGCGGAACCCGCGCCCACGGATGCGAATGCTACGCCGACAGGCGAACCAAGTCCGGAAGAAGAGAGCACGACCCCGACCCCATGAGCGTCGACCCTTTCGACCTCCTCCGGGAAGCGCGCGAAGCGCGGGCGCGGGCGGTGATGGCCACCGTGATCGGTGCGAGCGGCTCCACTCCGCAGCGGGTTGGTGCCCGCATGGTGCTGTGCGCGTTGGACGGGAAAGAGCGTTTTGCCGGGACGGTCGGCGGCGGAGCGATCGAGAACGTGATCTTTGCCGCGATGCGCGAAACGCTCGCAGATGGAAAGCCGCGACGTGTTCAGCGTGATCTCGGAAAAGACCTTGGCATGTGCTGTGGTGGAAGAATGGATGTGCTTGTGGATGCGATCGAATACTCCCCGCGACTCTTGCTCTTTGGTGCGGGCCATGTCGCCAAGCCCCTCGCTTCGTTTTCGGCGGATCTTGGGTTCGAAGTTCACGTCATCGATGAGCGCGCCGAGCTGAACAACGAAGAACGTTTTCCCAAATCGACGCGTCACCTGTGCACGATCACCGAGGCGGCTGAACGGATCGAAGCTGCAAGTTCCGACTGGGTCATCATCGTGACTCACGACCATGGAATCGACGAGGAAGCGCTCGAGGTCTTCGGGGCGCGGCCACATCAATACGTCGGCATGATCGGAAGCCAACGGAAGGTCTATCAAGTGCTTCGGCGCCTCGCTCTCCGGGACGCGGTGCCGCCACTCGAGCAAGTCTACGCTCCGATCGGGCTTGATCTGGGGGCCGTCTCTCCGGAAGAGATCGCAGTCTCGATCGCTGCCGAGCTGGTCGCGATTCGCCACGGCAAGGTCGCAAGCCATATGCGCGTCATGGACGACCCGAAGCTCGAAAAGGTGCTCTCGGGGCAGCTCTCGCCTTGATCCAAGACTCGATGTGAATTCCGTTCTCGCGTCCCGCAACAGTGCGCGAGCAGCCCCGCGGAAGAAGAATCTCTCGTGCGCTTTCGCACGTGTCGAAGGGCGTACGAATCGTTTGCCTCGACGTGGACAATTGGCCCGCGCTAAATTCCGCGCATGACGACTCCGGCCGACTCTCCGATTCGCTCTGGCTTTAAGTTCACGACCCCGCTCATTTTCGAGCAGGGATCGAAGTCCCGTCATGGGGCGTCTCAGATCGACCCCGATGTGCCGGCCATTGACCTCGATGCCGAGCTCGGGAGCTTTCGCCGAGAGATGCCGGCCCACCTGCCGGAGGTCAGCGAGCCGGAGGCGTTCCGCCACTACATTCGGCTCAGCCAGCAGAACTTCGCGATCGACCTCGGGATGTATCCGCTCGGTTCGTGCACGATGAAGTACAACCCGAAGGTGAACGAGTGGGCCGCTCGGCTGCCGGGCTTCGCGGGGCTTCACCCCATGGCCCCCGACAGCGAAGTCCAAGGTGCACTCGAGCTGATGTATCGCCTCGAGCGCGGCCTCGCGGAAGTCTGCGGCATGGACCATGTCTCGCTGCATCCGGCGGCGGGTGCCCAAGGCGAATACACCGGCCTCATGATGATTCAGGCGCATCATCGCCGAGAAGGGCGCTCGCCGAGCAAGGTTCTGATTCCCGATACCGCGCACGGAACGAACCCGGCCTCGTGTGCGCTGAACGGTCTGAAAGCGGTTCCCTTCCCTGCTGGCGAAAATGGCATCGTCGTTCCGGAGCTCATCGCGCCGTTGATCGACGACGATGTCGCGGCGATCATGATCACGAACCCGAACACCGTCGGGCTCTTCGAAGAACACCTCGCGACCGTCGCCGAGATGGTCCACGCAAAGGGTGGCCAGGTGTACGGGGATGGCGCGAACTTGAACGCGCTGATGGGCTGGGCCCGGCCGGGCGATCTCGGCATCGACGTGATGCAGTTCAACCTGCACAAGACCTTCACGACGCCCCATGGCGGCGGAGGCCCTGGTTGCGGACCGGTTGGGTACAAGGCGCACCTGCATGACTACGCGCCGACTCCCTTCGCAGAGAAGGATGGCGATTCGTACCACCTTGTACGCGAGCGGCCCTTGAGCATCGGTCGCCTTCGTTCCTTTCACGGCAACTTCGGCATGATGGTTCGGGCGTATGCGTACCTCCGCGAGATGGGCGCCGAAGGCCTCAAAGGCGCGACCGAGATGGCGGTGCTGAACGCGAACTATCTCCGCGCTAAGCTTGGCGAAGAGTGGCATGTGCCGTTCGAAAACCGGTGCATGCACGAAGTCGTCATCAGCGATGCACACCTCAAAGAGACCGGCGTGACGACGATGGATATCGCCAAGCGTTTGGTCGACTACGGTTTCCACGCGCCGACGGTCTACTTCCCGCTCGTCGTAAAGGGCGCGATGCTCATCGAGCCGACTGAGACCGAGAATAAGGCGACGCTCGACCAGTTCGTGGAAGCGCTTCAACAGATTTCGAAGGAAGCCAAAGAGAATCCCGAGATGGTGAAGTCTGCGCCCCACACGACGCGCCTTCGCCGCCTCAACGAAGCGCAGGCTGCCCGAAAGCCTGTGCTCCGGTGGACGCCGGGCGAAGAATAACGGGCCAAGAGCAAAGCTCACGCCGCTCTCGCGAGCCTTGGCTCTTGGAGCCGGTAATGCAGCGCCTCGTGGATATCGGCCTTCGTCATGGTGTCGCGACCATCCAGGATCGCGATCGTGCGAGCCACTCGTAACGCCTTTACGTAGGCGCGCGCGCTTAACCGAAGCGTCTCCGTCGCGCGGTCGAGCGTGCCGAGCGCGGGAGCACTCGCTTGCTCGCAGAGCGCATCAAGCTTTTGGGCCTGCCCGAGCGCAGCGCCAGCAGACCGAGCCCGAAGGACCCGCTCTCGCACAGCCGCAGAACCCTCGCTCGCTTTCCGCGGTTTCCGAAGCGCGGTCGTTCGAACGCGCGCGAGCGAGAGCTGAAGGTCAAACCGATCGAGCAACGGTCCACTCACTCGTCCGGCATACTTCTCGACACTCTTGTGCGAGCAACGGCACAGCCGTTCGAGATCGCCATAGTAGCCGCAGGGGCACGGGTTCATGGCCGCGATGACCAGTGGGTCTGCAGGCAACACGACCCGCGCGCGTGCTCGAGAGATCGCGACTTTCCCATGCTCCATCGTCGTCCGCAGCGTTTCGATCGCGTCTCGCCGAAACTCTGGCAGCTCGTCGAGAAAGAGCACCCCGCGATGGGCAAGGCTCACCTCACCGGCGCGTATGGGCTCTCCGCCTCCGATCAAGGCGACAGCGCTTGAGGTGTGATGGGGCGCGCGAAAGGGACGACTGATGCCACCAATTGAGCCGGGTGTCGGGTGCCCTGAGGCAGAGGCGATCGTCGCGATTTCGAGCGCCTCCTCGCGGCCCGGCGGAGGTAGAATGCCAGCCATCCGTTGCGCGAGCATGGTCTTCCCTGCGCCTGGCGGGCCCACCATCAAAAGATGGTGCGCACCGGCCGCTGCGATTTCGATCGCTCGTCTCCCGGCGAGCTGTCCTCGAACGTCCACCAGATCGAGCAACCCCTCGACGGGTCGATGTTCGCTGGCCCTCGGACGTCGAAGCACCTCACGTTCCGAAAGCGCCTCGACCACCTCGGAGAGATCTTTGGCGACAAAGACTTCAAGCCCATCCACAAGTGCCGCCTCGCGTTCGTTCCCCGCCGGCACTATCGCCCGGAGATGTCCGTGTTTTCGCGCCGCTAGCAAATGAGGCAAAACTCCCCGGACGGCTCGAAGCTCGCCCGATAGCGCAAGCTCTCCGATCAAAAGTGTCGACTCGAGACAGGACTGCTCCAGCCCGCCCGCCGCTGCGATCACGGCGCAAGCGATCGCGAGGTCGAAACTCGTTCCCGTCTTTCGAAGATCCCCCGGCGCAAGGTTTACCACCAGCTGCTTCTCCGGCATCTTCCAGCCCTGAGCTCCAATCGCCGACCGAACCCGCACCCGGCTCTCTCGGACGCCGCGCTCCGGCAAGCCCACCAGCTCGAACGCGGGGAGACCTTTTCCGATCCGAGCTTCCACTTCGACCGGCTCCGCATCAACCCCCACCAAACAGCTCGCATACGCAATTTTCGCTTCGCTCATCTCACCTCCGACTTCGTCTGGCGAGCGATGTTTCAATTTTTGCGCCGGTGACCTGCGGGAGTAATTTCAACCACTTGGGAACCAAACCCTGGCGGAATTTCGTTGGGCTGAGTCAAATTCCGCCAGTTTTTCCGCCACACGTTTCCCGATGCGGCGCACATCCGGCCAGCGGAGGTCGCCCATCGGGCATCTCCTCAAACACGCCGATCCGCAAATCCTCCTGTCGCTGTCGTGGGTTGGCGTTGACATGGGCGAGCGCGCTCCGTACCGTCGACATTCCCGATGCTACTCCCACGAGAATTGTCAGAGCACACCGCATGACGGAACGAATAGGCAATTGCCGCGTTCTCGGTGAGATTGGCAGCGGCGGAATGGCGGTGGTCTATAAGGCCATTCAGGAGCCGCTCGGGCGTGTCGTTGCCATCAAGGCCCTCAAACCGTCGATCGCGATGGATAGCCAGTTCGCAAAGCGTTTCGAGCGCGAAGCGAACTTCATGGCCTCGCTTCAACACGAGAACATCTTGCACGTCATCGACTTCGTCAAAGACGGCCGCTCGATGTACATCATCATGGAGTTCGTTCAGGGCATCGATCTCTACGATATGCTCGAGAACTCACCGGTGTTGCCGCCGGAAGTGGGCGCGATCATCGCACTCCATGTCTGCCGCGCGCTCGACTATGCGCACTTCCGCGGCATCATCCATCGCGACATCAAACCCGCGAATATCATGGTCTCGAACCTCGGAGAGGTGAAGCTCATGGATTTCGGGATCGCGCGCGACGAAACGCTCAGCGACCTCACGGAGACGGGCACTGGCCTAGGGACACCGAGCTACATGAGCCCCGAGCAGATCCTCGGCGATAAGCTCGATTTCCGCTCCGATATCTTCAGCATCGGCATCGTCCTCTACCAGATGGTGACCGGTCAGAAGCCATTCGTTGAAGACGAGTCGCGGACCGTCATGCAGAAGATCCGGCTCGACCGCTATGTGCCGCCACGAAAAGTGAACCCGGCGGTTCCTCGGCAACTAGAGCGCATTCTCTCGCGATGCATGGAAAAGATGCCTGCCAATCGCTATCCGACGACGCAGGCGCTCATCGATGATTTGATGGAGTTCCTCTCGCCTCGTGTTCCGATGAACTATTCGGCGCGCATGGTCATGTTCCTTCGCGATGTCGGTATTCTCTCCGACGGGAAAGCCGATGAACTCCTTGCTGCAGGTGCTCCTCGCAATCTCCGCCGTGCGGCAAAGGATCGGAACCTCATCAAGCACTCCGCGATCGTCAGTGGTCTTCTCTTTGGTGGGATCCTCGGCGCCGGCGGGGCGATTCAAGCTTCCGCGGGTGCCTTTGACGAGACCTCGCAGACGACCGCGGTGAACCCCGCAACGTCGCTCAGCTTAGAGCAGTCCGGGCACCTTCGCTTCGTCGTGGATCCTTGGGCGGATGTCTACCTCGACGGCCGAAAGGTGATGACGACGCCTGACGCGGAAGCGATCGCAGTCCCACCTGGCGAACATTTTCTTCGTTTCGAAAACCCCTTCTACCAGGAGGCGGAACGCACCGTTCGCGTAACGCGGGGGGAGACTGAGCGGATCTTCGTGGAGCTCGAGCCGCTTCATGTCATCGGCGAGGATGAAGCCGCTACGGATGGCGCGGAAGCGCCTGGCGAAGAGCCCGACGAAAGCGAAGCGTCGCCGAGCGAGTAGCCTTCCCATTTTGGCCACGGCACGATGCTTCGCCAAACTTCCGTTCTTGCTCTTGCGTTCGATCTCAAGTACTCGTGTGGGTTCGATGTGACGACTTTGTCTCATTAAACATCCTCGAATCGCTGATTTGGGAAAGGACCCCACCATGACAATCGCCAAAGTTACTGAAATTATCTGTTCCTCCGAAACTTCGTTTGAAGACGCGATTCAGAAGGGCATCGCTCGTGCGAGCAAGACGCTCCAAAACATCTCCGGCGCGTGGGTGAAGGACCAGAAGGTCGTCGTCGAAAACGGCGCGGTGAAAGAGTTCCGCGTGAACCTCAAGCTCTCGTTCGTGTTGAACGACTAAGCCTCGCGCGTCTCTCAAGAGGCTCGCTTCGGCGGGCCTTTTTTGTTTCGCTAGCAGGTTGGTGAAAAAGGGCCGACGCGGATTCGCGGTTTTGGCGTGCGCAGATGCGTCCGACTATCGGAAGCATACGGGCGGAAGTTGGATGGCGTTTGAGTGCGTGAAAATACCGGGAATCAACATCGGCCCGTTTTCACCAAGTGCCGGTCCACTAGGCGAAAAGCTTTCGGATCTCTCGTCGAAGGACTTTGCGCGATGGACCGAGCGGCAACGCGTCGACGAGCTGGATCTTCCTGGGTCGTTCGGAGGGTGCGAAAGCACTCCGTGCCCAGCTTTCGAAATCATCCGGGAGATGGCGATTGCGACAGACCAACGCTGCGGCGACTTCTTCGCCGAACGATTCGTCGGGAACGCCCACGACCGCCGCTTCCAGGATATCCGGATGGGTCACGAGCATCGCTTCGATCTCAGCGGGGATCACGTTCTTGCCCCCTCGGATAATCAAGTCCTTTAAACGGTCTTGAACAAAGAGCTTTCCATCTTTGATAAATCCGAGATCTCCGCTCTGAAGCTCGCCGGAAGGAGTCAGACTTTCTCCGTCGAGCGCCCTTCCAAGATTCGGCCCCGAGATCACAATTTCCCCGCTCTCGCTTTGGAGAGCTTCGGAGCCATCCTCTGCCACGATTCGTATCCGAACGCCGTGGCTCGGCCGCCCCACCGACCCTGGCGTGCGCTCCGCGGCCGGCACGTCGAGGGCAGAGAAGCTTGCTTCTGTCAGCCCGTATCCTTCGCAGATCGGCCCGCCAAGCCTTCGCTCCGCGCGCTCTCGAATCGCCGCGGGGAGAGAGGCTCCGGCGGAGAGCCCCCATCGAAACGTGGAGAGCGGCTCGGGTGCAGCGTCCGCCAAGCGATGAAAGATGGTTGGCACTCCGCTTAACCAGCTGGCGTTCGTTTCGTACGCCCGCTTCATCGCAAAGTCGGCGTCGAAGCGGCCATCTTTTCGAGCGAGCACGACCCGCGTTTTGGTCGCGAGGGGAACCAGTACGTTCATCCGGATCCCAAACGAGTGTGCGAGCGGCAGCACATTGAGCGCGACGTCGCGATCATCGAGATCAAGCGTATGCTCGGCAAGCCCGCGCGTGTGTTCAAGAAGCGGCGCATGGTCGATCACAACGCCGGTCGACCTTCCGGTGGTCCCCGAGGAAAAGAGCACCATGGCCTCGCAAGCGGGATTCGCGATCCACTCCGAAAGCTCAGGTCCTTGGCCGGCGAGCGCTTCGGGCGAGAGAGCGCGCAGCCCAAGCTCTTCGAGAACCGAAAGCTGAGCCTTATCGCCAATAGCGAACGATGCGCCCAGCCTTCGCGCGCGTCGCATCAACTTCTCTTTCGTGATGCCGATCGGAGCCGGACAAACGGTCGCGCCGATCGCCACTGTCCCAAACCATGCAGCGAGCTGAGCGAGCGAGCTCTTGCCCGTGATGAGGACCCGGTCGCCTGGTTGCACGCCCGCAACCTGAAGCTTGGATGCCGCCTGGCGGACGGATCGGATCAACGCGTCGCGATCCCACGATCGTCGCTCTTCCTCAAAAAGCGCCCCTTGAGGTCGGGCCTGCTCGAGCAGCTCGCAAAGATGGGCCATGCCCCGGTTTCTCACGCCTCGACAGCTTCAGCCAGTCGTTCGCCGGCCGAAGGCTCCCGCGACGATATTTTTGGCAGCGTTTCGCTCGGGGATTGAGCGCGGTCGAGCAGGCTTATTGTCAGGGCATGTAGCACGACCCGCTCCACCTTTGGTGCCGGGCCCTCGCGGTACGTGCCGCCGCTTTCCTTGGCGCTGAGCATGGCCTGTACCGCGTTCATCTCTTCGGATGAAAGACCGACCTCGATTCGATCTCCTCGCCTTACGCTTCGCGTCTCCATATGCACTCGGCTTCCGAAGAGTCCCTTCGAAATCCAGGAAGGGTTAAGCAGTCGAGTCTCCTCGCTTCTTTCGGCCTCCACATCGAGAAGGTCCACGAGCGCGACCGCCAAAGAAATATGGACCTCTTGGCCTCCGTCGAGCGAACAAACGATCGAACGCTTCGGTCGCGACGCGCGTAGTTCGGAAAACCGCTGACCATTCCAGCGATATCCATTGAGCGAACGTAGGTCCGTTTCATCCTTGAGCACCGTGAGCTGGACGGAGCCGCCCACGTCCGGCATTCGCCGCGGGCTTACCCTCACCCGCATCAACCCCCAGTGAAACATGAAGAGCGCGAAGCTGGCCGCGACAAACGCGAGGCCGAGCGCGGTGTGGGGGAAAAGGTCCGCGCGTGCGATGAGCCAGTACGCTCCGATGGCGGCAAGCGCGCCGACTCCCAATGGGATCGGAGAAATCAGAGGTACCCGGGGGCGATCGCAACACGGACCCTTCGGCCCTCGCAAGCTACAGGTTTTGCAGCGGTAGTCATCGCCCAACCTGGCGCCCTTCGAGTACGGAGCACGCGGCGCGCTTGAACACTCTGCCTTGACGCGCGTCGCGGTCAGCAAATCTTGACCAAGCGTTGCCGCCTGCTGGCTCTTCACCCAGACCTGCACCGCATCTCCCTCCTGAAGCACGAGGCGTTTCAAGTTGGCCGGTTTGCCGAAAAAGCCACGCTCGTACCAAAAGGTGGAGAGCGTTGTGAAGCGCGGGAGAATATCCGGCGTTCCTTCGAACTCGAGAAAGGCGCGCTCGGGGTCGATGATGACGGTCTTGCGCTCGGGCTTCTCCACCTCCATCTCGAACCACCCACCGGTTCCCTCAGCGACCGTCTGACCGTCGATTTCGCCAAAGTACGCAGCGGTATTCTCGTAGCTGATCTGTCTTCGCACCGTGCCTTGGAAAAGAGTGGTATCGCCGTGATGGAAGGGCTCCGCGTTGAGCAATCCGCGGCGGCCGATATCCGAACGCTTGAGCAACAAGATCAGGAGAGTGAGCACGCCTCCTGCGGCAGCGGCGGCAAGCGCACGCCCATAAAACGATGCGAAGACGCAGAAGCCCGCATATCCCACCAAGATCGCAACGGGGCTTGGTCCTCTCGCGACGGTGTTCGACCCGCAGCAATATTTCATATCGCTGCGTTTTCGGCACTTAAGGCAGAGGCGCGTATTTCCGGCAACGGCGCGTGTGCTTTGGTGTGAATCAGTCATGGAGTTCGCCGTGCGATATGAGAACAGCGGGACGGGAGCATTCTATTCGCGCGACCGTGAGTAGGTACTCGTTAGCTCTTGAAGTGGTCGTACAACGCGAGCGCCAATGTCGCGAAGGTTGCGAGCGCGAAGACCATCAGCACCAGGACCAATCTCGACGAAGCCGAGCTTCCCATCTCCCGCCGCGTACGCGGATTCATCGGTCGACCGACCGTCATATCCCAGCCGCCTGCTGCCATGAGCGCAGCGCCCATGCCAACCGGCGCGAACCCAAGGCCCCATGAGAGCCAGATGCCGCACGCGATCCCGATAAGCAGGAGCCCAGCGCCCGCGAGGAACTGTTTCGTTCCCTGACGAAAGGGCGCCTTGAGCGGCGTCACCGGAGTCCGGCTCTTTGCGGCTTCCCGGACGAGGTGCCGATGGCTCTCGAGGAAATTCATCGTGGCGGCTGCGGCCTCTTGTCCGATGACTCCGAAACCGTCCCAAGTGTAGCCGCCAAGTTCTTTGTAGCCGAACGTTTGACCGCGCATCCGATACGCGCCGAGCTCCACCAATTCGAAGACTTCATCGGGCGCAAGCGCCCCGGCGAGCGCTTGCTCGAGCTCTTGGAGAGGAATGCCCCCCTGCATGATCACTTGCCGCCACGTGTGCTCATGATCATGCCGCTTAAAGAAATCGAGCAGGTGCACCGGCATCGCCTTCGCGGAAAACTCGGGCAGCACAAAGACGTAGCGCGGCGTCAGAAAAAGTGAGGCCATCGTGACGCCGGGACGCTGCTCGGCGTGGAGTAAGGTCGTCGCTCCTTGCAAATATAGCGTCTGCTCCATTTCCGTTTCCGTTTCGAGCTAAAAGGCACGCGTTCGAAACGAGCGCGTTCGAAAAGCGTGCGTTTGAAAAAAAGGATGTTCAAACGCGAACGCCCCCATTCCGCAAAGAACGGGGGCGTCGCAGTGACCTGGAGAACCGCTTGAGATCACGCGCCTTCGACATCACCGCGGGCGAAGATGCTCGCGACGTAGGCGAGCACGTCCGTCGCGCTCGCCTCGTTGTAGCCGTAGTGCTTGATGAGCCGGCCCTTGATGATGTCGATCTTATCCTGCGTCTCTTTGTCGATGACGTTTGCCACGAAGCTCGAGAGCTTGATCGAATCCTTCTGGTCCTCGAAGAGCTTCATCTCGAGCGCGCGACGCAGACGGTCGTTCGTATCGTAGGTGAACTTCTTCCCTTCGAGCGCGAGGTGTCCGATGAAGTTGAGGATCTCGCGGCGGAAGTCGTCTTTGCGCGCTTCGCCGATATCGATCTTCGACTCGATCGAACGCATTAGGCGCTCATCCGGCTCGTCGTCCTTACCGGTATAAGGGTTCTTCACCTTCTGCTTCATCAGGTACGCGCGGATATTGTCGATATAGTTGGCGCAGAGGCGCGAGATCGCTTCTTCGTCGGCGCTGATCGCGCGCTGAACTTCGTTCTTCACGATCTCGTCGTACTCGGATTTGACGATCCCAATCGCCTCAAGATACTTGCCGCGCTGCTCGTCGCCCGAGACAAGCGAGTGATGACGCAGCCCCTTCTCGAGCTCGTTCAAGACCATGAAGGGGTTGATATATCCCTCGTTGCCATCGCGAACGAGCGCGTTCGAGATCTTATCCTGCACATAACGCGCGCTGATGCCGTCGAGGCCTTCGCGCTCGGTCTCCTTGCGGAGCTCCTTCACGTTATCCTGCGTATATCCGGGGAGCGTCTTGCCGTCATAAAGCTTCGCCTTTTGAAGCAGCGTGAGCTGATGCTTCTTGGGCTCTTCGAGACGCGTCATGACGGCCCACATCGAAGCGACCTCAAGGGTGTGCGGCGCGACGTGTTTGCCCTGTAGCTTTTCGGCCGAGAAATCCTTCTGATAGATCTTCACCTCTTCGCTCACCTTGGTGATGTAAGGAATGTCGATCTTGATCGTTCGGTCGCGAAGCGCCTCCATGAACTCGTTGTTCAGGAGCTTCTTGTATTCGGCCTCGTTCGTGTGCCCGATGATGACTTCGTCGATATCGGTCTGCGCGAACTTCTTCGGCTTTACCTTCTGCTCCTGGGTCGCGCCGAGGAGGTCGTAGAGGAACGCGACGTCGAGCTTCAGCACCTCGACGAACTCGATAATGCCGCGGTTTGCGACGTTAAACTCGCCATCGAAGTTAAAGGCGCGCGGATCTGAATCGGAACCGTATTCCGCGATCTTGCGGTAGTTGATATCGCCCGTGAGCTCGGTCGAATCCTGGTTCTTTTCGTCCTTCGGCTGGAAGGTACCGATGCCCACGCGGTCTTGCTCCGAAAGCAAAAGACGCTTCACGCGGACGTGGTTTTCGATGACCTTCGACCAGTCCCCATCGTAGCGCTCCATGAGGCCGCTGAAGATGAAACGGCACGCCGGGTTCAGCTCGCCCTTCACCTTGATGCGGTGCTGATCATTGCCGAGCTTCAGATCGGCGATCGCCTTTTCGCGCCACTTGAGCGGAATCAGCCGAAGCGGTTCGTCGTGCATCGGGCAAGGGAAGGTATCGTCCTGTCCCGCAAGACCGGTCTCCGCGAGGTTGACCCACTCGTAGGTGTAGACGCGGCCTTCCGGCGTGCGCGAGTAGTGCTCGATGCCCTTCTTTAAAAGGCGCGCGATCGTGCTCTTTGCCGAGCCGACCGGTCCGTGCAGAAGGATGATGCGCTTTTCGGGACCGTAGCCCTGAGAGGCTGCGCGCAGCACGTGCACGAGGCGCATGAGCGGAATATCGAGACCGAAGATCGCGTCTTTGCCGTGGTCGATCGGGTCTTTGAAGAAGGGGTAACGAACGAGCCGCTTCTTGTTGTCGATATACTCTTCTTCGCCGTAGCTGATGACCATATCGTAGAGGCGCTGGAACGCGTTCCGCGTGACCCGCGGCTGCTCACGAATGATCTCGAGGTAGTCCTCGAAAGAGCCTTCCCAATGAAGCTCCCGATACTCGTCGTAGTCCTGTAACGCGCCAATGCGCGAAACCATGTTTGCCATGTCGACTCCTTCAAACGCGAACCTGCGTTCGTCT
>JAHDCI010000239.1 GCA_020629955.1 Myxococcota bacterium | reverse complement strand
ACAAGACGCTGGTGAATGTCTTTCGGGTCTTTCGTCCAGCCTTCGGGGAGCGTGAGCTTCACATCAAGCGCGACGCCGCCAAGTTGCCCTCGTTCTTCGAGCGCCCAGAGCGCCTCCGCGGCGAGGAATTGTGCGGCGATCGTGCGAACGTCCGGCGCAAGCTCGGCGAGCGGGAAGATATCGTAGAGAGCGACCGTCTCGTCGGCGAGCGACAACGCGCGGCGAAGTGCATCGAAAGTCTTCGCTCCAACGGGAAGTTCGACCAGGTCGAGCCCAGCAGTTTCATGTGCGCCGGAAGAGACGATCGCGCGTTCAAGCGCGTCGCCATGAGAACGCGTCATCGCCGCGGGACGCGCGCCGGAATCAAGGAGGGCAGTGACGACCAAAAACGGCTTCGACATAGACGCGGAATCTAGCTTGGAAACTTCAGACTAGTCGAGCGGAAAACGAGAAAACGTATGCACGTTTTTCGGCTTACTCAGGCGCGCGCCATCCGCCGAGCAGAAGCTCTTGGAGCCGATTTTCTTCGGTCGCGCTCGTCTTGCAGACGAAGCCGCTCTTGTGCGCGAAATGAACATCCGCTTCGGCCTCCACCCGCGTGAAGTCGAGCGTCGGATGATCTTCATATCGCGAGATCCCGTAGCCCTCGCCACGTCGGTCCGGATAGACCATCGCGATCACGGTTTCCTCGAGCCCTTGGTCGCGGATATGGCTCGCGAGCGTGCTGCTGGGCTCGTCGAATAGAGGTTCCGTGCGAGGGAGGAAAACGGCTTCGACGCGGTGTCCATCTTTCTCGAGGCTCCAGCGAACGACGTGCTCTGCGACGGCATCGAGACGGCCGCGGACCTCGCGGAGGTACGAGACCAAATCTTCGCCAACCATCTGCATGTAGGCATAGAGCGGATCGCCAGGGTGATGTTCGGTCGCGGCGGCAAAGCGGCGCAGCAGGGTGATATCGATGGGAGAGTTCAGCCGGGAGATCGCACGTCGCGGGACGCCGAGCCACTCCGCGGTCTTCTTTGGACCGCGGGAATCAAACCACTCGGCGGGTTCGAGCCAGTCGCAGAACTGCAGCGCATCCTGATAGAGGCCCTTGGCATCCAGGACCAGGCTGAGTGAGCACGTCGGTGGATGTTCGCGAGGAAAATGGTGGTGGTCGAAGTTCTGTCGCGATGGGTCGTGCTCTCCGCCGATATCGATCACGGCGACCTCGGGATCGTTCAGGTCTTCTTCTGTTGGATTTCGACGAAAGACGGGCACGGCTTTTTCCGCGATCAATACGCAAACCGAGAGCAGGTCGTCTTTGTGCGCACCGCCGGGGTGCGTGACAATGCGCTTGAGGGTGCTCATCCCTGGGCGAAGTCGGTGATCTTGCGGAACTGAGCGACGCGCTCTGCGAGCTCTTCTTTGGTGAGCTTCAGGAGGCGCTCGGGGCCGACCCCTTCAACGCAGAAGGATGCAACAGCCGAGCCGTGGATGACCGCGCTCTTCAGATTCTCAGGCGTCACCTCGCCCTTGCTTGCGAGGTAGCCGAGGAGGCCGCCAGCGAAGCTGTCTCCGGCGCCCGTCGGGTCCTTCGCCTCGAGCAGGAACGCGGGGGCGGAGAAGACTTCGTCGCCGACGAAGAGCCATGCGCCGTATTCGCCCTGCTTGATGATGAGGGTTTGTGGTCCCATCTTCAGCAGTTCCGCGGAGACATGAATGAGGTGGTGCTGTCCGCTGAGCTGGCGCGCTTCCTCTTCGTTGATCACCAGAACGTCGACGCGCTTCAGGAGTTCTTTCAGATCATCGAGAGCGCCATCGATCCAGAAGTTCATGGTGTCCGCGATGACAAGCTCCGGCTTTTCAACCTGGTCGAGCACGCTGATCTGAAGCGCCGGCGCGATATTGCCGAGCATCACGAACGGGGTCTTCCGGAAATTCTCGGGGATTTTCGGCTGGAAGTTCGCGAAGACGTTTAGGTCCGTACGAAGGGTCTCTCGCGCGGTCAGGTCGTCCGTGTACTTTCCTTCCCAATGGAAGGTGTCGCCGCTGGCATCGACTTCGAGTCCACCCGTATCGATTCCCTTTTCGCGAAGCGCGGCGACCGTCGCATCCGGGAAGTCCTTCCCGACCACGCCGACGAGCTGTACGTCGGAAAACAGCGAGCCCGCGATGGACGCGTAGGTTGCAGAACCTCCGACCACTTTTTCGTGGGTACCGAGCGCGTTGTGAATGGTGTCGAACGCAACGGAGCCGACGACGAGCATGGGGGACGAGGACATAATCGTTCTTTCAGAAAGGTAGGGCCATCGAGTGCGCGGAAGAGGCGCACGGAATCAGTCACGCGTATGGCAATCGAGAGTGCTTCGGTCAATCCGAGGCGTGAGGATCGCGAGGAAACGCGAACGGAAAGAGATCGAGCGGGTTCGGGCTTTACGGGGCGCGAAGGTTTAGAGGAAACGAGCGATCAAGGGCTGGAAGCGTGCCTTGGCCTCGTCGGTGAGCTCGTCGAGCGGGGACATGAGCGCGTGCTGAAGCGCGGTCGTTGCAGGGCTCATTTTCGGATCCGGCAGCTTTGTGGCGATCTCGGCGACGATCTTTTTCGCGGTGGAGACATTGGCTTTAATGACTTCGATCACCGATTCCACGGTCACGGATTCATGGCCGGTGTGCCAGCAGTCGTAGTCGGTCGCGAGCGCCAGCGTTGCGAAGGGAAGCTCGGCTTCACGGGCAAGGCGCGCCTCTGGGAGGTTGGTCATACCGATCACGTCGACGCCAAAGCTGCGATAGAAGTTCGACTCTGCACGGGTCGAAAACTGCGGTCCCTCAATGCAGATATACGTGCCCCCGCGGTGCGTCCGAGCGCCGACGTTCACGCTGCTTCGGTAAAGAGCGTCTGCAAGAGCGGAATCCACCGGCTCCGCGAACTCGACGTGCGCGACGAGGCCATGACCTTCGAAGAAGGTGCTCGGCCGAGTTCGGGTACGATCGATAAACTGATCGACCACGACCATATGACCTGGCTCGATCGACTCCTTCATGGAGCCCACAGCAGACACGCTCAGGAGCTGTTCTGCGCCCAGCATCTTCAGCGCCAGGATGTTCGCGCGATAATTGATTTCGTGCGGGGCGACTTTGTGGCCGCGGCCGTGTCGAGGCAGGAAGAGCAGCCGGGTATCGCCAAGCCATCCTTCGATGATGGCGTCCGAGGGCTTTCCGAAGGGGGTCTCGACGTTGTGCTCGGTGACTCGCTCAAGGCCTTCGATCGCGTAAAGTCCGCTGCCGCCGATAACCCCAAGGGTGCGCGTTTCTGTGTCGCTCATACGTGCTGGCGCTTAACACGAGGGGCTTCTTTGGTCGACCGGGGAGTCGTGAAAGGATGTGCGAACGGGCTCCACTTTCTCTGCTCTTGTTTGACGGGGCTTGTTCGCGGGGTTCAGCGACGCATATTGATGCCCCATGCCCGAAGCGATCTATTTCTACAGCGTCGGGGACGAGTACGGAGAGTTCTCCAACTTTGCGCTCTATCCGATTCGCGCCCGAAAAAAGCTTTGGCCGACGAGCGAGCACTTCTTCCAGGCGATGAAGTTCTCGGATGCGAAGGAGCAAGAGAAGATACGTCGCGCGAACTCACCAATGCTTGCGGCGCGGCTCGGGCGTGATCGAAAGAAGAAACTTCGGCGCGATTGGGAATCCGCGAAGGTCGGGGTCATGCGCGAGGCGCTCATGGCGAAGTTTCGTCAGCACGAAGAGCTTCGCGCGCTTCTCTTATCGACGGGCGCGGCGAAGCTCGTCGAACACACCGACAACGACGCCTACTGGGGCGACGGCGGAAACGGCAAGGGGAAGAATATGCTCGGCCGTCTTCTCATGCAGGTTCGCGAGAGGCTGCGGGAAGATGGTTAGCGGCGAGATCGTGTCCTTTGTGTTCGTGTCGTTCGCTTGGGCGGAAGCTATCGCTTGAGCGTTTCGCCTTCGGAACGCGCGCGCTCAAGGGTCTCACGACGGACGGGACGCAGGCCTTCGGTAAGTGGAAAGCGCTCAAACGGAAGCGAGAGGATTTCCTCGGGCCAGATGCTTCCAATCCGGGCCTTGGCGGAGTCGATCGCGTTCCAGTTAAGGCGCTCCTGGTCGGCGGCGATGACGGCCGTTACCTGCTCTCCATCGAAAGCGGCGACTGCCATCTTTACGCCGTCGAGATCTTCGAGTTCGTCTTCGACTTCTCGAAGCGAGCGAAGCTCACCGTCGACAATCCGCAGCTCACTTAAGCGGCCGAGGAACCAATAGTCGCCCCGTTCATCACGCTCGAGAACGTCGCGGCTAATCCACCATCGATCGCCCGCTTCAAATACACTGCGCACGACGCGCGATGCGTCGGGCTCGGCATAACTCGGGTGACGTTCATCGAGCCGGGCGAGCAATACGCCGGGGCGTTCCGCAACGCGAAGCTCCATGAATCCGTCGGGCCCGCGGACAAAGCTATCGTTTTGAAAGTCGTAAGCGACCAGCGCCATATCCGCGCTCCCGGGCAAAGGACGTCCGACGGAACCGACCCGCTGTCCGGAGGCGTTGGCGAGGACCGCGTTCGCTTCGGTGAGCGCATAGAACTCGAGCACACCCGCATCGAGCTTGCCGGAGAGCTCGCGCCAAACACTGGAGCGCATTCCGCTGCCGGCGAAGAGCCGAATGGGCTGGGTCTCTCCCACGAGGCCAGCATCGTCGAGGAGATTTCGGCAGAGTTCACCGGCGTAGAAGAGAACGCTCACCCCGTAGCGCCGGACGTCTCGCCAGAAGCGTTCCAGCTCGCCGTTGTCGATGCTCGGCGGAGAGAGGAAGGGATCGTCGGCGAGGGCGAGCCTCGATCCGCCAACGAGCGCAGCGCCGATCGTCACGACGAGACCCGCCATATGATGGAGGGGAAGGGCGGCGTACACCGTGTCTTCCCGCGTGAGTGTGCATGCGCCTGCGGCTCCGATCGCCGAGAGTGCCCAGCGTCCGTTGGTGATTCGAGTCGCACGCGGTTTGCTCCCCCTCCGCGGCGGAGCGAAGAAGATCATCGAGAGGTCCCTCGCCCGTGCGGCATCAAGCTGGGTTCCTTTTGGAATATTCACCTGCGCCGGATCGATTTGCTCCATATCGAGGACCCGATCTGGAAGTGACTTTCTCAGAGAACCCCCACCAAGGCACCAGCTTGTGCCCGCGAAGACAGCCTGCGCACGCTCGGCGTATTCAGGGTCGCAGATCAGCCCGGATGCTTCGGTTCGTGCGAGCGCTTCAACGAGCGCGCTGTCTTCTTCATCCGGCTGGAGGAGGACGGCGACCGCCCCAAGTCGGCTCAGCGCCGCGGCCGCGGTCAGCAGGCTAGGTCGGCCGTGCATGAGGATTCCGACGCGTTGCTCCGGCTGAACCCCAAGCGATAGCAATCCCTTCACAACCGCGTCGACGCGTGCATCTGCCTGCTTGTAGGAGAAGGCCCGACCTTGCCAAAGGAAGAAGGTATCCTCTGGGTTCTTGCGGGCTTGATCCCGCAGCGCGCGGCCGAGACTGACGCGCGTATCGCCCTCCATCCGCTCAAGCTCTGCGAACCGAGGTAGCTGGTAGCGAAGGTTTCGTGCGGTGTCGCCAACGTCATCGATGACGTCTCCAAGGGAGCGCCACATCGCGGCTGCGGTATCGGACACTGCGTCCACCATCAGGCGCACATCGAGATCGAGCTCATCGAGATCGGATTCTTCAGGGTCCTCGATCGGTTCGTGTCGATCCTCCGCGAGCGCCAGGGGCTTTAAGCCGCCACCGGATTGCCAGCGCATGAACTCGACCACGGTTGGCCAGGTTTCACGCAGCGCCTTGCTGCCGACGACCAACCCAAAGTGACCGGCGGAGAGGCGCTTCTCGTAGAGCGCGCCTCCGGGAATGGCGCGCCGAATCGCCTGCACCGAAGCCGGGCGCGCGATATCGTCCCGCTCGCCGACGAAGTAGAGAACGGGGCATGTGATATCCGCGAGCGTTACCGATCGACCGTCGATGACGAAACCGCCAGAGAGCATTCGGTTGTGAACGATGAACTCGTTGATGAAGGTTCGGAACGCCGGTCCAGGCCACGCGACGAAACCTTCTCCGCCGAGGAATTTGCGCCGGCTCTCTCGTTTCTCGAGGGCTTGCCGATCGTGGAGCTTGTTCACGAAGTCGAAGACCTGTCCAACCTCTTTTCGAAGCGAGACAAGCTTAAACGCCATGCTGGAGTAATCGCCCGGCACACCGTCGAGCTTGGCAAACGGGACGCGCAGCATCGCGTCGAGAGAACGGATTAGCTCACCGGCCGGACCGTCGGCGATCGCCGGAACGTTTCGGTGAATGTCGACCGGGCTCCCAAACGTAATGACCGAAGCGAGGTTGCGGCTCTCTCGATATGCCGCGGTTTGGTAGCAGAACATTCCCCCTTGGGAATAGCCCGCGAGATGGACGTCGTTTCCCGTCATCTCGGCGACTCGGTCGATGGCGTCGCTCACTGCTCGCACGTGGTCGTCGAGGGTCCGTGCGAGTCCGCCTTCTTCCTCCTCGGGCGAACCGAAATCGCAAAGCCAGACGTCGATCCCCGAGCGCAAGAGGTAGGCGACGGCGCTGATGTCCTCAGCAATATCGTACACCTCACTCGTCACCATCAGCGGAGGAACGAGCAGAATGGGAGCGTTGATTTTACCGCGCTGCGCCCGACCCTCGTAGCGTCGAAGCCGATAGGTCTTGGAGGTGTGCACGACATCGAATGTCGCGCGATAGGGTTCGGTGAGTCTGCCGAAGCGGGCAATCTC
>JAHDCI010000035.1 GCA_020629955.1 Myxococcota bacterium | reverse complement strand
AGCGATCGCGATCACGGCGACCGCTGCGAGCAGGTTCAGCTTCAGGCCCGTTCGCATCATCGCGCGCTGCGTGACCTGGCCGCTTCCATAGGCGATTGCGTTCGGCCCGGTGGCGATCGGCAGCATAAAGGCGCAGCTCGCAGCCAGGCCGACGGCCAAAGCGGGGGCGACTGGAGAGACCTCAATCTCTACTGAGACGGCAATCACGAGCGGAACAAGAATATTTGCGGAAGCGGTGTTTGAGCAGACCTCCGTGAAGAAGATCGTAAAGAACGCGACGACCGCCGTCAGCACCACAAGCGATTCGATTCCCGTCGCCGCAACAAAGGCGCGCGCCGCCTCGCTTGCGAGCCCTGTCGCGACCATCTGTTTCCCCAGCGCGATCCCGCCGCCGAAGAGCATAATAATGCCCCAGTCGATTCTCGCGGCGTCCGCCCAGGGGAGGGTCATTTCCCCCTTTTCGTCCGGAAAGAGGAAGAGGACCGACGCGGCGATGAGCGCGACGCCGCCGCCCGGGAGTGCCGATTTCAGGGCGGCCCCGCCAGGAACCTCCGCGGCTTTTAGGAGCGGGGGAACGAGCCAGCCGGCGACGGCGAGTCCGAACGCGAGCGCACAAACTTTCTCGCCCTTTGTCCAAGGCGTTGCTTCTCGACCGGGTTCGCTTTCGGCTTCGGTCTGACCTGAGGGCTTTCTTCGGAGCGCGAAGAAGACAATCGCCGCCAAGATCGCCGTCGCTGGTAGACCGATCGTGATCCAGTCGAGGAAACCAAAGCTCCCTCCTGAGGCCTCGAGGTGTTCGTCGAGGAGCCGGGCCGTGATCGCATTCGGCGGACTCCCTACGAGAGTCCCGAGTCCTCCAACGCTGCACGCATATGCGACGCTAAGAACGTCGTCCTCGCGACTCTCGGCGCTTGCTGTGCCGAGAAGAATCGGGATGAGGATCGCGCATGTGGCGGTGTTCGAGATCCACATCGAGAGCAGCACTGCTGCACCCATAAACGCGAGCCGTTTCCGACTTTCACTTTTGCCGACCCACGCGTTTTGGGTCATGGCCGCGGCGACCCTCCGATCGAGACCGTGCCGTGCCATCGCCCGAGCGATGAAGAATCCGCCGACAAAGAGAAAGAGAAGTGGGTCCGCGTAGGGAGCGAACGCGGTCTTTGCGTCGCAGACGCCAAGCGCGATCATGGCCGGCGCAATCAGTAGCGCCGTCATCGCAATGGGGATTGCCTCCGTCACCCAAAGAATTACGACCGCAACGAAAATCGCGGCAAGTCCGTGTGCCTCCGGCTGCAGTCCAAGAGGGAGAGCTCGCAGAAGCGCCCCCGCGAGCAGCGCGAACGCCCACGCCTTCGATTTTGGCTTTTCGTTCACCGAGTTCGAGGTGACTCAGCGCGCTTCGCTGCGCAGGCGGACTGGGTACGCAGCGGCGTCGAGGGGAATATCGGATCCCGCGAGCGTGAGAACTCCATTTTCCTCTTCCCCGGAGTCCGTCCCTGGAGCGTTGCTGGGTTGGTTTTGCCCCTCGCCAAATACTTCGTTCACCTCGGTGCCAACGTCGATGAGTGCCAGAGCGAGCGAAAGCTCATCGTCTTCGGGACGGGGTACGACAAAGGCGTCCACATTCATGAGGACGGTATCGTTGCTCTTGCCGACCATAAACGCGACGTAAAGGTACTCACCCGAGTTTACCCGGATACGCTCTTCGGCCATCTGGCCGTCGAGGATCGGAGAACTTTCGTAGTCCGCGTTGTTTCGATCGCCAATAAGTCCGCTCGCGCTGACTCCTTCCATCGCATACACGGCGGCCCCCAGCGCGCTCGGATCGCCGGTTTCGGCGAGCGCCTCAAGCGCTGCACTGGCCGCGGTCCCAAGTTCGAAAATCGGGGTTTCCGAGGTCCACCAGACGCCCGGGGAGAGAGGACTGCCGCTTTCGCCGGACGTGTTTTGAACTGTCAGGGTCGCGGTGACCGGAATGGCCACTTCCGTGGCGCATCCAAGGACCCCGAAAATACTCAGCAAAGCAAGGATTCGGTGGGAGGAAATCACGCTAAGAGAGTATCAGAAAGCAGCGCGGGGTACCGCACTTCGTGGCTGACTCGCCACAGTCTCGAGGGACGAGCGACACGGCGGACCGCTGGCGAAGCAAAAAATGGTCGCCTTTTTTCGGAAAATCACGAAAATCGGCGATGAAGAGAGGGTGGCCCAGGCTGTGCAACGCAGGTCCTTAAGGAAGAACGGATGGCGGTCCATCGGTTCGAGAACTTGCAGTGAGCGAGAACATGACCAACGTTGACCCCATTGTGCGAACCCTCTCTGTGATGCTCACCGCGTTAGCGCTCTTCGGTTGTGACGGACCCGAAGTCCTCACGACTCCGGTGACCGAAACGGAACGCACGCTCCCGGAAGTCCCTGCAGAGCCAAATCCGGACGAGGAAGTCGCCGAACCCGAGCCCGTGCTTGAGAATCCGGTGCCGGTCTGGGAAGGCGGCCGCGTGGTCCGCGAGGTTGAATACGGGAGCGCCGAAGCGGAAGGGTACCTTCTTCTCAATCTTGGTGAGAACTGGACGCCGTATCTCTTCTCGGAGCGCGACCCGCAGACCGGTGAACGCTTCCCGAACGCATATCGACCCACCTATCTGCGTCTCGCTCGTGAGGACTTCCCAGAAAATCACCACGGCTCGCGCGCGCGTCGCGACAAATACCTTGAGCTCTACGGGATTCTTCCGACGGTTGGCGTGCTTCGGGGCCGGATGCGTGCCGCGGCAGATCGAGAGTGCGAATATGACCGCGAAGCGATCGCATCGTTTGAAGGCTTTGTCGCGTATCGCGATAACAATCGGGCGCGCCGCAACGCTCGTCGTTTTCGCAACCTCGAGACTCAGATCGCGGAGCTACTCGAATCTCAGGGCGTCGAAGATGTTGCCGAGCTAACCCGTCTCGGTACGCGAGACACCGCTCGAGTGCGAGAATACCGTCAATCGGTCGACCAGGTCATGGCGTTGCGCGCGGCTCAGGCGCGACTTCGTTGCGAAGGCTTTTTCGGTGACACCCCCTTCGAAGGTGGCGTCATGGACTGGCCGACTCACGAGGCGTTGGCCGAGTTTGAACGTCGTCATCGCGTTCTCGGCTGGGGCTTCTTTGGTCGCGAGACCCTTGAGCTCCTGCAGCAAGAAGAGGTTGAAGTGGAGCGGCGCGCTCTGCTCCGAGTGTTGACGGAGCGCGCGGTGCACGCTGCCGGCGTTATTGAAGATGGCAGCCGGTCCCTCCTTCAGAACGAGCAGCCCCGGACCTATCGAGGCGCCGACGGAGAGATGCATCCCATTCCGAACCTGGACGCAGAAATTCGCGATATCGTCGAGTCCTCGTTCGGGCTCGAAACACCGGAGAATGCTCGCGCGTGGCTCGACGAGCTCGGCGAACTCGAGCCTGGCGAGCCGCTTTGGGTCGCAGTCCGTGCGCCGACCCTGCCCGAATACTATAGCGACGAGATGCCGCTCGAGGTGGAGATCGACCGCGGCGATGTTTGGTACGATTTTCCCTTTAACGATGAAGGCCGAGAACGTGCTCAGCCGGTGAACCGGCGCCCGCGCCTGACCGTTTTCACCCGCTATCGTGGTCAACGTATCCCGCTCGCGCGTTTTGGAACGACCATCGGAGGATGGCGTAGTGAGCTCGTCGATGGGACGGTCATGTGGAAGTACAAGATGTCCGAGATCGGTCCACGCGTGTGGTCCCGGATTGTGGCGTCGCCGGTTTGGCTTCCTCCGGAATCGACCCCCGCGCGTGAGTTGCTCACTCGCAACCCGCGTCGTCGGCAGCCTGGGGAGCGACCGCTCATGGTGAACTACCACGAGACCGGGCCGAGCTACGCCTCTGCCTATGGACTGGTCGTGGCGTACCACCAGCGCTTCGCTGAGCGTGAAGACGGCACGATTCGGCTCGGCGGAGATGAAGGAATCCGGACCCACGGAAGCGTCGACTATATGAGCATTATGCGCCGACACAGCCATGGTTGTCACCGGATGCACAATCACTCGGCCGTGCGTTTGATGAGCTTTGTCCTCAGCCGTCGCCCGCATCATCGCGAGGGGCAACAGCAGCTCTCGTTCCGGAGAAACCTGCCCCATGACGAGACGAACTACGTGCTCGCGATCGATGAGGGTGGCTATGTCTTCCGCCTCAACGAGCCCCTGCATGTGAACGTTCTCCCAGGCAGAATTCGGGGTTCGCGTAGTACCCCGATTCCGCACCCACTTCCGAAGTGGAACTCCGAGGTCGGCGCGTATGTGATGCCCGACGGACAAACCGTTCGTGTGAGCCGCACCGGTGAAATCACTCCCTACGAACTCATTCCCGACGGTGGTCTTCCGGATGGGGGAGATGGGGGCATTGACGGCGGCTCGGACGCAGGCGTTTCTACGGATTCGACCGCTCCACCGCCGCCCGTTCGCACCAACGAAGAGCTTAGCGAAGTCCTACCAATGTAGATGCCAGTTGGGGAGGGCCTGTGGGATCGCCGGCCCTTTTCTTTACGCGTTGAGCCAGCCCTTTTTCTTCATCCACCAAAAAGAGAGAAGCGCGGAGACGAGCATTAACGCGATGGAGCCCTCGAATCCGTACTTCCAGTGAATGAGCGGCATCTCATCGAAATTCATGCCGTAGAGCCCCGTAAGGAACGTGAGGGGCAGCATGATGGTCGAGATGATCGTTAGGATCTTCATCACCTCGTTAAGGCGATGCGACTGCATGCTCAGGTAGGCTTCGAGGGAAGACTGTGCGAGCTCACGGTAGCTCTCAATGAGGTCGACCACCTGAACAAAGTGATCTTCGATATCGCGAAAGAAGGGCCGCACTTTGTACGGGATAAATCGAATATCGTCGCGCGCGATCGACCGGATGATTCGCTGCTGATGGAGGCTGACCCGGCGCAAGCGCTGTAGGTCGTGTTTGATCGAAAAGATCTTCGAGATCAAGGATGGATCGGGGTCGTCGAGAACCCGCCCCTCGATATCGACCACGACTTCGACCAGCGACTCCATCAGCGGTGCGAAACGGTCGACCATCACGTCGATGAGGCGGTGCGCGACGTACGCCGGGCCCTTCTTGAGCGGACTGTTCTCTCCGAGAACTTCTCGACGTACGCTCGCGAGCGAAGGCATCGAAGAGTTTCGATGATGCGTCACGAGGAAGTGGTCTCCGACGAAAAAGTCTACGTCGACCAACGCGACATGGCTTTTGCTTTTCGCCTTGGGGTTCTTCGGCGCAGCGGCCGGTTCGAGCCCGTGCAAGATCAGATAGACGCAGTTTTCGACGACCTCCATTTTGGGAGTCGTTGCACTATTCATGGCGTCTTCGATTAAGAGTTCGTGAAATTTGAATTCTTCGGAGAGGAGCTTCGTGTTGGCTTCACTCGCCTCGGTGAGGCTCACCCAGAGCAGCGCTTGATCGCGCGCGAGCCAGTCGCGAACCTCGTCCGCAGCGATTTCGACGACTTCATCCCCTTCGTTGGGATCGTAAGCGTAGACGCAGATATCCATCGCGAGACGGTACCGGAGCCGGCCTGGCTCGTCTCTTTTTTGGCCTTCTAAGAACCGTCCCGAACGGGCGTGTTACTCGTCGAACTCGATATCCACGAGCTTGATCTCCGCAGTGTCTTCCCGGTCGCTAAAGGTGCGCTTTTTCTTCCTCTTCTTTTCCGTGCGAATCGTGTCCTGTTCGCTTCGAGCCGTTTTGGTCTCCATACGGATCGTCTTCTGGGAACGTCGCTCTTTGGGCTCCCTGTTTTCACCGTTCTGTTCCTCGCTGCGCTGCGTACGCTGCGGCTCTAGCTCTTTCTGCGGCTCCCGGCGGATGGTTGTCTTGGGGAGGGAGGGCTCTTCGGGAGGCTCGCTCTTCGATGAGTGTTTAGGAGAATCCGCAACCAACTGTGCGGAGCGAATCCCCGTATCTTCGGTCTCAATGGCCTCTAGCCATGGGTCGGCAGCCTGGCTGCCTGGTGCCAGCGATTCGTAGATTTGAGCGAACGCATCTTGCCGAAGTGCGGAACCCATCGCGTTGAGCGCGTGACTCCGCGCAGAAGACGCGAGCGCGTGGCGGAGCGCGGGATCGAGGAGACGCTGAACGGCTTCGGCCAAAG
This sequence comes from Myxococcota bacterium, assembly GCA_020629955.1. Lineage (GTDB taxonomy): Bacteria > Myxococcota_A > Polyangia > Polyangiales > Houyiibacteriaceae > JAHDCI01. The sequence goes on along the minus strand of JAHDCI010000035.1, from coordinate 31,207 downwards.
CTGTCGGGCGTCCAGGGATGTAGAAGAGCGCGTGTCGGTCGCGCGTTAGCAGAGTTCGAACCGCGGGAACATCGGCCACGGCCATCGCTACGCCGCTCAACGCGAGTGCTGCAATGGGTTCTGGCGAAGCGCCGAAGGAGTAGGGGGTGCTATCGCGAGCGGGCACCACAGCGATGTCCGAAGCGGCGAAGAGCGTCTCCACCGCCACCTTGCTTCGGCTGACGACGCGGACGTTTTTCAGCTCTCGGCGCTGGATCTGCGCCATCAGGCCAGAACGCCGTGTGGCGCTTCCGTCGCCGTAGAACAGCACTTCGACACGACCTTGAAGGCTCGGCTCTTCGAGCGCGTCGAGAACGCACGCAAGGTCACGGGACGACGAGAAGCGACCGGGCACGATCATCCGAGTCGACTCTGGATGGGTCCTCCGCGTCTGACTGAATCGCTCTCGATCTTCGCTCGGGGGGACGATGAGCACATCCCGGGTTCCGCAGCGCGCGAGGGTTTCCTCATCGAGCTCGGAAGGAGTGACGACAACGTCCGCGCAAGCGATGGCTTCTTCGTGGCGGTTTACGATCAGCGCTTCCTCTGATGCGAGGTCGTCGGCGAGTTCGTAGATGAACTTGGGGCGATCGGGAGCAGAGCTAAACGCGGATGCCGCGATGGCGCCTCGGGCGTGAACGATATCGTATTCTTCGCTGGCGAGTTGACGGTGCACCGCGCGGGTAAATGCGTCGACTTGTTCTTGTTCTGCGCCCTCGCACCGAACGCGATAGATATGTGCCCCGTCCAGGCGCGATTGATGGGCCTCCGCTTCGTTGCGCAAACACACGAGGTGCACCGCTGCGCGGAGCGACGCGAGTAGCGGTCGCACCGATGCCGACGCACCGAGTTCTCCCGGAAATGCGTCGAAAGTGGCGAGCAGCACGCGAATCGAAGTCATTGGGAGCTTCTTTCAATTCGGAACGGTGCTGTCGCGAGGTCTAAAATCAACACGCATCGCGTCATGTCAGATCGGTGAACCCGGTTCAATGGGCGATGTGGGATCGATTCCATCGTGAGTGTGAAGAATAACACTTTCGTGACGAAATCTTAGGGGTGAGAGATGAAATCGGGGGCTCGGCGATGCGAGGATGAAACCTATCGCGAGCGGAACCATTGCTCCCGAAATCGCTTCCGCGTCGACCGTCGAACAGACTCTATCGATTGTCAGCCTTGCGTTTTTCGCACGCTTTACCTTATGATGCGCTCCCGCCTAACCCAGGAGATTTACAGTGAACAAGCTTGCCCGGCACCTCTTCGACCATCTCGTCATCGACTTCGAAGGGGCCCTTTCCGTGGAGCAGGCCCGTGAGCTCCTGCAGTCCGACAACTCGCGTGAATCGCGCATGTTGATCAGCAAGCTCGTGTCGGATGGCAGCACGAACGAGATGATTCTGACGATTGCCGAGGTCCTAAAAGACTATCTTCGCACTGGCATCAGTGAGGATACCGTCCGCGATCAGCTGAAAATGTACAGCGATTCGTGAGATTTTTCGGCGCAGCTTTCTGCGCCGTTTTGCTCTCTTGCGATAGCGGAGGGCTGAGGCTTGGTGAGCCTCCACAGGTGACCCGAACGTCACCTTCGGATGGGGAGCTCGGTGTCAGCCGTCGGCCCACATTTCAGATTTTCTTTGACCGAACGCTCAACCCTGCTTCGGTGAATCGGGCGAGTGTCGCGTTGCGTTCCGGGGAAACGCGGGTCTTTCTCTCGCCTCGAATCGAGCCGGTGACGCGTTCGATTCTCGCTCGACAGCTCTTCGCTTCGCCACTCGTTCAAGGCGTGCAGTACACCCTGGAGGTGGAAGGGGTCGAAGCGCTCGATGGGACGCCGATGGAGCCGCTTTCGGTCGATTTTGTGACCGGCGAGTCGGAGATGGAGACTCAGGACCCAGTGCCAAATCCGGGCGAGGTGCTGCGGATTTTTCAAAATCGGTGTTCGAGTGGGAGTTGTCACGGGGGGGAATCACCGCGACTTGGACTCGACTTGTCTTCCGCGGAAGCCATCTCGAGGACGGCGATTGGGATCCCCTCGGCGCTGACAGTGAGCACCGGGCACGCCCCAGCTGGGCTCACCGGGATGCCGCGGATCGAGGTTGTAGGAGGTCGAGGTCGTCCCTCTCGGAGCTATTTGCTCTATAAAATTCTTGATGATCCGCTAATCGTCGGGCAGGGAATGCCGATCGATGGGGCCTTGACTCAGCGTGAGATGCAGGAGATTTCGAACTGGATTCTCGCGGGGGCGCCGCTGGAGCAGTAGCGGCCCGCTGGCGCGGAGCGCATAAACCGTCCGCATTGGGTGTTTCCGCTTCGCTATTCCCACCTTCGCCTTGTGGACGGCTCGCAGTTTTCGCGGTAGGCCCTTCTCCGCAGGCATCTCTTCAGGTTGCCCCGTTCGAACTATGTCACGCCGCTCGATTTCTTCTGTCGCCTCCGCTTTGCTCTTTGCACTGACCCTCGTCTCGTGTGGGGATGATGAAGGCGAGGAGGTCAACACGGTCGAAGTGACAGAACCCGTGGCGAACCTCATCGAGGAACTCGATGGCGTGAACCTTGGTGATATCGGGGCTCGTGACCGACGCACCTGGGTTCGACTCGTTAACGATATCCTTTCTCCTTGCGGTGAACCGATCAGCGTCGCGCAGTGCGTTCAGGACGGTCGCACCTGCTCCGATTGCGCCCATGAGGCTCGCTACATCGCTCGCCTCGTTGGCGAGGGGTATGAATCCACCGAGATCCGCGAAATTGTTCGGGCGCGTTATGGTGAGGAGAGCCTGATCGATCTCGATATCGAGGGGAATCCTGTTCGCGGTGCGGAGATGGGTGCACCCATTACGATCGTCGAATTCAGCGATTTTGAATGCCCCTTCTGTGGCCGGGCCCATCCCTTGCTTCAACGCGTTCTCCGCACTTTCGAAGGCCGCATTCGTATGGTCTTTAAGCACTACCCGCTCTCGATGCATCAACACGCCGAACCGGCGGCGCGCGCAGCGTTCGCAGCGATGCGGCAGGATAAATTCTGGCAGATGCACGATATGCTTTTCGAGAATGCTGACGCGCTTACGGATTCCGACCTTGAATCCTACGCCCAGGAACTTGGGCTCGACATGGACCGCTTCCGCGCGGATTTTGCTTCCGAGGAGGCCGCCGCGTTTGTCCTCCGAGATCGGGATCAGGGGCGCGAACTCGGGGTAAACTCAACCCCGACGATCTATATCAACGGGCGTAAGTTCGAAGAACCGCACGAAAATCTTGAGATTTACATTCGGGAAGAGCTTCAGCGTCAGCAATAATGAATCGAAACCAAGGTTTTCCCGTCAGGTATCTCATGCGGCGTTTTGTCCTTCTTCTCTGTCTCGCTTTTGCAGTTCCCGCCTTTGCTCTCTCCCCTGGCGAGCGCGCGCCCGAGCTTGGCTTGGTCGATACCAACGGTGAAGTCATCCGCATGGCGGACCTTCGCGGAAAGGTCGTGATCGTCGATTTTTGGGCTTCTTGGTGTGGCCCTTGTCGAGAAGAGCTCCCCGCGCTTGCAAGCCTGCAGGAAGAGTTCGGCGATCGATTGGTGATTGTTGGCGTCTCCGTTGACACGGACGAGGGCGCGATGCGGCGATTCCTGCGGCGCTCTGGGGTCCGCTTTCGAGTGGCACGCGATGTCGATCAGGCCGTTGCGGGCCGCTACGAACCACCGCGGATGCCCTCTTCCTATGTGATCGACCAAGAGGGCGTCGTTCGGCACGTGCACGCCGGGTTTGATAGCGACGATATCGCCGAGTTCCGCTCGGAGATCCGCGCTCTCCTGCAATAGACCCATCCTCCAGGATTTGGACAGGTGGACAGCACTTCCGTTCTAATTCGGAGGTGATGCTGGTTCCTTATCCTTCTTCGCCGCGGGGGCGACGGTTCTGATGCGCATCGGCGATATGTTGGTCGCGTGTGGTTTCGCGAAACCTGGCGACATCGAAGAGGCGCTCGTCCGTCAGAAGGAGACCGGGCGTCGGCTCGGTGAGGAGTTGGTCGCATCGGGCGTGGTCAGCGAGGTGCAACTCACCCAGACCCTTTCGAATCAGCTTTCGATTCCGTGGGTTTCGCTTCAGCACGTCGAGTTCTCCCGCGAACTGCTCAGCCTAATCCCTGCGGAAATGGCGGAGGCACTGGGGGCCATTCCAATCTACTTTCGTCGAATCGTCGGTGAAGGGAAAACCCTCTTTGTCGCGATGGCGGAGCCCACGGATCGCGATGCCTTGGTGCGCCTTTCGGCCGCCGCCGGGTTGCCGGTCCGTCCCATGGTCGCGCCGGTCAGCGATATTCGGCGCGCCATCAATGTCTACTACCTCGGTCGGCGTTCGATGCCGCCGCCCCCTATGCAAAGTGAGCCTCCGCCTGGAACTCCGAGCGAGATGCCAGAGGGGGAAGGGAATCCCGAGAGTGCGCCCCCAGAGAAGATCCCCCCAGAGAGCATGCCGCCGGCTCAGCTGCCGAAACCGAACCCCTCTCGCTTTGTCACCCTCACTCTCTTGGACGGGACAACGGTTCGATTGCCGCGCCGGGGCCCAGCCGATACGGAGAAGATTGAGACGACCCTGACGACCAGCGATCTCGTTCGTGCTCTTCTCGCGCGAGCTCAAGGAAAAGAAGTGGGTGGCGTGCTTGGCGAAGATGCGAAGTGGGAGACCTTGATGGCCACGCTCCTTTCGCTCCTCATTCGTAAGGGGTTGGTCGCCGACTGGGAATTTGTGGAGGCGTTTCAGCGAAATCGGGGCAAAGTAGACGCATGATCAAGTCGGCCCTCGGCGTTATCGGCCTTTTGGCCCTTGCCTATCTCTATTTCTTTATCCCGCTTGGCGATATGACGCTGCACCAGCATGTGATGCGCATTGCGGCCACGGAAGAAGCCCAGGAGCTATCGCGCGAAGCGAACGAAGCGGCCGAGCGACTTCGTGAGCAGGTCGAGGGCCTGCGAGGAGATGCCGGCGCAGATGCCGCACAGGACGCGGCGCCCAATCCGGAATAGCGCTAGGAAGAGCCCACGCAAAAAGCCCCGCTCTGATCTCTCAGGCGGGGCGTTCCATCTCGAGGCGTTTACTCGCGATGCGGGTTCAGCAGCTTTCGGAGCACTTGGCTCGGGCTGAACTTCAGCACCAGGCGCGCCGGGATGGGCATCGGGTCCCGCGTCTGGGGGTTTCGTCCCATGCGTTCCTTTTTGTGACGCACGATGAAGTTCCCAAATCCGGAGATTTTGATTTTCTCTCCTTGGGCGAGAACCTCTTTCATCGTCTCGAACACATCATCCACGGCTTCCGCCGCTTCTTTCTTCGAGAATCCACCGACGCGGTCATAAACCGCCTCAACGATGTCAGCCTTGGTCAATGGTGGCACGTCCGCTCACTTTCAGTTCCACGTCCTAAAACCCTCCGTGGAGTTCATTTAGGAAAACACGAGAGAGAGAAAAGTTCAATAGCGAACCTGGCGAAAGGGAAAAGAAGTGCAAGGTGAGGCGAAATTCTCGATCTTCATAGATATTTTTTGCCCGATAGCGCAGCTAACCACTCGGATATTTGCGAGATGGGTCACATATGCCCGATCGCGAGCGGGTTTTGGGGGGGATGATGGTCTCATTGCGTGGAGAACGCGACGCGCTAACACCACGCGTGCTCTCGGTAGAACACCTCACGAAGCGCTACGGTCCTCGCCACGCCGTCGACAACCTAAGCTTCGAAGTTGGCGAAGGGGAGATTGTTGGTTTTCTCGGTCCGAACGGTGCCGGCAAGACAACAACGCTCCGCATGATCACGGGGTTTCTTGCGCCGAGCTCTGGGGCCGTGCAGGTCCGCGGCATCGACGCAATCGCGAAACCGAAAGAGGCGCGCCAACACATTGGCTACATGCCAGAGGGAGTTCCGCTTTATCCGGAGATGCGTGTGTACGAATATCTCCGCTACCGGGGCGAACTGAAGGGGATCCCCAAGCGTGAGCGAGAAGATGCGCTCGACCGGGCTCTCGCGCAGGCCGGTGTGGAAGATGCCGTTGAACGAATTATCGGTCACCTCTCCAAGGGATATCGACAGCGTGTCGGGCTCGCCGATGCGCTCCTGGCAGACCCTCCGCTCTTGATCCTTGATGAGCCGACGTCCGGTCTCGACCCGAACCAGATCCGCGGCATTCGAGAGCTCATCCGAGGCTTCGCCGGAAAGAAGACGGTGTTTGTCTCGACACACATCCTCCCGGAGGTCGAGGCTACGTGTGAACGAGTCGTCATCCTCAACCAAGGCCGTCTCGTCGGCGAGGGCGGGATCGAGGAGCTTCGAGCAAGCGCCGGCCAGGAGGTCGGATTCGTGGCGAGCGGCGATCGCGATGCGCTTCAGGAAGCACTTATTGAAGCAGGGCTCCGCGATGTCGATGTCTTTGTCGACGGTGAGGTGCTTCGCGGACGAGCCAAAGGTGAAGGCGTCGTTTCCGAGAAGGTTTTCGCCGCGGCGGGCAACGCTGGCGCAAAACTGCGTGAGTTGAAGCCGGGCTCGCTTGAAGAGGTCTTCGCTGGGCTTACGCAGGTGGGGCCGGACTGGCGAGACGACAAGAAGAAGCGCCGCAAGGGGCGCGCGACGCGAGGGGAACAAGAATGAGCGCCATCGCCATCGCCAAACGTGAGGTTCGAGCGTATTTTTCGTCCCCAACGGCCTACGTCGTCCTTCTCGCCTGGGTCTACGTCACCGGGCTGAGCTTCTACCTTTTGATGAGTTTCTCCGCCTCTCAGGATTCCGTGGGCGGTAGCGATAATCCGCTCACGCTCTTCTTCGGTGGAACGGTTCTCTTTTGGCTGCCCGTTCTCGTTTTCGCTCCCGTGATGACGATGCGGCTCTTCGCCCAAGAGCGCGCAACCGGCACCCTTGAGCCTCTGCTGACCGCCCCGGTCGGCGAGTGGGCGATCACCACCGGCAAATTCCTTGCGGCGATGTTTTTCTGGATCGCGCTGTGGATCCCTTCGCTCTTCTACGTCTGGATCGTGACTCGCTACGGCAGCATCGATGCGGGCGCCGTCGCGGCAAGTTACCTCGGAATTTTCGGTATCGGGCTCTTCTATATGAGCTGGGGCATGCTGATGAGCGCGCTCGCGCCAACACAAATCGTGGCCGCGATTCTCTGTTTTTTGGTGCACGGGCTTTTCTTCGTCGCTGGCATCGGCCAGTTCGTCTACCAGGGCGAAGGCCGTGAGATCCTCAGCTACGTCAGCGTGTGGACCCACATGAGTGACTTCGCGCGAGGCATTGTGGATACACGCTACCTCGTATTTCAGGTGACGATGTCCGCGCTCGCCTTTGTTCTCACCACCCAAGTCTTGGCGTTCCGGAGGCTTCGAGGATGAGCGAGCTTCAACCCAAACCGACCGAAGAAAAGCAGTACGAGCAGGAGGCGGCGCAGGCCGAACGCAGGCTCCACGTCTGGCTTGGCTGCATGCTGCTTACGCTGATCGTCTTTCAGCTGAACTACCTCGCGTTCCGTCACTATGAACGCTCCGATTGGACCTCCGATGAACGTTTCACGCTCTCGGAGCGCACCGTCGAGGAACTTCAAGCGCTCGAGCAAGACGTTGAGTTGATCCTATTCCTTGGCGAGAGCGAAGAACTCTTCCCGGATGTCGATGAGCTCCTTCAGCGCTACCGATCACACTCGACTCGCCTTCATGTCCGTCACGTCGATCCGGACCGAGAGCCCACGGAGGCGCGCGCACTAGCTGCCCAATACGGCGTCGCGGTCGGTATTGGCCAAGCGGGAGAAAACCTCGCCGAAGTCGCGATGGTCATCGTGAGCGGGGATCGAACCTGGAAGATTTCGCGCGAGAACCTGGTCGCCCCGGCGACGGCTGAAGGCGAAACCGTGATCGACGTGACCACCGAACGGGCGCTCACCGGCGGTATCGTTCAGGTCCTTTCGGGCGAATCCACGACGATTTGCTTCGCATCGGGTCGAGGGGAGCTCGCGCCCACAGGGGAGCGCGCCGCATACGTGATGCGTCAAGAGCTCGAGCGGGAGAATATGAACATCGAGGACCTGCCGGCGGTGGGTCTTTCGGAAGTTCCCGATAGCTGCAACGCAGTGTTTGTCCTCGGTCCGCAACGCGCATACGCGGAAGCGGAAGCGCAAGCGCTCATCGACTACGTTCGCACGGGTGGCAACGTGCTTCTCGCGCTCGATCCGGTGCTTGAGCGAGACGCTGTTGCTCCGACGGGTTTCGAAGGACCGCTCGCCGATTTCGGTATTCTCCTCGACCCGAGCATCGTCTTCGAGATGGATTTCTCGAACGTGCTCGGTCAGAGCCCGGCAGACCTTTTCCGCGTCAGCGTCGAAGAACACCCGCTGACCGACGCCGTTCGCCGACGCGGTGGCGGCGTTGCCGTCTCCGGTTCAAGGAGCGTTCGAATCGAAGAGGGCAGCAGCGCCGTCGCTCTCCTCACCACCTCCGAGCAAGGTTTCGCCGAGCTCGATATCGCGGGCCTTACGATGGATGCCGATTTGAGCGCGGGTCCGGAAGATGTTGCGGGCCCTGTGTCCGTGGCGGTTGCGAAAGAGTCCGCAACGGTCGGCGAAGAGCCCGGGGCGCGGGCAGGTCGTATCGTTGTCATTGGCGACCTTCAGTGGCTCGACCCCGGGCTTTTGATGGAGCCTCAGCTTGCGAACTTCGACCTCATGATGTCGAGCGTTGGTTGGCTAACCCAGCGTGACGCGTTGATCAGTATTCCGCCGCGCACAAGCGCTGCGAGCTCGATGAGCATGAGCCAGGAGGATGTTAGCAGTGTCGCGCTTCGGCTCTTCGTCGTCTTGCCGCTCTTGATCCTCCTTCTTGGTGCTTACGTCTATTGGACGCGGAGGCAATAAGATGAACCGACTCTCGACCATCATCCTCCTCGTCATCGCGCTGGGCCTTACGGCGTATATCCTTCTCGTTGAACGCCACAGCCTGACCTCGGGCGAACTCGCGGACACCCGAGAGCAGCTGCTTCCACGCTTTGTCCGCAATCGCGTAAACGCCATCAGCATCTCTCGCGAAGGACAGCGCATCGAACTTCGCCGCGAACGCCAAAACGATAGTGATCCAATCGGCGATTGGCAGATGCGCTCACCGGTTAACGCCGAAGCCGATCCGGACACCATCGGTTCGATGCTCTCTTCGCTTCAGTTCGCGCACTCTCGTCGAACTTTGCAATCTGTGAGCGACGAAGATATTCAGCGCTTTGGACTGGAAGCGCCTCGGGTTCGCGCCACGTTCGAGGTTGGCAGCGAAGAAGTTCGCGTCGCGTTCGGGAACGAGGACCCGACCGAATCCGGTGTCTACATGATGGCGGGCGATCAGGTGCATGTCGTTGGGGTCGATGTCTTTGAGGCTCTCGATCACGAACCTGGTCATTGGCGAACCAAGCGCCTTCTCACCCAAGGTGTCGTGCTCGCGGAAGGGCTCGAGCTTCGGGGCGAAGCGATCGGTGGGACGCTGAACCTGAGGCGAGAAAATAGCACGTGGAAAGCTGGAGAAGTGCTCCTCTCCGCAAGCGCTGTCGAAGCCGCGATCCAGGCCATGAATGATCTTGAAGCATCACGCTTCCTCGGCGACGAAGGCCTTGGAGAGACGTGGCTTGAGGCGACGGCGCAGGTACCCGCGACGGCGGCTCACGAAGCACGCGAAGTGCGAATCGTGGTCGGAGAACTGTGCTCCGATCCGACTCAGCGCAAGATGCGCGTTGACGAAGAAGGGGCCGAAACCGCGTGTGTGCTCGCCAGCCGTTTCGATCCGATGATCGAGGGGCTCGATGCATGGCGAGAGATGCGCCCGGTCACGACCAACGATCTCGAGCTTGCCTCTCTTGAGCTCAGTGACGCGAGTGCAACGCTCGCGGTCCAAAAGGGAGAGGATGATGTCTTCCGTTACACGCTCACGCGTGGGGAGAATGCGCGCTCTGGGCAGGTCGATGCGGGGGCGCTTGCAGAATGGCTCCAAGCCATCCGTCGGTCTCGAGCCAGCGATGTTCGTGTCCGTAGCGAAGAAGCGACGGAGCCTTTGAGGGGGCGAACGATCCGTATCGAGCGAACGGATGGCAGCCGCGAAGAGCTGGTTCTTTTTGGAGGCGAGCTCACCGGAGATGGTTCGTGCTACGCGGAGCGTGGCGGCGAAGTGTTCCGTTTTGGCGCCGCGCTCTGGTCCTTGATGCGCCCAAGCGCCATACACCTTCGCCCCCGACGTATCTACGAACACTCGGCATCGGATGTGCAACAGTTGGTTGTGCAGCGGGGCTCGGTTCGGGAAGAGGTCGCGCTGGAGGATGGTCGATGGCAAGTGACGCAGCCGGTTCAGATGGCGGCCGATCGCGAAAACACGCGCGAGTTGGCGGGCGCGATTGCTCGACTCACCATCGATCAGTTCGTCGCGGATAGCGCCGCGCCAATGCACGGCTTTGATGACGCGACGCGGGTCTCTGCGACACTCGATGACGGGACCGAACTGCGGGTCGAAATCGGCGCCGAAGTACCCGGTGAGGAAACGCGTCGACGCTTCGCTCGTGCCGGAGAAGACCCCACCGTCTTCACGGTCTCCGGAAGCCTTGTGGACCGCGCGATGAGGCCTCTGGCGTCGCTTCGCCAGCTCGATACCGACGTGCTCTTCATCGATCGCATGACCGTGATCAACGAAGCGGGGACCATCGCGCTGACGCATAACGGAGAGCGTTTTCTTCGGGATGATCAAGCACTCGAGGTCGAGGCGAGTGAAGCGCTCGGCCAGTCCATGGAAGGGCTCTCGGCGCGCTACGCCGTGCGATACGGTCCCGCACTCGAATCCGAGGGGCTCAATCCGCCGCGGGCGCGCGTCGAGTTGCGCCGGGGTGAGGGCGGTGAAGAACCTCGTGATATTGTGATTCTGGTTGGCGCGCCGACTGGAATCGAAGGCGAAATTTATGTGCGCCGTGAGGATCTGAACGTCACCTTCGCTGCGTCCGAGTCGAGGCTCCGGCCTATTCTCGAACTCCGATAGGGAAGCATGGCGCACCCTCCGCCGTAGGATGAATCGTGGCGAACGGAACCATTCGGTGGGCGGCTGGAGTGGCGGCGATCGTCACCGCTTGTGGTTCGTCGCCGTCTTCGGAAACTCCTGCACATGACCACGACGAGGCTCCGGAAGTGCGCCTCGGCGAAACTTCTGCCGAAGGACCCCCGGTGACTCCTCTGGATGCCCTCGTCGACTATGAGCGAACGTTCTCGCACCGGACGGCACTGGATGAGGTTGAACTCCGCGCTTTGCGAGACGAGGCAGGTTCGGAGTTCGAACTTCTTCAAGGTGCGCGAGTTTCGGGTCATAAGCTCTACGCACGGACGCTCTTCTTCCCACTCGACGACCCCCGCGCTCGCTCTCCTATCGACTTTCGCTTCCGGCTTTCGACGCTTTTCGGTTTCGTGGATACGGGGCATGCCGAGGACGAGAGAGAGCCGGAAGAAGGAGAGGGCTGGGAATGGGTGTTGCGTCATCGCGCGACCAATATCGTGGTCTACGCCTACTCCGCCCAGAGCGGGCCCTCGTACGGGGGGGCGCAGCGGATCGTCCGTGTTGATGGCTCTGCCCCGGCCGCGGACGAGAACGTCGCCGGCACCGCGTTTCGTTACGAGACGATCGGCGAGCATCTTGTCGAGCGGCAGCGGCGCGTGTTCTCGGACTCCACCTTTTCAACGCCGCCTGTGAACTGGGAAGAACATGTCGGTGTGAGCGTCGAGGCAGCCCGTGAACTGCGGCGCCTGGAGATGGCGCATGCCCGAAGGCTCTCGGACGCGCTCGCCCCCGATGGCGTTCCCGACGTTGTTGAACGTCTCGAAGAGCTCTTGATGCGAGTTGAAATCGCGCCAGCCAGCTAACGCTTATTCGGATTCGAAGACCCGAAATCCTGTCGAGAAGCGGTCCTCTTCGTCCAGCCTGCCCGAACCGGCGCAAACACTGCAGGACGAGTGAAGGACTCGCGACCGTTCCTCTTGAAGTTCGAGAATACGCACAGAATCCTCGACGATTTCGGGCACTGCCGTGCTCCCAAGCTGCCCCTCGATGAGGGGCCGCCAGGTCGTTCCGGTGCCCCGGCAGTGATAGCACTCGCTTGTTCTCACGGGTTTCATAGGAGTTCCTTTGGAGCGGTTACGCCAGCAACTCTAACGCCGAAGCGGGGCACGCCTTGAACGAGTGCCTTCACGCTGAATCTCGAGCCACACCGTATCACCAGCGTCGAGGGCGCTTTCGACAGACGCGGGAGGGGCGAACGTAAGCCGCTCCCAGACGCCCGCCCATCCTGGAGGCGTTACGGAGTCGCTATAGGTCATCGCTTCGTTTGCGACGGTCGCAAGTTCGTCGCCGGCTTCGTTGCGAAGTACTGCGGAGGCGCCCTCAAGTCGAACTCCGACGACCCAGATGCCTCCAGGGGCGCCGGCTCCTCCGATATCCGGCGCAGCGACGATTGCGCCGGATTCGTCCTCTAAGGTCGAGCCTTCGAGTGTTTCAAGGAATGCGACCAGGGCGCGCTGTTCCGCTTCGCTTAGACCGAGAGGTTGAATGGCAAAGTCGCGGTTCGGATGAACCTCATCGCCGCCATCGTTGTAAAACTCGATTACGTCCGCGAGCGTCTCTGCGCTGCCGTCATGGAAGTAAGGGGCGGTGCGGGAGACCTCGCGCAGAGTCGGCGTGCGGAAGCGCCCGAGGTCGCTCTCGCGCCCGGTGATGGCGAAGCGTCCCTCGTGTTCCGAAAGGCGTGCGTCGAAGCCGATCGCGTGGAAAAGCTCGTCGCTCAGGTTGGGGCCGCGATGACAGCTTGAGCATCGTGCCCGTCCGAGGAAGAGACCGCGTCCTTGAAGCTCGAGTGGTGTGAAGTGTCCGCTGTCGAAACGGGAGCCCGCTGAGACCAATGTCCTTTCGTAAGATGCGATTGCGCCCGCGAGATGCGCTGGACCGATCGGAGCGCCGTCCAGCCCGTAGGCTTCCTCGAATCGCGAGCGGTACTCCGCATCGCTGTTGAGGCGCTCAAGTGCGTTCTCAAGGCCAATTCCAAGTTCGAGCGGATCGTCGAGGGGTTCAAGAGCTTGCGCTTCGAGTGACGCGGCGCGTCCATCAAGAAACTGCTGCTGTGCGAAGAGCCGGTTAATGACCGCCGGTGAGTTTCGAGGAGTTGTTCCGAGGGCCATGGACTGGGGTAGGCCGTCCGTAAATGCGCGAGCCGGCTGATGGCAAGTGGAGCAAGAGTGTTCTTCATCGCGCGAGAGAATGGTGTCGAAGAAGAGGTCTCTTCCGAGCGCAACCTGAGCGCTGGATGGAGAGCCGTGCCCCACCGGAAGCTCGGTCGAGAGCGATTGAAGGTCATCTGGGAGTTCACCTTCCCACGCCGGGGCATCCGGAGAGCGGCGCACCACGCGGAGCGCTGCATCCTGAATCTCCCAGCCCTCCCTTGGCAGGTCGGAGAGTGCCACCTCGTCGATCAAACAGAGCGTGTCATCGAGGGTGCTATCGCTCGGCCCGACGACGAGACTCGCTCCCGCAGAGAACATCCCTGCGTCGCTGCCGACGGCTTCGCCATTTTGATAGAGCGTCGCGATCCCACTTCGAACGACGAGCATGAGGTGCGTCCACTCGTCCATCGGAAGTGCGCTGCCGGAAATTCGAGCTTCGCCAACACTCGCTTCGACAATTCCGCCGGCGGTTCTGAGCGAAAGGTTGCCCACCCTCATGAGGTCAAAATCACTTGCATGCGTGCGCCTGACCCACAGCTGGGCGCTCATGCCGCGAGGACGATTGAGGCGGGTTTGAGCTGCTGCGGGCAGCGTGGAGCGAACGGAGCTGCCACCGGGGAAGTAGATGGCGTTGCCGATGATTCCGTGTATGCGATCGCCCGCGACGGCTGCGCCACCGAGCGAAGTCCCGTCGGAGCGATAGCGATCGACGGCGGCCTGAAAGGTTCCAACGGCGTCATTGTGTTCGTAAGGAAATGCAGCGCCGTCTCGAAGTGCGGCATGAAGATGGCTGCCCGATACGTCGGGAGTGGAGTCGGTCGCAAATGCGAGGGCGATCCTGCGCTGCGCCCAACGTTGAGCGGGAGTGAACTCGCCGCCGAGGATTCGTGCGTTGAGGGCTGCGTCGCGGTGCATTTGCTCGTTCATCGGAAGGTAAACCACGTAGTGAGCATCCTCCGCCTGATGAAGGTCGACCTCGGCGTATCGGCCGCTATGCGAGAGCAAGAACGCGTAGCGCCCCGCGCGGTTTGTTTCTGGAAAGATATCCGGTCCGTTGAGCGCCTCGCTCGTCCACATCGATTGGCTCAACCCGATCGGGATGATGAACAAGCGCTGATAGCCGTTGTTCGAGATCCCGCGGCCATCGCCAAGCGTGGTCGCCTGGTACGCGTTGCGGACTTCGACGCCAAGTGGCTGGTTTGCGAAAATGACAGCGTTCCCGTCCGGGACCAGGTTGGAACGCGACGGGTTGATGGCTCCGTCGAGGTGCCGGAGGGCCCAGCCCGTTCGCTGACCAACGGCCGTGACGGCGGAGCGCGCGGGACCGTCGAAGTTGATCGATGTAGGGAAAAAGATCTCGCTTCCGTCGAAGCTAATCCAGGGGTAGGGGCCGACGAGGTATTGACCTTCCGGAATGACCGAGCCGTCGTAGCTTCGCATCGGCTCGGCAGCGACTGGATAACGCTCCGAAAAGGGCACGCCCGCGACGATGGTTTCGCTGGGCGCACCGGCGCCGTGCACATAATGCATATCGGAGATCGAGCGAGGGGCCGACCAGCCTCCCACGCGAAACGTCTCGTTGTAGGAGTACATCGCGACGCTCGCCGAGGAACGCGTGTCGTTGTTCACCCGGCCGTGCCACACCACAACCCGGCAGTCTGGAGTTACCGAGGGTTCATAGTGATTGAGGAATGCGCCGGATCCCGTTCGCATCTCGGTGAGCGCCCCATCGAGACGCGCGCGTACGATGCTCGCCGATTCGCTCCGCGGATTTGCGATAACGACGTGTCCGAAGCCCATCTTGAGCCGCTCGTCTTCGGGACCGTTGTCCATGCCCACGATTCCGAGCCGGTAGGTCTCATGGTCGCCGTTCGGGTTGGCGGTACCATCCGCGTTGGAGGGATACGGATTCTGTGCGTAGCGCTGGTCGGCGCAGAACGAGACGTGAAAGCCGTGATCGGCGGTGTCGTTTTCAAACTCGAGGCGGGGAGCGAAAGCTTCGGCAAGGAGCGGGCGACCGTTTTCATCCCGCTGGATGGTCTCTGGCCGGAGCAGCTCTGCGGTGTAGGTCGTCTGTAGCGCTCCTCCGACATTCCGGTTGATGAGGCCGAAGTAAAGACGGCCATCCCAGCCTCCGGCCGCGAGACGTTTCGAATGAAGCTCCATTGGCCCGCGAGAGCCGGCCTCTCCGAGCATCGGCGTCGCGAAGGCTTCCTCGGGATCGGGGTCTTCGCAATCTGCGAGTCCGTCGAGGTCCGTATCGGTATCGGGAACGCCACAACCGCACGCGCCTGGGACTCGCTTCGAGTCGTCTTCCGGACATTCGTCGGGGCCGGCGTCCAGCTCTCCGGCATCTTCGGCGGAGGCGTCCCCTCCAGCGTCTGGCCCGGCTGCGTCGGCGCCCGAATCGGCACCGCTGTCCGCGCTGGCGTCCTCCCCCGCCGCGTCGCTCGAGCCGCTGTCGCTCAGACCGCTGTCGGATGAACCATCATCGTCTCCGCACGCGCTGAGCGTCAGGCCAATGCAGAGGAGTAGGGCGAGAAAGCGAATGGACAAGCTGGACCTCAAAATGGGTTAGGGGAGAGTCGGCCATCTTCAGCGAGCGAGGACTGCGCCATCGAGTTTCTCACGAAATCTAACCGAAAGGGGGTTCGCTTCCTCTCATCGTCTCATTTCGTTGCGACCTTTTCGCCGTGTATTCACCCAATCACCTGAGTGACTCCGTCGTTCAAGTGTCGCTCAAGTGTCGGTGAAGGGTGTTGTTTAAGTTCAGCAGCGACTGCTCAAAATCGGTCACGGATTGTGTACACTCGCGCGATGACCGAAGGAACGAACGACACGCCCCGCGTGGCGGTGCTGGGCTCCGGCTCGTGGGGAACCGCGCTCGCCGCTCATCTCGCGGCCCAAAACTACCCGACGAGGCTTTGGTCGAGAAGGGCCGAGCAAGCGGAGTTTATCAACCTCACCCGCAAGAATCCGGACTACCTGAAGGACCTTGAGCTGCCTGAGGCGCTCAGTGCCACCGGTGACCTCGAGCAAGCGCTTCAAGGAGCGGACCTTATCGTCGTCGCGGTCCCTACCGCCGCGAATCGGCAGGTTCTCGAAGACATCGCACCGCACATTCCGGAGGGCGCGGCGCTTCTAAGCGCCACCAAAGGGATTGAGCAAGGTTCTTTGAAGCTCGTCTCCGAGATTTTCGAAGAGGTCCTCCCCGAGAGGATTCACGGCCACCTCACCTATCTCGGCGGACCTTCGTTTGCTCGCGAGGTGGTTCGCGGGGTGCCGACCGCGGTGAGCATCGCCGGCAAGAATCCGGATGTGCTCGCGAGGGTGGCGAACGCTTTTAATACGGATCGCCTTCGGGTTTACACCACCGACGACGTTGTGGGTGTCGAGGTCGGTGGGGCGCTGAAGAATGTCGTCGCGATCGCCACCGGAATCGCGGACGGCATGGGGCTGGGACATAACTCGCGGGCGGCGATCATTACGCGCGGTCTCGCTGAGCTCACCCGCCTGGCGGTCAAGCTTGGGGCGCACCCCATGACACTCTCTGGTCTGAGCGGCATGGGGGATCTGGTCCTGACATGCACCGGTGACCTCTCTCGAAATCGCCGCGTAGGTCTCGCTCTCGGCGCTGGGAAAACGCTGGCGCAGGTTCTCGAAGAGCTCGGTATGGTCGCCGAAGGTGTCAAAACGGCGGAGAGTGCGCGAGCGCTCGCGGAACGCCTCGATGTCGATATGCCGATCACCGATCAAGTGTATCGCGTGATTTACGAGGACAAGCCGGCGAAAGAAGCCCTTGAGTGGCTGATGACCCGGCCGATGCGCGAGGAGCGAGAGTGACAAAGAAAGCGCTTGTTGAGAGCTACGGCGAGATCGATCCGGCACTGGTCGAGCTTCTCGAACTTTCCATTTCGAGCGCCGGCGCGACCTTTCGGCGCGATCCGTCCGCGGCGCGGATGCATCCAGCGAGCGATCTGAGCTTTACGTGGACTCCGGAGATCCTCGACATTGCCAGCGGCACTCGCCGAAAGCGCGCGCTGCTTCCGGAGTATGTGGAGTTTGGAGTCGGGCGCCTCGGCGGTGGCGAGACGCGTTTCGTTCTTTTGAAGCTGGCGCCCGAACTAGAGACGCCCCAGGCCGTTATCGAACTTTCGAAAGATGGGCGATTTCTGAAGACTCTCGGTGGCGATTTCCAAAGCGCGATGCGAAACTTGGCGCAGCTCACACAACATTCACTATCTCGCCCCGCAGGCGACGCGAATATTCGCTCGTTTCTCGGCAGCCCGATCTCAGCAGCTGAGGCGCCCTCCTTCGAGACAACCCTGAACACCTTCGTGCCAGGTGGCTATACGTACTACGACTCGACCGTGGCGCCGGTTGGCGTGATGGCGCCTCAAGATAGCTTTTTTCCTTCGCCGCTGAAGACCGAGGATTCGCTCGCGGACATTCGGGGAGCGCTCGAAAACGACGCCTACGGTATCGCGCTCCTCTGGGCGCACGAAGCTTGGTGGAACAAACCGCAGTTGCGCCCTGAGCTGCGCGGGCCTCTTGCGCGCTGTTATCGAAATCTCGATCGGGAAGCTTTTGCGGATGCCATCGCGAACAATCAGGCGGGCATGGGGTAGGCATCAAGTCGACATGCACCCCGTGCGATGACGATTGGCCCTCAAAAGAGCGGCCAAATCCCCCTGCAAGCGTGGAATCGGCTCGGGGAAACCCGAGGGGCTTTTCGAACGCGAGGGATCGCGAAGGGACCCTACCTTGAGCGCCGAGGAGGCGTTCGAATCAACCGGTTGTGCTTGACCCCTTTCGGGGCTACGTTGGCAACTATGCCGAATCTCGGAATGGGAGAACTCCTTATCCTCCTCGTGATCGTTGTCTTCGTCTTTGGGGCGAAGCGACTTCCACAGATCGGGGAGGGCATTGGTAAGGGGATCCGAAACCTCAAGCGAGGGTTGAACGCGGACGACGATATCAACGTCACCCCACGTCAGCTCGACAACGCTGGGCCCTCGGCTCGCGAAGAGGTCTCTGAAGGCGAAGTCGTCGAGCGAACCTAATCGGCGCCGGTGGGACTTCTCGAGCGCTTCGGGCGCTTCATCGACGATGTTCTGCTGCTGCCCGACAACCTTCGCGGGGCCATTGAGCGCGGTGAAGCCCTCAATGAATCTGAGAAGTTCGAGCAGGCAGAGCGCGTCTTTCTAAATGTCCTTGGGGAGCGAGAGCTACCTCGCGCGCTGGTCGGGCTCGCTCGGGCGCGCGAAGGGCTGAACAACGACGAAGGCGTCTATCAGGCGCTCTCCGATGCACGCGCTCAAGTGCCGGAAGATGCCCATCTCGCTAGTTGGTTCGCGCAGGTCGCGCTTCGGCTGCAGCGCCACGAGGAAGCTCTGAATGCGGCGCGTGAAGCATCTCGAATGCTCGCGTCTGGAGCTCCCGAAGCGTACGCTCAGGCATGTGCCACGATGGGCTGGGCGGAGTGGGGCCTGGGTCGAGCCGACCGCGCCGCCCGCGAATTGAAAAAGGCGCTCGCGCTCGATTCGACCCGGCAAGATCTGCTGCTGCCCCTTCTCGAGGCCCAAGCCGATACGGGGGACCGGGTTGATGCGGCGGCGACCGCGCTCCGCTTGGAATCCGCGGAGCTAACCGGTCAGGAGAGTCTTCGTGCAGGGCGAGCGCTTCGTCGTCTGGGAGGCTCCGCGAAAACCTTCTTCGAGCGCGCGGCAGCCCAGGGCGAAGTCGAAGCGCTTGTCGAGCTTGCAGAAGACGCTCTCTCCGCCGGAATGCTCTCGGAAGCAGAGCGCCACGCGCGCGAAGCCGTTGCCAAGGGCGCGGGTCCCAAGGGGCTGTCCGCCCTTGGACGCGCGCTCGTACACGCCAGTGCTTTCGAGGAGGCCATCGAGGCGTTGGCCGCAAGCGGCGATGAAGAGGCGCTCGCGGACGCCGCGAGACGCGTCCCACGGGAATGGGTTGGTGCGCTCGTAGGTCCGTTAAACGCGGAGCACCCAGCCCTCGCGGCCGCTATCGCGTGGCGTGATGGCCAAGACGTCCCCAGCACATTTGACGCCGAGGCCCGCGCGCATCTCGCTCGCGCCAAACGGAGGTTGCACGCGAAGGACGCCGAGGGAACGCTGATCAGTCTCGATCTGCACGCGTCATTGGTGGACGACGCGGCGCACCCCGATCGGCACGAGGCGACCTCGCTTCGCGAACGCGCGCTACGTCTCCATTGGGAGCGCGAGGGCGAGATTGAGCTTTCAAGAGCGATCGATGCCGTTGACGCGTTCGCGGTCGAGCATGGTCTTGAGGAGGTTCACGCGCAGGCGCTTCGCCTTCAAGACGAGCTCGAGCGACCTCTCCTCCTTGCCGTCCTCGGTGAGTTCAACGCGGGCAAATCCACGCTTATTAACGCGTTTATCGGTGATGATGTCGCGCCGACGGGCATCGTTCCGACGACTGCGACGCTGAATGTTCTCCGTGGCGGCTCGAAACGAAGAGTCCGCATCGTGTTCCGAGATGGGTCGACGCGCGAAGGCGAATATAGCGCGCTCAAGGAAATGCTCGAAGAAGCCGAAGCGCTCTATTCGGGCGCGAGCGGAGCGGTCGGCATCGACCGAGTTGAGATCATTCTTCCGAGCGAGACCCTCGACCGCGTGTGGATTCTGGACGCTCCGGGCACCAATGCGGGCGACGAAGCTCACGAATCCCTCGCGCAAGAAGCGGCTCGCCGTGCGGATGCGGTTGTCTGGGTCTTCGACGCCGCACAGGCGGGGAAAATGAGCGAGACCCAAATGCACGAGCGTCTTCGTGCGCAGGGCCGTCTCATCGTTCCGGTGTTGAACAAGCGCGACCGCCTGAAGGAAGGCGAACTTCAGGAGGTGCTCTCCGTTTTACGCGACGGGTTCTCCGTTCAGCCCGTGTCGCTTAGCGCAAAGCGTGCGCTGAAAGCGAAGCTGAAGGATGACTCGGAAGCCCTGGCCGCGAGTGGGTTCGTTGACGTCGTAGAGACCCTCGAAGCACAGGTCTTTGCGCGCTCTCGGGTCCTAAAGCACGCCGCTTGCGCTGGGCGCCTCGTGGAAAGTCTCGGGCAGGCCCTCGAGGTCGCGGAGGCGCAGACCAAAGCGCGATTCGACGAGGCTCAAGAGATCGCGGAACGGATTGAGCGCCTCCTACAACTCGATTCGGAGGTTGCTGCGGCCATCGACAAAGCGGTGCGGATTCTTGATCGCGATTTGGTGCGGGCTTTTGAAGAGGCCGCGGATGAGGTGCTCTCCTTCGTTCGTCCGCGCGCCCATCGACTGACGACCAACGGCGTGCACGCCGAGGACCGCATCTTCCTTCAAGGGCTCCTCGAGCAACGTCTCGAAAAGGCGGCGCGAGCGGCTGAGGTGAGAATCGCGGGAGAGCTTCGAACGATTTTTGCGCCCATCGGAACTCCCAGCGCCGACGCTCTCCGGAGCGCGGTAGCCACGCCGATTCAGCGATTCCTCGGCTTTCAACTCGGAGTGCTCGCAGGCGGTACGTTGCGGAAGTTCTTCGATGATGTTTTGCCGTCCGCGACGCTTGAGCGAGAAGCGATTATCAATGCGTTTGAGGTGATGCGAGCGGATCCGCGGGAGCTCCTCAAGGATGGACTTGGGGAAGTGCTCGACAGTCTGCGAAATCAGTCCGAGCGGAACCTTCGGAGCCGGCATGATGAACTTCGGGAGCGTGCTGCTTCCGAAGAGTCGCGTGTGCATGGTCCACTTCGAGCGCTCCGCGATGTCCTTCGCGAGGCCAGCGCCGCGGGGCTTCGCGACGTGGAACGTGCCCAGCTCATGTGAGCGTCATGAGGTCTGTAGCCATCGGGCACGAAATGCCGCTGGGTCGAAGAAAGTAACCTGCGCTCGTTCCGGATCGAGACGCCTCCGGCCCCACCTCAGATCGATCACTTCGGCCGAGGGAAGCTCGAGAATTGTTGTTTGTGAGCGTTCTTCTGTTCCCGGGCAGACGCGCCGTACCAAGCCGCGAAATCCTTGGTCGGACCAGGGCGGCTCTTCATCGGGCTGACGGACGCGATAGTTTCGGAGAGCGTTTCGAAGCCGCATCGAGCGCGCGTCGCCCCGAAGACCTATGCAGGGGTCGCCCATCGAATAGGCTCTCAGCTCCCACTCGGGTAGGCCCAGTTGTTTCGCGGCTTGCGGAATGTCTCCCAGTAGAGCGGGGGCAGGCAGGTCATGCGATTCCCGCGCGGCGATCGGGTGTCCCCGATCAAAACTGTCCCACCCCCAAGTTCCCTCGAACGCGATAAACGCGATCGCAACGCACTCGAGTTCGCGAGATATTGCTGCGGCCCAGGCGGCTGCATGAAAGAAGGCCTCCCCATGAAGCATGAGGGAGGTCCATCGCTCACTTACGCCGAGACTCCAAGCTTCTGGACGCGCCTCACGAGGGGCGTGGCGCGCAACCTGACTTAGGCCGTTGAGGGTCTGCCGGCGGTTTTTTTCGACGAAGAAGCGCCCGTGTTGGATTGGCATCGCGGTTCCGTGTCCCCCCCCTTCCTGGAGCGCGACGTGCGCTTCGCAAGGGAGGCGTGCCGATTCGAAAATGACAGAATCACTTTTTTGCTAAGTTCTCTCACACCCCATCGCTTCGGACGTGTAGACTCCAAGGTCAGGAATACCGATGGAGATTAAGCAACAGCTTCGACTTTCACAGCAGCTCGTGATGACGCCCCAGCTTCAGCAGGCGATTAAGCTGCTGCAGATGAGCCGGATGGAGCTCGCGGAGCTCGTCCAAGAAGAGCTTCTGGAAAACCCGGTCCTGGAGGATTCGCTCGATGGTGGAGATGCCCGCGAAATCTCCGTCTCGGACGACGCGCCGACCATCGATAAGCAGATCGCGAAAGACGATCGTGATGCGACCGAGGATTCCACGCGTGAACAGCGTGATGAAATCGATTGGGAGCAATATCTAGCGAATCACTCGCTTCAGTCGCCCATGCCAAGTTATCGGGGTGGCTCTGGCGAAGAAATGCCCGGCGTTGACCAGACGCTTAGTCGAGGCGACAGCCTGACCGAACATCTTGCCTGGCAGATGCGGATGGGCGAGTTCATTGAGGAAGAGGAGCGCTTTGGCGCGTTGGTCCTTGGGAACCTTGACGACCACGGCTACTTGCGAGTCGACGGGGTAGAGCGCGACGATATTGTACCGCAGTTTGCGGAAGAAGCGGGGCTCCACCCGGAAGATGCCGAAGAAGTGCTCAAGATGATGCAGCGCTTCGACCCCATCGGCGTGTGCAGCCGGGACCTATCGGAATGCCTTCGTGTTCAGGCGGAGCACTTTGGGATGGACGAGCTCGTCATGAAGGTCATCGACGATCACATCCCTCACCTAGAGAAGCGCAAGTACAGCGCGATTGCGAAGGCGCTCGAGGTTCCGGTCGAAGAGGTCTACGATATCGCGCAGGTCATCGCAGAGCTCGAACCCCGACCAGGCCGTAATTTCGCAAGCGAAGAGCCTCGATACATCACTCCCGATGTGTATGTGCATCGCGTCGGCGACGAGTACTTTGTTGTCGCGAACGACGATGGCATGCCGAAGCTGAAGATCAGCGGTTTTTATCGGGCGGCGATGGCTGACAACCCGAAGGCCAAAGAGTATATCCAGAACAAGCTTCGCTCTGCCCAGTGGTTGATTCGAAGCATCGATCAGCGCCGGAAGACCATCATTAAGGTCACAGAGTGTATTGTTGAAAAGCAGATCGATTTCTTCGAAAAGGGAATCGATTTTCTGAAGCCGATGATTCTACGGGATGTCGCTGAAGCGGTGGAGATGCACGAGAGCACCATTTCCCGTGTAACGAGCAACAAGTACGTTCACACCCCACGCGGCATTTTCGAGTTGAAGTACTTCTTCAACAGCGCGATCAAACGCGAGGGCAAGGGCGATATTGCTTCCGAAAGCGTGAAGCAGGCGATCAAGAAGCTCATCTCGAAAGAAGATCCCAAGAAGCCTTTAAGCGACCAAGCCATTGTGGACGAACTAGGCGAACTTTACGACATTAAGATCGCACGCCGGACCGTGGCAAAGTACCGAGAGATGCTGGGTATTCTTAGCTCTAGTCAGCGAAAGAAGTACTTCTGATTGTCTCGAACTCAGAGTTTCTCTCCCGGCTTGAGCGCTCGCTCGAACTGCGGTCTTGCGCGCACTTCTTCGCGCCGCCTCCACATCTCATTTCCGACGGTTCGTCTCAGCGGAATCGTCGCTTTGCGTCAAACGTTTCAATTCCGGAACGCAACGCACAACTCAACCGAATTGTCCTCCGGCACTTCGCCGGGGCACCCCTTTGAAACGGAGAATCGATGAAGATCAGCTACAGCTTCCGCCATGTGGATCCCTCTGAAGGTGTAAAGAAGTACGCGGCCGACAAGATCGGGCGACTTCAAAAGTTCCTTCGGTCCCCACTCTCGGCGGATGTCACGATCTCGAAGGAACGACACCTTCATCAGGTGTCGATTTCGGTGACGGGAGACGGCGTGCGTTACGCAGGGACCGAAGAGTCCGAAGACACGTATGCGTCGATTGACCTGTGCATCGACAAGATCGATCGACAGGTTCGAGAGGCGAAGTCGACCGTCGTTGCCAAGCGCCGGACTTCGTAGTTTCGAAGCGGTTTCATCTCGCGTGGGTCCTCTATTCGGACCCGCGCGTTTTCTAATTCGATTGCGGCTCAGGGCTCCACCGAAGCGCATGAAGCACTGCCTGGGCGCTTTCAGATTCTCGCAGAGCCTTCGTGATTTCCGGCGTTCGGAGCGCCCGGGAGATCGACGCGAGGGCTCGAAGATGCTCTGCGGGGGCACCATCCGGCGAGAGCAGGCCGATTATTAGAGTGACCGGCTGCTCGTCGATCGAATCAAAAGGGATGCCCCTTCGGTGATGAAAGAAAGCGGCCCGCACGGGGAAGTCCCCGTAAATGCGACCGTGGGGGAGTGCGATCCCTGAACCGGCGCCGGTGCTACCGAGCTCCTCCCGCGCTCGAAGCGCGGACTCGACGGTGTCGATATTCAGTTTCTCACCTTCGAATCCGCGAACGAGACGCTCTGCGACTTTCCGAAGTGCCTCGTCCTTTGAGGCTGCTTGGAGGTCCACGCAGATGCGTTCTTCATCTAGCAGGTCGATGAGTTGCACCCCGAAAGTATAGCGAACGAGGTGCCCGAAAGTATAGCGGTCTCACTTGCTACCTGACGCTGTTGGCGCGCGCCGAATAGAGCGCACCAAGTGTCTCGTGAAGATGTGTCGCGGGTACTTGCACGTGTCCGGTTTGAACCTCGAGCGACCACACCGGCGCATCAGAGCCGAGTGGCCCGACGTTTAACCCGCGACGAGTCACTACGCGTCGCAACCGTCGCGTCTCCACGCGCGTCGACCCCGGCCGATGAACACTGATGAGGTTCCGGTTCGGTGATGCGAGAACCCAATCGCCGAAACGCTGGGCGCCGCCGTAGAGCGCGTCCATCAAGATTACGCTGTCGATTTGAGTCTCGAGTGGTCCTTCGCGAAGGAAGGCTAAGGTCGCTTCGTAGCCGGCAGAGTGCGCGACGAGTGTGATCGGGAGATCGCGTTGGTCACCGAGCAGCGCCTTCAATGTATCGTTTGCGAAATCTGGATTGAGGTAGCGACCTGCACTGCCCTCTCGCTGCCGATACGCCAATTGGAGCATCACGTAGGTGGTCGGCAGTTCGGCTTCTCGAAACACGTTCCCGAGCCCCCAGCCCGTTTCCCTCGCGTTTCCTCGTCCACAGCGCACCTCTCCTTCGTGAAAGAGCACCCGGATACAGCCGCGCCAGCCGTGAAGAAAAACGACGACGCGCTGCGCTCGGCGATGGCGAAGGAGAATCGCATCCGGAACGTCTGCGGGGCGGGAGTGACTACGAACCTCCAGAAACGCCTCTGATGCGCGCCAATCGCCATCTGCGAAAAGGCGCTCCCGCCGCCGCACCGTGTTGGTGGGTTCATCAGGACCGAGCTCGGTCGCAGCGATGCCGATCGTTTCACCTGACCAGGTGGGCTCGACCTCCACAACGGTTCGCTCCTCCGCCGACCCCGAAGGCTCGATGGTGGATGGGGCTGAAGTTGGATCGGAGCCCTTGGTACATGCGATAGTCGCCCCGAGGAGAAACACGAGCGTCGAGGCGAAGAGGCCTCGGTAAGAAACGGTCGTGTCGGAAGATAGAAGCAAGATGACGATTATGCCTCCCCGTCCGAATACTGCCAAAGTTCGCGTTCGTGAGCTTTTGGACGCGCTGCCCGAACACGAGCGATTGACTCTGCGTTCGGGCGAGGCGGGCATCGATCGCGCGTTGATCGATGCGCGAGTGCAGAAGAACGGGCTCTGTCTCGCGGGGCATCTTCATGGAGTTGCCGCAGAACGCGTCCAGATTTTTGGTGAGACCGAGCTCAGCTATCTCGAGACGTTGGACGAAGCCGAGTGCCTACAGCGGCTCCGGTCGCTCTTTGCGTTATCGCTCTCTCTGGTTGTGGTGACGCGCGGCGTCGATATTCCGGAGGTGTTGATCGAGTGTGCGCGTGAAACGGATACGCCGCTTGCCTCCGCCGGCGCGCGATCGAGTTCCGTGATTGGGGCCCTCCACGATGCGCTCGACAAACTCTTCACGCCGCGGGAGACCCGTCATGGGGTGCTGATTGATGTGCACGGTACGGGCGTGCTTTTGACCGGACCATCGGGAATCGGCAAAAGCGAGTGCGCGCTCTTCTTGGTCGAGCGCGGTCATCGCCTCGTGGCGGACGATCAGGTCGTGCTGGTGCGGCGCAAGACTGGCGAGGTGCTTGGACACGCGCCCGACCTCCTCCGCGATCACCTCGAACTTCGAGGTGTTGGAATCATCAATGTCCGGGAGCTCTTCGGCGCGACCGCGGTCCGTAAGGATGTACACGTGCAGCTCGTGGTTGAGCTCTCTCCGCATCGCGAAGGAGATCCCTACGAGAGGCTCGGGCTCGAAGACCAGACGATCGATCTTCTTGGCGACACGATTCCTCTTTTGGAAGTTCCTGTTCAGCCAGGACGCAATATGGCGGTTATTCTCGAGGTTGCGGTGCGCAATGAAATGCTCAAACGAACTGGGCGACATAGCGCGAGGGAGTTCGTGCAACGATTGTCGCAGCGGTGAATGGTAATCGGCAATCCGTCGTCGGATTCGGGTAGTCGGATTTCGGGTGGCGGTCTCGCTCTGTTGGCCTCGGCTCCCGCTCCCTTCCGCGAGATTCAAATACTCGCTCTGTAAGCATCGGCGAAGCTGGCGCATCAAGCTCGCATCGTGCCAGCCGATGGCGCGAACGAGAGGGGCGAGCGCCTGGAGCACGTGGAGTGTTGTCCCGCTGCGCGGAGCCTTGGATGAGTGGTTGCCCGTCCGCGAATGGCGCAACTGGCTTGCCAACGGTCGGCGTTGCCTCGATTTTCGTTGTCATGCCGCGCGGATATATGAGCACCACTCGTCCAAGGCTCCAGAGAGCGCTCTTCAGACTTTCGCATTGCTCGTCGCTTGGATACTCTCCAGGACGTGAGCATCCAGATCATCTGTGTGACGGGCATGAGCGGGGCAGGTCGGTCGACCGCGCTTCGAGTGCTTGAGGATCTTGGCTTCTACTGCGTCGATAACCTTCCGCCTTCACTTGCCTCTGAACTCGTGAAGATCTCGGAGGCGGGCGGCATCGACCGCATCGCGATGGGCATGGATGTTCGCACGGGGACCGAGGGGATCGAGCCCATGCTCGAGGCGTTCTCGGATTCGGGACACTCGCCGGATGTTCTCTTTCTCGATTGCTCCGTGCCGGTGTTGATTCGGCGCTATAGCGAGTCTCGGCGTCCTCATCCGCTGGCGCCGGCTGGCGATGTGCCAAGCGGAATCCACAAGGAAAAGGAACGACTCTCGTCTCTTCGCGCCCGCGCGACCTACGTTCTCGATACGACCGACCTCTCCGTGCACGACCTGAAGCGTGCCGTGATCGATTGGTTTAAGGAACACACGGACAGCCCGACGATGGTGACGCGGATTCTCTCGTTCGGCTTTAAGTACGGCGTTCCGATGGATGCGGACCTGGTTTTCGACCTTCGCTTCCTGCCAAACCCATACTTCATTCCAGAGCTCAAACCGAAGACCGGACTCGAAAAGGAAGTCTCGGATTACGTGCTCTCCACCGAAGGCGCGCAGCAACTTCTCAAGGATCTTGAGCCGCTGCTGTTGAATACGCTGCCGCGCTATCAGGCCGAGGGGAAGTCGTATCTGACGATTGCGATTGGCTGTACTGGCGGCAAACACCGGAGCGTTGCGATGACGGAAGAGCTGCAGAAGATTCTCGAGCGGGCAGGGCATCATATTCGAGTCGCACACCGCGACGTGCACCGGAGCAAGCTGAAGAAATGAGTCAGGCGGCGCGAGATATCGAGGTCGTCAACGAGCTAGGTCTCCACGCTCGGGCCGCGGCCAAAGTGGTGAAGCTCGCCAGCCAATTTCAGGCAGAAGTGGTGCTCGAACGCGAGGCGCAACGCGCGAACGCGAAGAGCATTATGGGGGTGCTTCTTCTGTGCTCTCCAAAAGGCACGACCCTCCGCCTTCGCGCGACCGGGGAGGACGCGGTCGAGGCCGTCGAAGCGATTGCTGCGCTCTTCGCCGCCGGATTCGGTGAGGCCGAGTAGCCACAACCGACGATGAGCACTTTGTACGGGGAGGGCGCCGGGGAGGGGCGAGCGTACGGGCCCTTGCTCTCACTGGAGGATGCCCACATCGGGAAGAATGCGCCCGGCAACGTCTCTCCGATCCGCCGTCTACGAAACGCGCGCAAGCTCGCAATCGACGCGACGTACAATGCCGCCTCGGATGCGAAGGGAGAGGCGCGTGCGTTGCTTGAGATGCAGGCGCTGATGTTGACCGACGATATCTTCTGGAAACCGATTCTTGAGTCGACCGGAGAAGGCCATGACGCGGCCAGCAGCGTTCGTGCGGCGTTTGAGCCTGCGATCGAACGATTGCAAAAAGAGGCTTCTCTATCAACGCGTGCGCTCGAGCTGCAGGAAGTTCAAGAGCGCGTGCTTGCTTTGCTCTCGGGCACAGAGCGCACCCTTCTCGGAACACCGCCCGGGATTCTGAGGGTCGATTCCCTCGGCGTGTTCGAAGCGAATCGATGGCTTCGCGATCCACGGGTGCTCGGCATTGCTTGTGCTCGGTCTGGACTCGATCATCTTCGGGTCCTCGCGGAAGACTATGCCGTGCCTGTGGTTTTGGGGCTGGGCCCGGAGCTTCTCTCGGTCGACGCCGCGCGCGATTGGGTGTTGGATGCGCCGTCCGGGACGCTCGGTCTCACGGAAGTACCGAACGCGACCACCCATTCAGAGCGGCACTCCGGATGGGTGGTCGCAAGTTCTCTTTCTTCGATTCGGCGCGCGAAAGCCCGAGGCGCCATTGGGATTGGTCTGTTGCGCTCCGAGATGCTCTTTCTCAACGACCGCGAGGAGCCAAGTTTTACGCGCCAAACGCAAGTCTACGCTGCGATTGCCGCGGCCGTCGGTTCGCTGCCCGTCACGTTTCGAGTCTTTGATTTTGCACACGACAAGAAGGCTCCTTGGGCGGGACAACATGGCGGTCTCGAGCTCCTTCTCGCAGACGACGCCGGGATTCTTCGCCGGCAGCTGCAGGCTCTTTTCGCGGCCGCATCGGGAGGCTTTTCGTTGCTTTTCCCGCGGGTCGATTCCGCGCTTCGATGGGAACAGCTTATTGCCATCGCGAGAGAGTACGCCCCGTCATCCACCCAGATGGGGGCGATGATCGAGTGCGCCGATGGCGTGCGGGCCTGTCGTGATATCGCGGAACGCGCTGACTTTTTGGCGATTGGCAGCCGAGATCTAAGCGTTGCGATTCCGGATCTGGAGGCGCGCTTTTCAGCGATTCGAGAGGTGGCGACGGTCGGCAAAGAGAAAAAGAAGCAAGTGCGTCTGTGCGGCTCGATGGTGGGGGACACGAGGGTTCGGGCGCTCTGTGACGAGCTCGATGTTGCGAGGGTTTGCGTTCCGTGAACAGGGAGTCGAACCAGATCCCGATCAAATCGGTGTAGACCATCGGGCGACATTTCGGCGGAGTGTTGCACCCTCCAAAATGTGAAAAAGACAATGTTTGAGGGCGGCGCTGGGGAATGGCGAGGCGCCGTTGAGATCTCGTTGCGCCACTCTGTCATAGGTTCTTTTGTTCCCGTGGGGAACGTTGACTCCAAATTGTGAAGGCTCCTCATGGTGGCTTGGTTCGGAAAAGCCGCAGGCAATGTGCTGTCTCGATGGTGGCACGAAGGTTGCTCAGTTGGGGGGACGATCAAGCCGCGTGTGTCGCGGCGTTTGGCCTCCGGCTCGGACTGCCGGACAAAGTGAGGAACTTGTGAAGAGAGAATGTGCGATTTTGCTTCTGGCATCCGCCTGCGTTTCCGGAAGCGTGGAGACTGGACGGGAACCGAGCGACCCGATGGACCCAGCCACCCCGGTCGAGGGCGCGGATCCGTTTATGGTCAACGCGGCCGACGTCGAAAACATCACGTTTCGACAGAACGTGCTAAATCGTCGCGCCATCTTCGAGGGGAATAACCTCGCCTCCGAGGTATTCGAAGATGCGATGAATCAGATTCTGACGAGCGTAGGCGCTGCTGCGATGCGTTTCGAAGATCAGCCGATGACGCCCGGAACCGACCGTGCCATGACGATCGTTCTCCCAGATGGCATGGAGCCGGAAGCGGTCGACCCGATGGCGCCCGCGGGTGTCGATCCCGCTGCGGCCTGTCCGTTCGCCGTTGCCCCGGCCGCCCTGGATCCCAGTGTTTCCTGCCGGCGACTTGGCGCGATGGCGCTCGACAACGCCCGAACCCGATCTGTAGGCGCCGTCGCAGAGGCTGGTCTAACGGATGAATTTCTCGAAGACGCTCCGGAGCAGGAGCAGGTCATCGGTTGGTACGAAGACGCCGTGGATTTCGGAGTGGACGTGGCGCCTGATTACGCCGTGGAGGCGCTTCGCCGAGCCGGCGTCTGCGACCGAACACCGACGCAGGAAGATTCTGCGTTCGAACGCGGCCACGCCGTGGGCCACGGCGCCGCCGTGACCGCGATTCGTCAGCAGGAATCGGTGACTCCACGAACGCAATGCAACACGGATACTGCGATCGTGAACCCCGGCCGCGCCGAAGCGATGGGCAGTGTTCCTGAACTCGTGTCCGCAAACGTTCTCTGCGACGGGTTTGTCGGCACGGTAGACGAAGAGCGTCGTCTCGGTGTCGCACGCACGGAGTTCGAAGCGGGTATTCTTGCAGGAATCGATGCAGCGGCGCGTGAAGAGTCGGCGCGCCTGGTCCGCGTTTGGGTATGTGAGCCGCCTGACGACGGCGGCCGCGATGGTGGCGGCGGAGACCCGCTCGTTCTCGACCTCGACGACAACGGTATTCACATCGAGCCCATTGCGGTCGGCGCGAGCTTTAACTTCGGCAACGGTGATGGCGAAGTGCGAACGCAGTGGCTCTTCGGCGATGCCTTCGTGGTCTTCGATCGCGATGGCGACGGCGAGATTGTTTCCACCGAACTCTTCGGCGACGTGACCGTCACGGAAGATGGCGAGACCGCCCGCGACGGCATGGAGGCCCTCGGTCTCTACGACGCTGCGGAGCGCGGCGGCAACGAAGATGGACGCATCGACTCCGCCGATGCTGTGTACTCCGAGCTCGAACTCTGGATGGACAACGATGGTGACGCACGCGTGGACGGCGGTGAGCTCGTCACCCTGGAGGAAGCCGGCGTGAGCGCGATCGACTTCACGAACGAGCGATACTTCACTGGAAGCGAAGAGCATCTGGCCGCTGACGTGTGGTTTGAGTATCGTTAGGAGGCGATGCGTCACTCATCCGAGAA